>NZ_JBIWNY010000025.1:0-8113 GCF_044767465.1 Streptomyces sp. NPDC101237 | reverse complement strand
GCCAGAGCGGCGGACTGCCGGGACCGGCGGACTGCCAGAGCGGCGGACTGCCGGGACCGGCGGACTGCCAGAGCGGCGGACTGCCGGGACCGGCGCACGCGCGGTCCCCGGCGTCTGCTGCCGGGCGCGCTCGGCCTCCGTCAGCAGGTGCCGGACGGCGTACGTCCGCCAGGGCCGCCACTCCTTGGGTACGTCCAGGCCGGGCGCGGCCACGTCCGGGTCGCCGAGCGCGCGGGCGCGGATCTCGGCGACGACCCGCGGCGGCATCCCGGGCAGGGCCCGCGGCGCGGCTTCGGCGCCGGTCCGGTCAGCGCCCGGGTCCAGCCGTACGACGCCGTCCGCGCGCGCGGCGGCGAGCGCGCCGAGGCCGCCGGCCGGCTCGGCCCCGGCGAGCACGGCCGGCTCGGGGCAGAGGTGGGTGAGCCCGCCACCACGCTGGTCCAGCGCCTTGCCGTACCGCTGGACCAGCGTGGTGGCCACGTCCATCACCCGGTCGGTGTGGGCGACGGACGGGGTCGCGTCCGGGGGGATTCGGACACGGCGCTAGTGCCACCGGCCCCGCTTCGCCTCCATCGCCGCCTTCCCCTCCGCTCCTCTCTTCTTCCAGTCCTTCTTGATCTCGGAGCGGAGCCGCGCGTCGGTCTTCGCGACGATCCACTGGTTCTCGCGCATCAGCTTGCGATAGCTCTCCAGCCGGCGCACGGGCAGCTCCCCGGTCTGCACCGCGCGGAGCACCGCGCAGCCCGGCTCGCTCTCGTGCCCGCAGTCGGAGAACCGGCAGTCCGCCGCCAGTTCCTCGATCTCGGAGAACACCTGCCCGACCCCGTTCCCGGCGTCGAACAGGCCCACGCCCCGCAGTCCGGGCGTGTCGATCAGCACTCCCCCGCCGGGCAGCGCCAGCAGGTTGCGGGTGGTGGTGGTGTGCCGTCCCTTGCCGTCGATGTCCCGGGCGGCCCGGACGTCCATCACGTCCTCGCCGACCAGCGCGTTGGCGAGGGTGGACTTGCCCGCGCCGGACTGGCCCAGCAGGACGGACGTGCCGGCGCCGACGAGGGAGACGAGGACGTCCAGGCCGTCGCCGGCCATCGCGCTGACGGTGAGGACGGGTACGCCGGGCGCGGTGGTCTCGACGTCCTGGACCAGGTACGCGAGCGTCACCGGGTCCGGGACCAGATCCGCCTTGGTGAGCACGACGACCGGCTGGGCCCCGGACTCCCAGGCCAGCGCCAGGAACCGTTCGATCCGGCCGAGGTCGAGTTCGACGGCCAGGGACACCGCGATGATCGCGTGGTCGACGTTGGCCGCGAGGATCTGCCCCTCGGACCGCTTGGAGGAGGTGGAGCGCACGAAGGCGGTCCGGCGCGGCAGACACGCGCGTACGTAACGGGGGTTGCCGCCCGGTTCGACGGCGACCCAGTCGCCGGTGCACACGACCCGCAGCGGGTCGTGCGGGGTGACGAATGCCGTGTCGGCGCGCAGTGTCCCGTTGGCGGTGACGATGTCGCACTGCCCGCGGTCGACGCGGACGACCCGCCCGGCCAGCAGGCCTTCGGCGGCGTAGGGGGCGAACTCCTTCGCCCACGTCTCGTCCCAGCCGTAGGGAGCGAGCGCGGAGAAGACAGCAGCGGAGCTGGAAGACAAGGGTGACCCTTCACAGGGGCGGCCCCGGGAACGCGGTAGGTCAGCCGGTGGCCGCGGAGGTGGAGTGGATGAACTTCTGGTCGCGGGCAGCGCCCGTCGCAACGACAGCCATCGGTCACACCTCCTGTGTTCGTCTTCCGCTCGGCGAGCGGTGGCCTCACCGTAGAGGGTCCGCGCATCGCGCCGCCACCGAATAACCGGGCCCGTTCCCCGCCGCGGCCGGGCTAGGCGAACGGGCCCGGCAGTTCGCCCGATCCGCGCTCGATCAGCCGGGTCGGCATGACCACCGTGCGCGGTGGCGCGACGTCGCCGTGGATGCGGGCGAACAGCAGGTGCGCGGCGCGCGTCGCGAGGGCCACCGGGTCCTGGGCGATCACGGTCACGGGCGGGGTCAGCCGGTCGGCGAGCGCGAAGTCGTCGAAGGCGACGAAGGCGAGGTCCGGCGGGAGGACGGCGAGGGCGCCGAACGCGAGGATCTCGTTGCCGGCCAGCAGCGCGGTCGGCGGGTCGGGCAGGGCGAGCATCCCGGCGACGGCGGCGGCCGCCTCCGGCCCGGTCCGCAGACCGTCCCCGACGAGTGCCGGGTCGGCGGGGAGGCCGGCCGCGGCCAGCGCCGCCAGATAGCCCCGCCGCCGTTCGCCGAACGTCCGGATCCGCGGGGTGTCGCCGATGTACCCGATCCTGCGGTGGCCGTGGGCGGCCAGCCGTCCCACCGCCTCGCGCACCGCGCCGAAGTTGTCCACGACCACGGCGTCCACGTTCAGTCCGGGTGCGGCCCGGTCCACGCAGACGATCTTCGTGCCCTGCGCCTGGGCCGGGCGCAGGAAGCGGTGACTGCCGGCGGCCGGGACGAGGATCAGCCCGTCGACCCGGCGGGCGGTGAAGGCGGCGACGACCTCGCGTTCCCGGCTCAGGTCGGCGCGGCTGGAGCCGATGAGCATGACGCTGCCGCGCTGCCGGGCGACGTCCTCGGCGGCGGAGGCCACCGCGGCCATGAAGGGGTCGGCCACGTCGTCGACCAACAGCCCGATGATCTGGCTCAGTTCGTGGGTACGCCGTAACTGACGCGCGACGTCGTCGCGTTGATAGCCCAGTTTGCGGACCGCGGCGACCACCCGCGCGGCGGTGCGCGGAGCGACGGCCGCATCGCCGTTGACCACCCGGGACACCGTCATCGCGCTGACGCCCGCTTCCGCGGCAACGTCCTTCATGGTCGGCCGGGTGGCTGCCACGCCACGTCCTCCACCTGCGTCACGTTCGAGCGTCGACTCGTCAACGTTACCCACTCGACCGCGCCGCAACAGGCGTGCGAACGAGCAGAGTTGGGAAGCCCGTGCGGCGGTGCGGGATCGGCTGCACCACCCTTGACACCCCGCGGCGGGCGCCCCAAGAATCAGCCAAGCTGTTAACGATACCAACCAGAAGGCACAACATGGCCTCTGCAAGGGAACCACTGCTCACCGCACATGGCGTGGTCAAGCGTTTCGGCCACGTCCAGGCGCTCCAGGGCGCCGATTTCACGGCGTACCCCGGCGAGGTCGTCGCCCTCATCGGCGACAACGGTGCCGGCAAGTCCACTCTGGTGAACGTCCTTTCGGGCGTCCTCACCCCCGACGCCGGCGAAGTCCGCCTGGACGGCGAGCCGGTGCGGTTCTCCGGGCCGATGGACGCGCAGCGGCACGGCGTGGAGACGGTCTACCAGGACCTCTCGCTCGCGCCCGACCTCGACGCGGCGGCCAATCTCTACCTCGGCCGCGAGATCGTGCGCGGCGGCGTGCTCGGGCGGATCGGCCTGCTCGACCGGCCGGCGATGCGCCGGGAAGCGGTCCGGGCCTTCGCGGAACTCGGTGTGGAACTGAAAGATGTGACCGCCGCTGTGACAACGTTGTCCGGCGGTCAGCGGCAGTCCGTCGCGGTGGCCCGGGCGGTCGCCTTCGCCAACAAGGTCATCTTCATGGACGAGCCGACCGCCGCGCTGGGCGTGGTCCAGCGTGCCCGGGTCCTGGAGACCGTCCGCAGGGTCGCCGACCAGGGCATCTGCGTGGTGCTGATCAGTCACAACATGCCCGAGGTGCTCTCGGTGGCGGACCGGGTGGAGGTGCTGCGGCTGGGCCGGCGCGTCGCGTCGTACACCGCCGCGGAGACCACGATCGAGGAACTCGTCGGCGCGATGACCGGGTCCCTGGACGGGCCGAGCGGTGGCAAGGAAGCGGAGGGGGCACGATGACGGCCGAGAGCGAGAAGGTTCCCGTGGCCGCGGGCCGCCGGACCGGGGCGCCGGACTGGCTCCGGCGCGCGGCGACGCTGAACGAACTGTGGACCTTCGTGATCCTGCTGGCCCTGGTGGTGTTCTTCACCGTCGCGGCGCCGGGCACGTTCTTCACCACGTACGACATCACGCAGATCGCCGTGAACGCGGCCATCTACCTGGTGCTCGGCGTCGGCATGACGTTCGTGATCATCACGGCGGGCATCGACCTGTCCATCGGGTCGGTGCTGGTGCTGGCCGCGGTGGCGGCCGGTGAGTACAACATCCACCACGGCGGCCCGGCGTCGGGCTGGGGCACGGTCGCGATCTGCGTCGTGATCGCGCTGGCCGTCGGCACGGCCTGGGGCGCGCTGCAGGGGGTGGTCGTCGCCAGCGGCAGGGTGCCGCCGCTGATCGTGACCCTGGGCGGCCTCGGCGCGGCGCTGGGCATCGCCGAACTCGCCACCGGCGGCCAGGACCCGGCCGGCGCGTCCTCCACCCATCTGCAGAACAGCCTCGGCTTCGGCAAGCTGCTCGGGATCCCGTGGATGGTGATCCTGGCCGCCGTGGTGACCGCGGTCTTCGGCGCGGTGCTGGCGGCCACCCGGTTCGGCGAGCACACCCTCGCGATCGGGTCGAACCCGACGGCGGTGCGGCGGGCGGGCATTCCGGTGGGCCGGCATCTGGTGAAGGTGTACGGCCTGATGGGGCTGCTGGCCGGGCTGGGCGCGGTGATGTGGCTGGCCTCGTACGGCACCACGTCGATCGCCGGCCACTCCACCGACAACCTCAAGGTGATCACCGCGGTGGTGCTGGGCGGCACCAGCCTCTTCGGCGGCCGGGGTTCGGTGCTGGGCACGGTGATCGGCGTCTTCATCCCGGCGGTGCTCACCACCGGACTGATCGTGATCGGCGTCCAGCAGTACTGGCAGGACGTGGCGGTGGGCGTGGTGCTGGTCGTGGCCGTCTACGTCGACCAGATGCGCCGCAGGACCCGGGAACGCGCGTGAGGCCGTCGGGCACGACGGCCTCACGCGGCACGGAATCGCACGGACCGGCCCGCTCGCACGGACCGGCCCGCTCGGGCAGGACAACTCGATCGCGCGGGACAACTCGTTCGCACGGGACAAGGAGAACTCTGTGATGGGGAGCATGCGCAGCAGGCGCGGGTTGCTGGTCGCGGTGGGCACGGTACTGGCCCTCGGCGCGGCCTCGGCGTGCGGTTCGTCGGACAGCGGTGGCGGCTCGGGGAGTTCGGGCGGCGCCAAGGGCAAGAAGGTCCGGCTGATCACGGGGGTCAAGAGCGACCCCTTCTACATCACCATGACCTGCGCGGCCCAGCAGGAGGCCAAGGCCAAGGGGATGGACTTCACAGCCGACGGTTCCGCGCAGTGGGACGTATCGGTGCAGCGCCCGCTCCTCGACTCGGTGGCGGCGGCCCGGCCCGACGGACTGCTGATCTCGCCGGTGGACACCAGCGCGCTGACTCCGTCGCTGAAGCAGATCCAGTCGGCGGGCACCAAGGTGGCGCTGGTGGACACGACGGTCAGCGACGACTCGGTCGGGATCACCCGGATCTCGTCGGACAACGAGAAGGGCGGCCGGGTCGCCGCCGACGCGCTCGCCAAGCTGATGAACGAGAAGGGCTCGGTCGTCGTCATCAGCGTCAAGCCCGGCGTGTCCACCACGGACGCCCGGATCAAGGGCTTCACCGAGGAGATGGGCAAGTACCCGAACATCAAGGTGCTGCCGACGCTCTACGACAACGACCTGCCGGCGACCGCGGCCTCGCAGATCCAGTCGACCCTCGCCGCCCACCCGGACCTGGGCGGCGCGTTCGCGGGCAACACCAACACCGGTACGGGTATCGCCACCGGGCTGAAGCAGGCCGGCAAGCAGGGCACGGTGAAGGTGGCCGCCTTCGACGCCGAGCCCGACGAGGTCGCCGCGCTGAAGGCGGGCACCCTCCAGGTGCTGGTCGCCCAGGACCCGGCGTCGATCGGCCGGCAGGCGGTGGACCAGCTCGCCGCTGCCTTCGAGGGCACGTCGGTGAGCAAGACGATCGGCACCACCATGGTGGCGATCACGAAGGACAACATGAACGACGCGTCGGTCAGCAAGTACTTCTACAAGTCGCAGTGCTGACCCGGCTGTCGGCCGTGGACGCGTGACGGACGGCCGGCGGCCGGGCGGACCCTCGACTTCCCGGGTCCGCCCGGCCGCCGTCTCCGTCGCCGGCTCGGCTCACCCCTGCGCGCAGGAGTCACCGTTCAGCGTGAAGGAGGCGGGAGCGGAGTTCCGGCCGCTCCAGGTGCCGAGGAACCCGAAGGAGAGGGTGCCGTTCGGGGTCACCGACCGGTTGTAGTCGGCGGAGTCGACGCTGACCCGGCCGCCGCTCTGGCTGACGTTCGCGTCCCACATCTGGGTGACCCGCTGGCCGTCCCGGAAGGTCCACCCGACCTGCCAGCCGTCCAGGGCTTCGGAGGTGGTGATGGAGACGGTGGCCTGGAAGCCGTCGGTCCACTGGTTGACCAGGTCGTAGGTGACCCGGCAGGCGGCCGCCGCGGAGTGCGTGGGCGACGGGGACGCGGAGACGGCGCCGGTGGCGCGGTCGTCGGTGCCGGCCGGGGCGGTGGAGGTGCCCTGGGGCTCCGGGTCCGGGTTGGTGTCGGCGGGCCGGCCCGTGGTGGCCGACGCGGAGGGGACGGCGGAGGCCTTGTGGGTGGCCGACGGGTGGACCGACGGGGAGACCGGGGTGGGGTCGGCGACGGGCCGGCGGTCGTCGTGGGAGGCGGCGGCGGTGTCGTCGGCGCCGCCTCCCGTCGGCGTCATCGACACGCCGAGCGCCACCAGCGAGATCAGCACCGCGGCGCCGAGCAGGCCGTGGCGCAGTACCCGGCCGCGGCCGGTGCCCTCCTCGGGGTCACCGCCGTCGGCCTCGCCGGTGCCTGGACGGCCGGCGCCGAGCCGTACCTCGGCCGCGCGGCGGCGGCGCTCCAGGTAGGCGAGGCCGCCCCAGCCGACGACCCCGCCGGCGAGCGCGGCGGGCAGGCCGCCGCCGTGCAGGCGCAGACAGGCGGCGGCCTCGGCGCACTGCACACAGGTGGCGAGGTGCCGGGAGAGGTCCTCGGGCGTCTCGGCCGCCTCGGACCGGGTGACGGCGTCCAGGAGGCGGGCGTAGCTGCGGCACTCGGCGGCCATCGGCGTGTCGAGGTGGGCCCGGTGGCAGCGGTCCCGGAACAGGCCGCGCACCTGCTCCAGTTCCTGGGCGGCGACCGACGCGTCGAGGCCGAGTCGGCGGCCCACCAAGGACAGCGGCAGCGCCTCCACCTCGGCGAGCCACAGCAGTGCGGCGTCCGCCTCCTGCATGTCCCGCAGGCCGCGCAGCGCGACGGGCCGCTGCAGGGGCAGGCCCGTGTACCGGGTGGCCTTCTCGGAGTTGAGCCACAGCCTGAGGTCCGGGTCGAGCTTGTGGCCCACCCCGGAGGTCTCCCAGGCGGCGGCCGTGGTGCGGACCGCCGTGAGCAGCAACGGGATCATCGGCAGCCGCGCGGAGCGCCGGCCTCCGCTGCGCACGGCGGTGAAGTCGGTGTCACGGGCCTCGCGCATCCCGAGGGCGAAGGCCTCGGTGGCCAGCTCGTTGGCCGCCAGGGAGCCGGAGGTGCACAGGTCGGCGTAGGAGAGGACCGCGTCCCAGCACTCGGAGAACAGCGCGGCCTCGGCGGCGTCCTGGGGGATCGGCAGGTCGGGCATGGGTCTCCTGCATCGAAAGCGAGGTCAACTCACCACATCGGCAATGGAGTTGGGGGGAACCTCGCGGCAGGACCCGAGCTTTTCACGTCTCCTGCACAACTGACAAGCGGCCTATTCAAATCCGGTTACCGATGGTCGTGCCACGGATCCTCCCCGTCACCCGCACCACCGGTCCCCGGCGTCACGTCCGCCGAGCCCGCGCCTGCCGCGGCCCACACCTCCGGCCAGGTGTACGCACCGCGACCCCGTTCCGACTCACCGTCCTCCTCGATCCCCCGCATTTCAAGGCCCGGACGGCGGACGCGGTCGCCGCGGAACGGCCGTGAATCCGCCCGGACGCGCCGCCGTAACGCACCGGAGGGGGGGGGGGGGGGGGCGCGGGCCCCCCCCCCCCCCCCCCCCCGCCCCCGCGCCAATCGGGGGTGGGGCGCCCCCCGGGGGAGGCACGACAAGAGGGGCGAAGACACCGGC
>NZ_JBIWNY010000024.1:0-133394 GCF_044767465.1 Streptomyces sp. NPDC101237 | reverse complement strand
TTCATCGGCTTCGCCGAGCCGGTCGCCGAGCTGAGCGGTGAACTCAGGGCGCAGCACGACCTGCTGATGGCCAACTTCTTCGCCCAGACGCAGGCACTGGCCTTCGGCAAGACCGCCGAGGAGGTCCGCGCGGAGGGCGTCCCGGAGGAACTCGTCCCGCACAAGACGTTCCAGGGCAACCGGCCGACCACCACGATCCTGGCCCGGGAGCTGACCCCGTCGGTGCTCGGCCAGCTCGTCGCCCTCTACGAGCACAAGGTGTTCACGCAGGGCGCCGTCTGGAACATCGACTCCTTCGACCAGTGGGGCGTGGAACTCGGCAAGGTCCTCGCCAAGCGCGTCGAGCCCGCACTCACCGAGGGCGCGGACGTCCCCGGCCTCGACCCGTCCACCACCGCTCTCGTCTCCACGTACCGCACGCTTAGGAAGTGAATCTGACATGGCAGCCATGCAGTTGGGCCTCATCGGTCTCGGCAAGATGGGCGGCAACATGCGCGAGCGGCTCCGCCGCGCCGGCCACACCGTCATCGGGTACGACCGCAACCCGGACGTCTCCGACGTCAAGTCCCTGGAAGAGCTGGTCGAGAAGCTCGACGCGCCGCGCACGGTGTGGGTGATGGTCCCGGCCGGCACCGCCACCCAGTCCGTCATGGACGAGCTGAAGGACCTGCTGTCCGAGGGCGACACGGTGGTCGACGGCGGCAACTCCCGCTGGACCGACGACGAGAAGCACGCCGCCGAACTCGGCATCAAGGGCATCGGCTTCGTCGACGCCGGTGTCTCCGGCGGTGTGTGGGGCCTGCAGAACGGCTACGCCCTGATGGTCGGCGGCACCAAGGAGCACGTGGAGCGGCTGAAGCCCGTCTTCGACGCGCTCAAGCCCGAGGGCCCCTACGGCTACGTGCACGCCGGCAAGGTCGGCGCCGGGCACTTCTCCAAGATGGTCCACAACGGCATCGAGTACGCCATGATGCAGGCCTACGCCGAGGGCTGGGAGCTGCTGGAGAAGGTCAAGTCGGTGGACAACGTCCGCGAGGTCTTCCGCTCCTGGCAGGACGGCACCGTCATCCGGTCCTGGCTGCTCGACCTCGCGGTCAACGCCCTGGACGACGACGAGCACCTGGACAAGCTGAAGGGCTTCGCCCAGGACTCCGGCGAGGGCCGGTGGACCGTCGAGGCGGCCATCGACAACGCGGTGCCGCTGCCGGCGATCACCGCCTCCCTGTTCGCGCGGTTCGCGTCCCGCCAGGACGACTCCCCGCAGATGAAGATGATCGCGGCGCTGCGCAACCAGTTCGGCGGCCACGCGGTCGAGTCGAAGGAGTAGGGCGACGTGGGGGACCTTCTTCTGGTCCGCCACGGTGAGACGGAGTGGAGCGTGTCGGGACAGCACACCAGCTGGACCGACCTGCCCCTGACCGGACACGGCGAGGAACAGGCCAAGTCCCTCGCCCCGCTGCTCACCGGCCGGACCTACGCACTGGTGCTGGCCAGCCCGCTGGACCGCGCGATACGCACGGCCGAACTGGCCGGCCTGAGCGGGGTCGTCGCCGATCCCGACCTGCACGAATGGGACTACGGCGGCTACGAGGGCATCACCACGGCGGAGATCCACCGCTCCCGCCCCGACTGGTACCTGTGGACCGACGGCGTGCCCGCAGGTCCCGCCGGACATTCCGGCGAGTCGCCGGAGCAGATCGGAGCCCGCGCCGACCGGGTGCTCGCCAAGGTGGAGCGGGCGCTCGCCGACGGCGGCGGTGACGTGGTCCTGGTGGCCCACGCGCACTTCCTGCGCGTCCTGACGGCCCGCCGCCTGGGGCTGCCGCCGGCCGAGGGCCGGCTGTTCCAGCTGGCGACCGGAACGGTCAGCAGGCTGTCCATGGAACACGGATGGCCCGTGATCGCCGAGTGGAACAAACAGCCCTAGCCACCTGAAGGACGGCCCGCCGGTGACCACCGGCGGGCCGTCTCGGCACCGTCCGGCCCGGTGTCCGCCCGGCCCGGCGGGCCCACCGCCGTCAGTCCGCGGCGGCCTCGCGGATCAGCGGCTCGAACTCCCGGCGTACGTAGACGTCGAACGGCTCCGACAGCGCGCCGTCGATCACCCGCCGCACCCGGTTCTCGGCCGCGAACTCCTTGATCTCGGCGCGCGACCGGGGCCCCACACCGCCGCCGATGATCAGCACCCCGAACTCCCCGGTGCTCAGCAGTTTCAGGGCCTCGTCGTCGGTGCTCACCCCCTCCGCGTCGAATCCGTCGGCACGCAGCGTGGCCAGCACGGCCGTCACCCTGTCGGGCGTCCTTCCGAGCACCAGTGTCCTCATGGCCGTTCCCTCCCGTACTCCGTCGTCGGCACGATCGACTCTAGAACCTCAACCGGCCTTGAGATCAAGTGTTTCCCCCGCGACACCACGACGGCGATTTGGTCCCGCGCCGTTCACACCCCGGACATGAGCGATGACCTGCGGGGATGCCGTCCGGTGCGAGGCTGGGAGGGCGGCCGCCGCGCACGCCGTGCAGCGCACGCGCGCGCCGTCTCCCGGTCGGTCCGGCACCGTGTCCGACACCTTTGAGCAACGGCGGGGAAGAAATGAGCCCGAGCACAGCTGACCGTCCCGAACAGTCCGTCACCGAGGGCGGCGCCGAGACCGCGGCGGGGGCCAGGCCGCTGCTCGACGCCCCGCAGAACGCCGCGGCCGGCGTCGCGATGTGGATCTTCGTCGTCGGTCCGCTGCTCTGCCTGGTCGTCGCGGTGCCGCTGCTGTGGGGGCGGGGCCTGTCGGCGCTGGACGTCGGCATGGCCGTGGTCGCCTACCTGGTGTCGGGCTTCGGCCTCACCGTCGGCTACCACCGCCTCTTCACGCACCGCTCGTTCAGGGCGAAGCGGGGCCTGCGGATCGCCCTGGCCGTCGCGGGCTCGCTCGGCGTGGAGGGCTCGCCGGTGCAGTGGGTGGCCAACCACCGCCGCCACCACGCCTTCGCCGACCGCGAGGGCGACCCGCACTCGCCCTGGCGGTTCGGCACCGACACGCGCGCGCTGCTCAAGGGGCTGCTGTACGCGCACATCGGCTGGATGCTCAAGCGCGAGCTGAGCAACCGGGCCAGGTTCGCGCCCGACGTCGCCGCGGACCGTGATCTGCGGATCGTGGGGCGGCTGTTCGGGCCGCTGACCGCCGTCTCGCTGCTGGCCCCGGCGCTGGTCGGCGGGCTCGTCACCGGCACCTGGACGGGCGCGCTGACCGGGTTCTTCTGGGCCGGCGTGCTGCGGATGGCGCTGCTGCACCACGTGACCTGGTCGGTGAACTCGGTCTGCCACGTCGCGGGCAGGCGGCCCTTCGCCAGCCGGGACAAGGCCACCAACTTCTGGCCGCTCGCGCTGCTGTCCTTCGGCGAGAGCTGGCACAACTCGCACCACGCCGACCCCACGGGCGCGCGCCATGGTGTGCTGCCGGGCCAGCTCGACCCGTCGGCCCGCCTGATCCGGATCTTCGAGCAGCTGGGCTGGGCGCACGACGTCCGCTGGCCGAGCGCGGACCGGCTCGGCGCCCGTCTGCTGCCCGAACCGGGCACGGTTCAGCGGGAGTCCGCGGCCTGACCGCGGCGGCGGGGCCCGGCGGCGGGTTCGCCGCCGGGCCCCGTCCTGCCGGGAAGCGGCGCAGGACGGTGTCTCAGCCGGAGACCAGCAGGTCCGTCCACTCCTGCGCCACCCGCTCCAGCGAGAACCCTTCCCGTACCTGGTGGCGGGCGGCCTCGCCGGCCGACCGCCAGTCGTCCTGCTCGCCCAGCGCGGCGATCGACTCGGCCATCGCCCGCGGGGTGGCGTGGATCCAGCGCCGGTCGTAGATCTCGTCCGAGCCCGGCCAGGGCAGCAGCGCGGGTACCGCCCCGGAGGCCATGCCCTCGGCCGGGGCGAGGTGGAAGCTCTCGTCGTCGCTGGTGGACAGGACATGGCCGACGCGGCGCAGCCAGTTCGGCACGTCCGGGCCGAACTGGTCGAAGACGACGGCCCCTTCGAGCAGCGGCGAGGTCTGCATGCGGTGCAGGACCGCCTCGTAGTGGGCGCGTTCCTCGGGCTTGTTCCAGATCCACCAGTACTCCCACGGCGGCTTGGACTTGACCGAGAGGTGCCAGCGCCGGTCGTGGGCGCGCAGCGCCTCCAGGACGTCGAGACCGAGGTCGAGGCGCTTGCGGCTGGGCGCGATGCCGATCATGCCGAGGCGGTACCGGGCGCCGGGTGCCTTGGGGCGGTCGAGCTGGTGGACGTCGACCCAGTTGCCGATGGTGGTGATCTTCGAGGCGGGCCAGCCGGTGCGCTCGCGGGTGCTGCGGGCGTAGTAGGGGCTGACGCAGACCACCCGGTCGACGGCGTCGATGTCGACCTGCTGCGGGTAGCCGGCGTCGAGTTCGAAGCGGTGCAGGCGGACGACGAGTCTGCTGCCGCGCCGCTTGTGGCGGCTGTACCAGACGGCCGCGGGGCCGCACCACTCGACGACCACCACGTCCGCCCAGTCGGCGAGTTCACGGCTGGCGGCCGGGTCGTGCCGGGCGAGCGCGGGCCAGGCGTCCACGCGTACCTCGATGCCGGGCAGGGCGCGGAAGTGGTCGAGCAGCCGGGTGAGGAACTTCAGGTCGTGACCGGCGACGGCGAGCCGCAGCGGGCGGCCGCGGCCGGCCACGGCGGCGGGTGCGGCGGGGAAGGCGCCGTCGAGGTGGGCGCGCCAGCGGGCCACCGCGGCGTCCATGGTGTACTGCCGGGCCGCGGCCGCGCACCGGTCGGCCGCCAGCCGCCGGGCGCCGGTGTCGCGGACGACGACCGTGACCGCGTCCACGGCGTCCGCTAGGGCGGCGTCGCCGGGCACGAACAGCGGGTAGTCGGTGCCGAGCAGCGCCTCGTGCGCGGGCGTGCGGTTGAGCACGACGGGCAGGCCGAGGGAGCCGAACTCAAGCACTTTGGTGGAGAGTTCGAGGCTCGCGTCGAGGGAGGGGTCGCGCCAGCCGAGGCCGAGGTCGCAGTCGGCGGCGATCCGCATGGCCTCCTCGCGGGGCACGCCGCCGTGGTGGACGACCTCGGGAGTGGTGCGCAGCGCCTCGGCCATGGCGATGTCGAAGCCGGGGTGGGCGGCATCCTTGTGGATCTTGTCGCCGACGGCGTGGAGTTCGGCCCGGATGCCGCGTTCGGCGAGCCGTGCGGGCAGCAGGGTCATGGGCAGGGTGTTCCAGCGGGGCGCGAACTTGCCCGTGTAGACGAGGCGTACGGGATCGTGCGGCGCGTCGCGCTCCGGGACCGGGAAGCCGGGTTCGGGCACCGCGGGCGGGCAGAGCACGGCCCGGCCGCAGGCCTCCGGCACCCAGGACTCCAGGAAGCAGCGCAACTCCTCGGTCTGGCACAGGAGCTGCCGCGACGCCTCGGCGATGCGGGCCAGGTCGGCACGGTCCTGCTCGGTCATCTGGGCCGGGGACTGCGGGATGTCGGTGAGGTAGGCCCAGATGCGTCCGTGGAAGCGGCCGTCGCCGACGATCTGCTTCACCAGCCTGCGGCCGCGCAGCACCAGCAGGTCGCAGGGTTCCTCCGCGTCCAGGCGGGCGAGCAGCTGCGAGGCCTGGTGGGGGGACAGGGGGTGTGCGCCCTGGCCGGGGACGAGCTGTTCCTCGTACGGGCGGACCACGGTGACCCCGGGCAGGCCGGCCAGCGGGTCGGTCAGCCGACCGGTCTCCACCGGGGCCTTGAGGACGAGCCGGGTACGGCAGCCCGCGCGGGACAGCGCCTGCACCGTCGACTGGGCCCAGACGGCGGAGCCGTCGATGAGGTTGAGGTCCACGTCGCCGTAGACGAGCGCCCGGAGGGTGCGGGTCATGACGGTTCCTTTCCACGCACGGCGAACAGGCGGTGCCCGGCCCGCGACCAGGCGTCCGGCGGGGTGCCGGTGTCGAGCAGCGACCGGCGCGCCAGCAGCGGTCTCAGCGCCGGTACGAAGACGTAGTCGTCGGCGGCGGGGGTGTGGCCCACCGCGTCGGCGCCGGAGAACTCCTGGGCGCAGAGCAGGTCGAGCAGCAGGGTGTCGGGCCGGTCCTCGGTGAGGTCGGTCCAGTCGGCCACCCAGGGCGCGGTCGGCGGTCCGCCGTGCACGGTGACCGAGGCGGCCGTGAGTTCACCGAGGTCGAGGCCGCTCTGGTCGGCGACGACCACCTCGGCGGGCCGGTGCAGCTGGCAGAGTGTCTGGGCGACCAGCCGGGCGACGTCGGTGGCGTCCTTCGGTGCGGCCAGCACGGCGACCCGGCGCTCCGCGGTCGGGTCGGGTCCGCCGGTCAGCGCGGCGAGCCGGGCCAGCCGTACCCGGGTGCTGTCCAGCTGGAAGACGTCGCGGAGCCGGTCACGGCCGTCGGTGACCGGGTCCAGGCGGGAGAGCGCCGTACCGGTGTCTCCGTCGAGGACCGCGTCCCAGGGCAGTTGGGACAGACCCGGTGCGGACGACGCGGGGCCGTCGCGCCACAGCACCGCCGCGCGGCCCTGCCCTCTCGCCTGGGCGATCAGTTCGGCGAGGCGGCGGTCCAGGTCCGGGGCGTGGCCGGTGCCGGTGAGCGTCCAGGGGCCGGCCTCGCCGGTGCAGGCGCCGAGCTGGACGAGGAAGACGTCCGGGTCGGTGCGTTCGATCAGCGGCCGCCCGTCGTGCGGCAGCACCCGGCTGACCACGGCGTCGGCGGCGAAGTCGGCGGCGGTGCGGTCGGTCAGCACGCCGGTGATCACCAGCCGGTCGCGGGGTGCCACGGACAGGGCGCGGTGGGAGAGGTGGAAGCGGTCGTCGGTCACGGCCTCCGGTGCCGGGGCGGCGCTCACGGCCCGTACCGGCCTGCCCTTGGCCTTCCGCTGCCGCCACAGCCCGTACAGCTCGCCGGGCAGCCGGGCCGCGCCGCGCCCGGGCGAGCGGGCCGCCGACACCAGTGCCTTGCCGACCCGCAGCGAGGTGGACCCCTCCAGCATGGCGATCCGGGCCTCCAGGACGCCGGTCCTGGCCCGGGCCCCGCGCAGCGCGGAGGCCAGTTGGTCCTTGTCCCGCAGGGCGGCGGCGAGCCGTTCGGCGAGGCCGTCCTCGCGGACGGTCTCCAGGGCGCGGGCGGTCTCCTCGGCGGCCCGCTCCAGGTCGAGCAGGCGGGCCCGCTGGGACCGGGAGACGAAGTCGGCGAGCACGTACTCGTCGGCGATCCTGAGGGCCGTGGCGAAGCCGTCGGCCGGCAGCGGGCGGCCGAACCAGTCGTGCGGCGGCAGGAGTTCGTCGGTGCAGGCGAACACCGCGCCGGCGTGCAGGTGGGTGTAGCCGAGCGCGGCTGCGTGCAGCACCTGGCAGCGGCGGGCCACCAGGGCGTCCAGGAGCCGGTGGTAGGGCAGGTCGGTCCCCGGATGGCCGAAGACGATCAGGCCGCGGCCGCCCGGCCGCATCCGTGCCAGCGCGGCGAGACAGTCCGCCTCGTCGCCGTGCAGGGCCGGGTCGGGGCCGTAGCAGAGGAGCATCAGCTCGCCCTCGCCGACCGGCCGTTCCTCGCGGGTCAGGTCGACGCCCGGCGGAAGGTGCAGGTAGGGGTCGAGACGCAGGCCGCCGCTCGTGGCGTCCACGACCGAGGTCACGTCGTCCAGGTGCGGGTGGAGCAGATCGGTCAGGCGCATCAGCTGGTCCTCGTGAAGACGTGGAAGCCGACCCGGTTCTCGCGGAAGCCGTACGGCCGGAAGAGGGAGTGGCTCAGGCCCAGGGGTTCGAGTTCCCCGCGGTAGGCGGCGAGCGGCCGGTGCAGGATGTAGTCGCCGCGCGGTACCGGCTCGTCGATGTTCTCGTCGGTGACGATCAGCCGGCCGGTGATCCGGACGAGCGAGGCGAGGTTGCGCAGGCCCGCCGCCCACTCCTCGTCGTCCAGGACGTGGAAGAGGACGTCCATGCACAGCACCACGTCGTAGAGCCAGGGGCTGCGCCACTCGTCGAGGGCGGCGAAGGCGTAGCGGGGGCCGCCGCCCTCGGCGCGGGCCCGGCCGATGGCCTCCCCGCTGGTGTCGAAGGCGTCCACGTGGTGGCCGCAGCGGGCCAGGGCGCGGGCGAAGTGGCCCTTGCCGCAGCCGGCGTCGAGCACGAACAGCGGGGCCGCCGGGCTGGACAGGTCGCCGATCAGGGTGAGGAGCTGGCCGAGCCGTACCGCGTAGAAGATCTCGTTGCCGGGCCGGTCCAGGCCGATGTGGCCGCCGGAGGCCAGGTCGTCGCGTTCGCGGTGCCGGGTGTCCCAGTAGGTGCGGACGGTGTGGCCGGGCGTGCCGGGTCCGTCGGGGCGGGTACGGGTGGCGTCAGTCATGGCGCTCCAGCCACTCGGTGAGCACACGGGCGATGCGGGGTCCGGCCTTGCCGTCCCACAGCGGCGGTCCCTCGGGGTCGCAGGCCGGCGGTCCGTCCAGGATCTTGCGCAGCGCGGGCACCAGTTCGCCGTGGCTCACCAGGCGGTTGGTGCCGTGGCTGACGGTGACCGGGCGTTCGGTGGTGGTGCGCAGGGTCAGGCAGGGGACGCCCAGCACGGTGGTCTCCTCCTGGACGCCGCCGGAGTCGGTGACGACGGCGGCCGCGCCCCGGACCAGGCCCATGAACTCGACGTAGCCGAGCGGTTCGAGCAGATGGATGCCGGGCGCGTCGGCGAGGCCCGCGGCGCGCAGCGCCTCCCGGCCGCGCGGGTGCAGGGGGACGGCGAGGTCGAGGTGGCCGGCGGCCTCGGTCAGGGCGCGGGCGGCGGCCGCGGCGGCGTCGGGGTCGTCGACGTTGGCCGGGCGGTGCAGGGTGACCACGCCGTAGCGTTCGGGCAGCGCGTGGGCGGTGCGGGCGGCGGCCGGGTCGAAATGGTCCAGATGGGTGAGCAGGGTGTCGATCATCGGGTTGCCGACGAGGTGCACGCGGGCCGGGTCGGCGCCCTCGCGGGCGAGGTGGCCGACGGCCTCCGGGCTGGTCGCGAAGAGCAGTTCGGCGAGCTGGTCGACCAGGCGCCGGTTGACCTCCTCCGGCATCGCCATGTCGAAGCTGCGCAGGCCCGCCTCGACGTGGGCCACCGGGATGCCCAGCTTGGCGGCGGCCAGGGCCGCGGCCAGGGTGGAGTTCACGTCCCCGTAGACGACGACCAGCGCCGGGGCACGGGCCAGCAGCTCGCTCTCCAGCGCCACCAGCAGGTCGGCGGTCTGCCGGGCCTGGCTGCCGGAGCCGACGCCCAGATCGGTGTCCGGGGCGGGCAGGCCCAGCTCCCGGAAGAAGATGTGCGACATCCGTTCGTCGTAGTGCTGACCCGTGTGCACCAGGACCTGGTCGTGCCCGGCCGCGCGCAGGGCGGCGACGACGGGCGCGGCCTTCACGAAGTTCGGCCTGGTCCCTACGACATGGAGTACGCGGCCGTTCATGTCGTACGTTCTCCGCTCTGTCGGCCTACCGTGACGACATGGCCCGACTTCCGTTCCGTCCTGTGCCGCGCCGTGTCGTCTGGATCCCCCGTGCACTCAGCTTGGCCGCATCCGTCGCGTGGGGCGAGTTGCGGCACGACCCCGCGCGGGCCGCGCTGCTCGGGGTACGGCTGCTGCCGGGGCCGGCGCGGCGCGGGCTGCGGCCGGCCGAGCGGCGGCTCGCCGCCCGGGCCCGTGGCGCCGGTCCCGCCGCGGTGCCGTCGGCGGCCCGGGTCCGGGCGCCCGCCGGGCGTGCGGTGCGGCCGGAGCCGGGCCGGGTGCTCCATCTGGTGACAAACGGGCTGCCGTTCAAGCACGCCGGCTACACCGTGCGCACCCAGGCCCTCGCCGAGGCCCAGCGGGCCGCCGGTCTCGATCCGCACGTGGTGACCCGCGTCGGCTTCCCGGTGGCGCAGGGCGTGCTGGACGCCCGGCCGCTGCAGATCGTGAACGGGGTGCCGCAGCACCGGCTGCTGCCGCTGCACCTGCCGTACGGGCAGGGTCCGGCGCTGGCCCGCAACGCCGAGCTGGCCGGGCGGCTGGTGGAGCGGCTGCGGCCCGCGGTCCTGCACGCGGCGACCGACCACGGCAACGGACGGGTGGCGCTGGCCCTGCGGGAGACCTACGGGCTGCCGGTGGTGTACGAGGTGCGCGGGTTCCTGGAGGAGACCTGGCTGACCCAGGCGGCGGGCCGCACGCCGGACGACCCGACCTACCGGGCGCGGCGCGCGCTGGAGACGTACTGCATGCGCGGGGCGGACCTGGTGCTGACGCTGGGGACGGCCATGAAGGCCGAGATCGTGTCCCGCGGGGTGCCCGCGGAGCGCGTCCTGATCGTGCCCAACGCGGTGGACGACGCCTTCCTCGCGCCGCCGCCGGACGGCGCCGAACTGCGCGCCCGGCTCGGCATCGCCGCGGACGACTACGTGGTCGGCACCGTGAGCACCCTTACTCCACACGAGGGAATCGGCACATTGCTCCACGCGGGTGCCGAGCTGCGCCGCCGGGGGGTACCGCTGCGGCTGCTGATCGTCGGTGACGGACCCGAGCGCGGGGCGCTGGAGGCGCTGGCCGGACGGCTGGGTCTCGGCGCCGGCGTGGCGCTGTTCACGGGGCGGGTGCCGCACCGCCAAGTGCGCTCCTACCACGCGGTTCTCGACGTGTTCGCGGTGCCGCGCACCGACGAGCGGGTGTGCCGTCTGGTCACTCCGCTCAAGCCGGTCGAGGCGATGGCGAGCGGTCTTCCGGTGGCGGCCAGTGATCTCGCCGCCCTGCGCGAGCTGGTCGAACCCGAGGTCAGCGGACAGCTGATCGAGCCCGGATCTCCCCGCGCTTGGGCGGAAGCTCTCGAAGTATTGCTTTACAGTCGAAAACGGCGGCATGAATGGGGAGCATCCGCCCGCGCTCTGGTAGCGCGTGATCGCACCTGGAAGAGGGTCGCTGCCACGACCCGAGAGGCGTATCGCGCTCTTGGATGTGTCTGAGGCCCGCCGCCGCCCGGAAGCGCATCGTCCGGGCCCTTCGGATCCACACGGCGTCTGCCGTTGAGGGCGGAGTATCCCTATGCAGGTCGAAAAGGCCGTACCGCTCGGGGAATTGGGCGAATCGCTCGGGGACGAAGAACGGACCGACGGCTTCGAACTGGCCGTCATCGGGCTCGGCTACGTCGGACTTCCGCTCGCGCGGGAGGCGTCGCTGGTCGGGCTGAGAGTGGCGGGGCTCGACCTCGACCCACGGGTCGTGGAGGGCCTCAACGCCGGACACTCCCATGTCGACGACGTCTCCGACGACGACGTCGCCCGCATGCGGCAGGCCGGTTTCACCGCGTACACGGACGACGCGTGCCTGGCCCGTGCGCAGACGATCGTGATCTGTGTGCCGACCCCGCTCAGCGAGGACGGCGGTCCCGATCTCGGCGCGGTGATCTCCGCCGCGCGGTCGGTGGCGCGCAGGCTGGGCCGCGGACGGCTGGTGGTCCTCGAATCGACGACCTATCCGGGCACCACCGAAGAGGTGGTCAAGCCGATCCTGGAGGAGTCGGGGCTGCGGGCCGGCGAGGACTTCGCGCTGGCGTTCTCACCGGAGCGCATCGACCCGGGCAACACCACCCACGGACTGCGCGAGACCCCGAAGGTGGTGGGCGGCTGCACCCCGGCCTGCTCGGCCCGCGCGGCCGCCTTCTACGGCAAGGTCGTCGACACCGTCGTGCAGGCCAAGGGCACCCGCGAGGCCGAGATGGCCAAGCTGCTGGAGAACACCTACCGGCACGTCAACATCGCGTTGGTCAACGAACTGGCCATCCTGTGCCAGGAGTTGCGCGTCGACGTGTGGGACGCGATCCGGTGCGCCGGTACCAAGCCGTTCGGCTTCCAGGCCTTCAGGCCGAGCGCCGGGGTGGGCGGCCACTGCATCCCGATCGACCCCAACTACCTGTCCTACAAGGTGCGTTCCATCGGCTACGAGTTCCGGTTCGTGGAGCTCGCCCGGGAGATCAACGCGCACATGCCGGAGTACGTCGTACGGCGTGCGCAGGACCTGCTCAACCACGAGGGCCGCGCCCTGCACGGCTCCCGGGTGCTGCTGCTCGGCGTCACCTACAAGCCGGACGTCGCCGACCGGCGCGAGGCTCCGGCGGTGCCGGTGGCCCGGCTGCTGCGGGCCCGGGAGGCCGACATCGCCTTCCACGACCCGTTCGTGCCCGCCTGGTTCGTGGACGGGCAGGCGGTGCCGCGCGTCGCCGACGTGATGGCCGCCGTGCGCTCCCACGACCTGACGATCCTGCTCCAGGACCACTCCGCCTACGACCTGCCGGCCATCGGTGACGAGGCCCGGCTGCTCTTCGACACCCGCGGGCGGATCTTCCGGCCCGGCGTCGAGGTGCTGTAGGCCGCCTCCGCGGCAACTCCCCTTCCGCCGCCCCGGGTCCACGGGCCCCGGGCGGCGGGATCGAAAGGCGCTCAGATGCGGATACTCGTCGTCACCGTCGTCCACCATCCCGAGGACGCACGCATACTGCACCGGCAGATCACCGCGCTGCGGGACCGTGGGCACCACGTCGTGTACGCGGCGCCGTTCTCCGCCCGCGAGGTGCGGCCGCGCGCGGACCTCGAAGGCATCGACCTGCCCAGGGCCGCGGGCCGCGGCCGCCGGGCCGCCGTCGCCGCGGCCCGCGCCCTGCTCGCCCGGCGCGGCCACGAGGCCGACGTGATCCTCCTGCACGACCCGGAGCTGCTCCTCGCGCTGCCCGGCACGCTGCGCCGCTGGCGCCGGTCCGGGGCGGCGCCCGTGGTCGTGTGGGACGTCCACGAGGACACCGCCGCCGCGCTCGCCACGAAGCACTGGGTGCCCCGGGCGCTGAGGTCGCCGCTGCGGCTCGCGGTGCGCGCCGCCGAGCGGCTGGCCGAACGCCATCTGCGGCTGCTGCTCGCCGAGGACTCCTACCAGGAGCGGTTCCGGCACACCCACCCGGTCGTGCCCAACTTCACCACGGCGCCGCTCCAGGCGCCCGAACCGCCGGGCAGCCGGCACGTCGTCTACGTCGGCCACCTGTCCCGGGCGCGCGGCGCGCTGGACCTGATCGAGACGGCCCGCCACCTGGGGCCGGGGCTGCGCGTGGAAGTGGCGGGCGCGGCCGACCCGGACGTCCGCGACGCGCTCGCGGCGGCCGACCGCGACGGCGTGCTGCGCTGGCACGGCTTCCTGCCCAACGACCGCGCCCTCGCCCTGCTCACGGGCGCGCTGGCCGGCCTGTCCCTCCTGCACGACGAGCCCAACTACCGCCATTCACGGCCCACCAAGGTCGTCGAGTACATGGCTCACGGCGTTCCCGTCGTCACCACGCCGACCCCGCTGGCGGCGGACATGGTGGAGCGGCACGGCTGCGGTCTCGTCGTGCCCTACGAGGACCCGCCCGCCGCGGCGGCGGCGATACGGCGGCTGAGCACCGACGCGATCCTGCGCCACACCGCGGCCCAGCGCGGCCGGGAGGCGGCCGTGACCCACTTCAACTGGCCGGACAAGGCCGCGGAGTTCACGTACACACTGGAGGCCTGGGCGCGGGAGGGAGCCGGCGGCGGGCGCACCGGGGGCGCGGCTCGTACGAAACGGCCCCGCCTCCGCCCGGCGGCCGGAACCCCGTCCCCGGGCCCCAGGCCACGTCCCGGACGGGTCGGCCGGACACCGCTCCCCTGATCACGCGCCGACGCCGGCGGCGGCAGGCGCGCGCTACGCGTTGGACCAGCCGCGCTCGCAGAGCACGAGGCGGTAGCCGTCCGGGTCCTCCACCGTGACGCCCCAGCGGTTCCAGTACGGGTTCGGTGACACGACCCGTCTGCCGCCGTGCTCCTCCAGCCGGGCGACCAGGTCGTCCGGCACCGGCCCGTCGACGTAGACCACCAGCAGGTCCTCCTCGGTGGGCCGGGGCTCGACCGGCCGGGCCGGCTCGTGCACCAGCTCCAGATGCCAGCCGGCGTCCGGCCAGCCCAGCATCACCAGGTCGTGCTCACCCGGCTCCGGTCCGCCCTCGGCCCGCCACACCACACCGAGGCCGAGTCCGCGCACCCAGAACCGCTCGGCCGCGGCCAGGTCCCGGGAGGGCCGGGCGACGCGGACGTGACTGCGACCGTTGACGGGCATGGTGACCTCTTCCTGAGCTGCCGTTCCCTGCCCGGAAGCCTAGGCACCCGCCTCCCCGGCGGCCATCGGCCGATCGCCCTGGATCACTGGTCCTAGGCCGTGCCCGGGGCGGGGCCGACGGGCGCGGCCGGTCTCAGGCGCGCGGGATGCCGTACGCCCGGTCCACGCGCAGCCGCAGCACCAGCCGGCGGTCGCGGACCATCGCGGCGCGGTAGTCGTCCCAGTCCGGATGCTCGCCCTGGATGTCGCGGTAGAGCCGGACGAGTTCCTCGACCGTCTCGTCGTGCGGGTCACGGGCGACCGGCGAGAGGTCCGCGGTGCCCTCGGCGACCGTGTAGGCCCAGCGGTCGGGGCTGGTGACGTGGTAGGAGGCACGCGGGTCGCGGCGCAGGTTGCGGGTCTTGGCCCGGTCGTCCGTGATCGACACCCGGACGGTCCGCTCGTCCGGGTAGTAGGCGTGGTTGACGTTGGACAGCTGAGGACGGCCGTCGCTCTTGAGCGTGACCAGTACGCCGTGGTGGTCCTCGGCGAGCAGCTTCAGAAGGGTGTCCTGGGTCATGGCAGGGAAACCCCGGCCGGTCCGTTCCGCATTCCCGCCGGGCCGGGTGTACCCGGAGTGGACACGGGAAGACGGGGGCATGTACACGGAGGCGGCCCGTCGGAGTCGGGGACCGTGAAGCCGCTGCTCGTACGGGCGTTCCCGGCCGCGCTCGGCGTGGCGGTCGCCTCTCCCCCACCCGGTGGCCCTTCTATAGCGTCTGTCACACCGCACGCGGATGAGCGGGTCCGTGCCCCGCTTCCTGCGCGACGATGAGGCCCGAGGTCGTACCGCACAGCGGGACGACACGACCGGAGGAGAGCGATGGCACAGCTGCGACAGGAAGTCGACCCCGGTGAGGTCGGGCTGGACGCGAAGGCACTGGACCGCCTCGACCAGCACTTCGCCCACTACGTCGACGAAGGGCGCCTGCCCGGCTACCTGGTGTCCGTGGCACGCGGCGGCCGGATCGCCCACCTCACCACGCAGGGCCACCGGGACCTCGCGGCCGGGCTGCCGGTCGAGCCGGACACCATCTGGCGGATGTACTCGATGACCAAGCCGGTCACCGCGGTGGCGATCCTGCTGCTGGTGGAGGACGGCGTGCTGTCGCTGGACGACCCGGTCGGCCGCCTGCTGCCGGAGTTCGCCGAACCCCGGGTGTACGTGAGCGGTTCGGGCGCGGACATGGTGACCCGGCCGGCCGACGGGCCGATCCTGATCCGGCACCTGCTCAGCCACACCGCCGGGCTGACCTTCGCGTTCTACCACGCGCACCCGGTGGACGCGCGGTACCGCGAGGCGGGTCTGGAGTTCTCGGTGCCGGCGGGCGCGGACCTCGCCGAGACGATGGCGGTGTACGCCCGCATGCCCCTGCAGTTCGAGCCGGGCACGCAGTGGAACTACTCGGTCGGCTTCAACGTGCTCAGCCGCGTCGTCGAGGTGGTCTCCGGGCAGCGGCTCGACGAGTTCTTCGCGGACCGGATCTTCCGCCCGCTCGGCATGCCGGACGCCGGTCTGCACATCGTGCCCGAACAGGCGGACCGTCTCTCGGAGTTGTACGGCGAGACGGAGGACGGCGGCATCGAGGCGATTCCGGGGCTGCCGTTGCGGGGCCGGCCCCGCCTGCTGTCCGGCAGCGGCGGTCTCGCGGCGACGGCGTACGACTACCACCGGTTCGCGGAGATGCTGCGCCGCCGCGGCGAACTGGACGGCGTCCGGCTGCTGCCGGCCGCCTCGGTGGACCTGCTGTCCGCCAACCACCTGCCCGGCGGCGCCGATCTGCGGACCTTCGGCGCCCCGCCCCACCAGGAGCCCGGCAACGACGGCCTCGGCTTCGGCCTGGGCGTCTCGGTGGTGATCGACCCGTCCCGCACCCTCGCGCCCAGCGGGCTCGGCACCTACGGCTGGACCGGCGCGGCCACCACGGCGTTCTGGGTGGATCCCGCCCACGACCTGACCGTGCAGTTCCACACCCAGGTGCGCCCCAAGACCCTGAAGATCTTCCCGGAGCTGCGCCGCCTGGTGCACGAGACGATCCTCGACTGAGCGCGGTTCGGACGAGGTTGGTCTCCGGGCGGGCCGCGTCGGCGGCCAACCGGCCGGCGTCGAGCGGGCGGCCGTCCAGGAACGGGGCACGGCCCGGGTGGCGGTCGCGGACCACCTCGCCGATCAGGGCGTTGTGGTCCGGGGTGTTCTGGTCATGGGCAGGGCCGGCCGGGGGCAGTCCGGGGACCGGTCAGTGACCGCGATCCGGCGGCGCGGCGGCTGCGCCGGCGGGTCCACGCCGGCCATCGCGCCGACCGCTCCCGACCACGCCCCGGCCGCGCGGAGCACCGAGCCGACGGCGATCCGTTCCGGAGCCGGACGCCCGCGCTCACCAGGTGGTGGGCGGTGCTGGTGCCCGTCACCCCGCCGCCGACGATCACGGCCTCGGCCTCGGCCCGGAGACTCACCTGCGCGCCTCCCGTCGGTCTCCCCGATCCTTCCCCCGGAGGCCGCCCGGCCGTCGCCGCCTCAGGACCAGTGCGCGACCGCGTCCAGGTGCGGCAGGACGTGGTCGAGGCGCTCGCGCTTGGTCCGCAGGTAGGTGATGTTGTTCTCGCAGGGCTCGATGAGCAGCGGAACCGTCTCGGCGACCTCGATGCCGTGCCGTACCAGCGACTCGCGCTTGCGCGGGTTGTTGGACATCAGGCGTACCGAGCCCACCCCGAGGTCGCGCAGGATGCCGGCGGCGACACCGTAGTCGCGTGCGTCGACGGGCAGGCCGAGCGCGAGGTTCGCCTCGACCGTGTCCAGGCCCTCCGCCTGGAGCGCCATCGCGCGCAGCTTGCCGAGCAGGCCGATGCCGCGTCCCTCGTGGCCGCGCAGGTAGACGACGACGCCGCTGCCCTCGGCGACGACCGCGCGCAGGGCGGCGGACAGCTGGTCGCCGCACTCGCAGTGCTGGGAGCCGAACGCGTCACCGGTGAGGCACTCCGAGTGCAGCCGGGTCAGCACCCGGTCGCCGGCTATGTCCCCGTAGACCAGGGCGACTTGCTCGTCACCGCGGTCGTGGTCCAGATAGCCGACGGCCTGGAATTTGCCGTAGACGGTGGGCAGCGGTGCATTGACGACGCGTTCCACGCCCGTACGCCGTGGGGGCTTCTTGCCGAGTACGCCGATGTTCTCTGTCATGATCTGATCCCTAGAGGAGACGAAAGGCCGTGAAACGATGAATGGTTCGGGCGCGCGGACGACGGCATACGGCTTGTTGCCGACGGACACCACGGAAGAGGTACGGACCAGGGGGGCGGGCGTTTCAACACAGGTCGCCGTCCTTCCCGTGGGCAGCTACGAACAGCACGGCCCCTTCCTTCCGCTGGCGACGGACACGCTCGTCGCCTGTGCCGTGGCCCGGGAGATCTCCGACGCGTTCCCGGTGCACCTCCTTCCGCCGGTGACGGTGTCCTGCTCGCACGAGCACGCGGCCTGGCCCGGAACCGTCAGCATCTCCTCGGTGACCCTGCACGCCGTGGTCCGGGACATCGCGGAATCGTTGCGCCGCTCGGGCGTCGACGCACTGGTCGTGGTCAACGGGCACGGCGGCAACTACGTGCTGGGCAACGTCGTCCAGGAGGCGTCGGCACGGGGCGAGCGGACGGCCCTCTACCCGGCCGCGGAGGACTGGGAGACGGCGCTGTCCCGGGCCGGGGTGGAGACCTCGGCGCTCACCGACATGCACGCCGGAGAAATCGAGACCTCGATTCTGCTGCACGCTCATCCCGAATTGGTCCGCCCTGGTCACGAGTCCGCCGATTTCACCGCTGACGACCGTCGTCATCTCCTCACCCTGGGAATGTCCGCTTATACCGAGTCGGGCGTCATCGGCCGCCCCTCCCTCGGGTCGGCGGAAAAGGGGAAGGTACTCCTGGCGAGCCTCGCCGATTCCTTCGGCGCGGTTTTCGAACTGCTCACCTCGGCACGGGAGTAGCGCAGCGCGGCGATCCAGCGGACGACCAGGACCACCAGCCCCGGCAGGGCCGCCACGAAGCTGAGGACGCCGTAGACGACGGCGGTGGCGAGCCCGCTGTCCGCGCCGAGGCCGGCCGCGGCGAACGCCCAGGCGGTGACGCCCTCCCGGGGGCCCCAGCCGCCGACGTTCAGCGGCAGGCCCATGGCGACCAGGGCGAGCACCGCGATCGGCGTCAGCGCGGCCACGGAGGCGGCCGAACCGGCGACCCGCGCGGCCACCACGAACATCACCACGTGCCCGGCGAGGATCGCCGCCGAGGACAGCGCGACGCCCGGACCGTTCCGCCGTGACAGCAGGGCCTGGCGGGCCTCGGCGAGGGTCGCGCGCAGGGCGCCGGCCCGCTTGCCCGGGGCCCGGTTCATCCGCACGGCGGCCACCACCGCGCAGGCGCCGACCAGTGCGGCCGCCACCAGCGGGGCGAAGTCGCGCGCCTGGGCGCGGACCGGCGAGGGCAGGATGAGCAGCGCGCCCGCGCCGAACACCGTCAACGCGACCTGTCCCGCGGCCCGTTCCAGCACGACCGCGCGCACCCCGCGCCCGATGTCGCCCTCGCTCTGCCCGTGCCGCACCGCCCGGTGCACGTCGCCGAGCACTCCGCCGGGCAGCGCCGCGTTGAGGAACAGCGCGCGGTAGTAGTCGCCGACGGCGGGCCCGAGCGGCAGCCTCAGGCCGAGGCTGCGGGCCACCAACTGCCAGCGCCAGGCGCTCAGTACGGTCGTGGCCGCGCCGATCGCCAGGCCGATGACCAGCGTCGGGGTGTCGATGCGGCGCAGTCCGTCGACGAAGACGCCGGTGCCGAGCCGCCACAGCAGCACGGCGATGATGGCGACACCGGCGGCGGTGCCCAGGTGCGGGCGGACGGCGCGGAAGGTGAGGCGCCTGCCTTGGCTCACCGGGGCGAGCGGAGCGGGCTCGCGGACCAGGGCGGGGGTGGTCATCGGTGGCCTCCCGTCGGCCGGGTGAGGGCCAGCAGGTCGCTGTGGTGCAGGACCACCCGCAGGTCGCCGGCCGCGCAGGCGGCGAGCCGTTCGGCCAGGTAGGTCTCGGCACGCGCGGCCAGTTCGGGGCGCTCCTCGACGGCCGCGCCGACCCAGCCGCGCAGCCACTGCTCGGTGAGCGCCCTCGCGTCGGGGCCGAGGCGCCAGGGGCTGGGGTTCACCTTCACGGTCGCGCCGCGGTCGGCGAAGGCCTCGCAGGCGGCGTCGACGGCGTCCGGGCCGAGCATCCCGCCGCGCCGCTGGTGGGCGTTGAAGGCCTGCGTCAGTTCCGCGTCCAGCGGGTGCGGGGTGGCGAACTCGACGCGTCCGGCGACCGACAGGGTGAGCAGGGCGGGGCAGCCGGCTCCGGTGCAGGCGTCGGCGAGGGTGTCGATCTCCTCCCGGGTGAGGACGTCCAGGAGCGCGGAGGCGGTGACCAGCGAGGCGCCGGTGAGCGCGTCGGGGGTGAGCCGGGCGACGTCGCCCCGCCGGGTCTCCACCGTGACGCGGCCGCCGTCCGCGGCCACCCGCGGCGAGGCGACCGCCGCGAAGTGCAGCAGGTAGGGGTCGCGGTCGTGCAGGACCCAGTGCTGGGCGCCGTCCAGGCGCGGCGCCAGCCAGCGGCCCATGGAGCCGGTGCCGCAGCCCAGGTCGTGCACGACCAGACCGCCCGGCCCGCCGGGCAGTTCGGCCAGCCGGATCCGCAGCGGGTCCAGCAGGTCGTGGGAGCGGGCGGCCGCGTCCGCGCTCTCGCGCAGCTCCAGCCACTCGGGGGCGTACCGGGCCGGTTCCTCGGGCGCGTCCTCGCGCAGCCGCAGGGTGGCCCGCTCGCCCAGCCGGACCACCGGACCGGCCCCGGCTATCGCCTCGAACCGCCCCGGCTCACCGGACGTTGCGGCATCCATGTGCTCTCCTCCCGCGGCTGTGTCCGTGTCCCGCGCGGGTCCCGGCTGCGCGGGGACCGCGCCGGCCGGGACGGTGGCCGTCGTCTCGCTCATGCCGCCCTCCGGGGTTCGTCGGGGAGCCTCAGCAGGACTCCGGCCAGGCTGCGGGCGGTGGTCGCCCAGCCGTCGAGCGCCGCGCGCCGGCCGCGCGCGGCGGACTTCAGGCGCCGGCGTACGTCCGCCTCGCCGAACCAGCCGCGCAGTTCGGCGGCGAGCGCGGCGGGGTCCTCCGGCGGCACCAGGATGCCTGGCACCCCGCCGTCGGGCGCCCTCCCCACCGCTTCCGGCAGGCCGCCGACGTCGGTGGCGAGCACCGGGATGCCCCGGGCGAGCGCCTCGGTGACCGCCATGCCGTAGGTCTCGGCGTAGGAGGTGAGGACCATCAGGTCGGCGGCGGCGTAACTCGCGTCCAGGTCGGCGCCGGAACGCGGTCCGGCCAGGTGCAGGCGGTCCGTCAGTCCGTGCCGGGCGATCAGCGAGCGCAGGTGGGCGACGTATTCGGGGTCCTGGGCGAGTCCGCCCACGCAGGTGCAGGTCCACGGCAGGTCCCGGACCGCTGCGAGTGCCTCGATCAGGCGGTGCTGGCCCTTGCGCGGGGTGACGGCGGCGACGCACAGCAGGTGCGAGACGCCGTCGGTGCCGCCGGCCAGCGGGGCGATGTCGGCACCCGGAGCGGCGACGTGCACCCGTTCGGGTGCCAGGCCGTGGTGCGACACCAGCCGCCGTACCGCCCAGTCGCTGGTGGCGACCACGGCCGGTACGGCGCGCAGCACCGCGCGCTCGCGGGCGTCCAGGTCGGCGGCGACGGCGGGGTCGAGGCCGGTCTCGTCGCCGAGCGGCAGGTGCACCAGGACGGCGAGCCGCAGCCGTTCGGCCTCGGGTACGACGATCTCGGGCACCCCGCACGCCACCAGGCCGTCGAGCAGCACGACCGTGCCGTCGGGCAGTTCGCGCAGGGTGCGGGCGAGGGTGTCGCGGGCGGCCGTGTCGGGGCGCGGCCAGGAGCCGGGCACCGCGTGCCGGGTGACCTGCCAGCCGAAGCCGGGCAGATCCAGGCAGACCCGCCGATCGTAGGCGTTGCCGCCGCTCGGGACGGCCAGGTCGTCCACACCGCCGGGCATGACGAAGTGCACGCTGCGCAGGGTCATGGGCAGGATCCCGATGTTCGCGGGGGCGTGGTCGCCGGCCGGGTCGGTGGTCGCCGCGCGCTGCGCGGGTACGTAGGTGAGCGCCGTGGGCCGGCCGAGGGTCACGTCGGTCACAGGGCACGCTCGTAACTCGCCCACGCGACGTGCGACTCGTGCAGGGTGACGGTCAGTCCCGCGAGGCCTCGCGCGCCCTCGCCGAGGGCGCCCTTGGCGATCCGCTCGGCCAGCCGGTCGGCGATGACCTTGGCCAGGAACTCCGTGGAGGTGTTGATCCCGGCGAAGTCCGGCTCGTTGTCGAGGTTTCTGTAGTTCAGCTCGCTGACCACGGCACCGAGTTCCTGGGTGGCAAGACCGATGTCGACGACGATGTTGTCGTCGTCCAGCTGTTCGCGCCGGAAGGTGGCGTCCACCAGGAACGTGGCGCCGTGCAGTCGCTGCGCGGGGCCGAACACCTCGCCGTGGAAGCTGTGGGCGATCATGATGTGATCGCGGACGGTGATGCTGAACAACGGACGACCCTCCAGGTGCGGCGCGTCTGGTCCCCCGGCGGATCCCTGCCGGAGGATGCCCTTAATACGGTTCTCGGCTTCCCCGTGTTCAGTCCACTCTGACTCTTTTCTCAGGTCAGGACCTCCTGGCGGGGCGCGCGGGACGTCGCGTCAGCCGTCGTCGCCGTAGCGGACCCGGTGGCAGAGCGCCGGAATCTCCCCGGAGGCGAGCCTTGGGAGCACCTGCGGCAGCTCCTCGAACGCGCTTTCTCCGGTGATGAGGGCGTCCAGCGCCGGGTCGGCGAGCAGGTCCAGGGCGAGGGTCAGCCGTTCGGCGTAACCGCGGCCGGGACGGGCGGCCGGGGAGACGGTGCCGACCTGGGTGCTGCGCACGGTCAGGCGGCGGGAGTGGAAGGCCTCGCCGAGCGGGAGCGCGATCCTCCGGTCGCCGTACCAGCTGAGTTCCACGACCGTGCCCTCGGGTGCGAGGAGTTCCAGGGCGCGGGTCAGGCCCTGCTCGGTGGCGCTGGCGTGGACGACCAGGTCGCAGCCGTCGAGGGCGTCCTCGGGCGTCGCGAAGTCCACGCCCAGCGCCTCGGCGGTCCTGGCGCGGGCCGGGTCGGCGTCGACCAGTTGGAGCCGTACGCCGGGGAAGCGGGCGAGCAGGGCGGCGACCGAGCAGCCGACCATGCCGCCGCCGATCACCGCGATCCGGTCGCCGAGCAAGGGCGCGGCGTCCCAGAGCGCGTTCACCGCGGTCTCCACGGTGCCCGCGAGGACCGCGCGCGCCGCCGGCACCCGCTCCGGTACCACCGTCACCGCGCTCGCCGGGACGACGTAGCGCGTCTGGTGCGGGTACAGGCAGAAGACCGTCCGTCCGGTCAGTTCGGCGGGGCCGGCCTCCACGACGCCGACGCTCAGGTAGCCGTACTTCACCGGGCCGGGGAACTCGCCCTCCTGGAACGGCGCCCGCATCGCCGCGTGCTGGCTCCGCGGCACCCCGCCGCGGAACACCAGCGTCTCGGTGCCGCGGCTCACCCCGGAGTACAGCGCGCGCACCAGCACCTCGCCGTCGGCGGGCGCCGCGAGGGTGACGTCACGCAGTTCTCCGTGGCCCGGGGACCGGAGCCAGAACGCACGGGCCGAACGGTTCATCGGCGTCCTCCTGAACGATCGGGATGTTGTTCACGTACCGAGGTGTGCACAGCGAGAAGTGCACAGGCCGCGCACAGTACGCGGCGTTGATCGACTCTGTCACTCGGCCGGAGGACGTGCGGTGGCCCTGAACAACACTTACGAAGCCAGGCTGGTCCAGCAGGAGACCGCGGTCGGAGCGGGCGTGCAGATCCTGTTGCTGGCCCTGCTCGGGTCGGCGATCGGCCTGGGGCCGGCCGGATGGCTGACGGGTCTCGTCTTCGCGGCGGCCACCTGGGCGGTGCTCTCCCGAGCCCTGCACCGCGCCCGCCCGCGCTCCTTCGGGCCCGCCAACCGCGTCACCCTCGGCCGCGCCACCCTGGTCGGCGGGGTGACGGCGCTGGTCGCCGACTCCTTCGAGAGCTCACCGCCGGTCTCGCTGCTGGTCGGCCTGACCGCCGTGGCCCTGATCCTGGACGGTGTGGACGGCAAGGTGGCCCGCCGCACGGGCACGTCCACCGCGCTGGGCGCGCGTTTCGACATGGAGGTCGACGCGTTCCTGATCCTGGTGCTCAGCGTGTACGTCGCCACGCGGTTGGGCCCGTGGGTGCTGCTGATCGGCGCGATGCGCTACGCGTTCGTCGCGGCCGCGAAGGCGGCGCCCTGGCTGAACGCTCCGCTGCCGCCGTCGATGGCCCGCAAGACGGTCGCCGCGATGCAGGGCATCTGCCTGCTCCTCGCGGGCGCGGACCTGCTGCCGTACCTGGCCAACCTGGCCGTGGTCCTGCTGGCGCTCGGCTCCCTGCTGTGGTCCTTCGGCCGGGACGTGGTGTGGCTGTGGCGCACCTCGCGGCGGACGACGGCTCAGGCGCTCCGTTCGGAGGCGGCCGTGGCGGAGTCGGCGCCGCAGCGGGGGGCGGCGCGGGCGGCCGAGGTGCGGCTGACGGTGCGTGCCGAGGCCCGCATCGAGGCGCGCGTCGAGGCGCGGGCGAAGGAGTCGGAGATGCTGGAGCTCGCGGTCCGGTGAACCGGCCGGTGAGCTGACCGCGCACGACGAGGGCCCGGACCGGGGGATGGTCCGGGCCCTTCTGTGTCTACCGCGAGTGCCGGGCTACGACCGTGCGCCCCGCGTCCGCGCGAAGGCGAACGCGGCCGCGGCCAGGCCGAGTACGCCGACGATCAGCCCCGCGATGCCGAGGCCCCGCGCGGTGGAGTCGTCGGTGCCGGCGGACGCGTTCGCCGTCGCCTTGGCGCCGTTGTCGGTCGGCGCGGTCGGGGCGGTGTCGGCGCCGGCCGCCGTCAGCTTGAGGGTCGGGGCCGGGTTCTCGGGCTCCTCGGCGCCGTTCGCGGCCTGCTCGATCCAGCGGACGACCTTGCCGTCGGAGTACGTCTGCAGGGTCTTGAAGGCGAGTTGGCCGGTGTCCTCGGGCAGTTGGCCGAACGCCACGTCGAAGTCCTCGAACTGCCCGGCGCCGATCTTCCCGCCGGTCCAGGTGATCTCGGAGGCGGCCTCGGTGATGGTGCCGTCGTCGGTCTTGACGGGCGTCTTGAGCTTGGTGGTGGTCACCTTGGCGGTCCAGCCGTCCCGCGGGGAGACGAGGACACCGAGGACCGGGTGGTCGGTGGGCAGGAACACCTGCACCTCGGTGGTGGAGGCGGTGTCCTCCTCGTTGGGCACGCGGAAGGTCAGGACGCCGTCGGTGGCGCCCTTGGCGTAGCTCTCGGGGTGGACGGTGACGTGCGCGGAGGCGACGCCGGCGGCGACGAGGACCGACGCGGCGGTGAGCGCGGTGACGGTGGCGGCGCGGCGCAGGGCGGAAGGGGCAGACATGGGTGAGTGATCTCCGTACGGATGACGTCTGGGGATTGGTCGTGCGGGGGTCAGACCGGGTACGGGATCGCGGCGGGCGGGCCGCGCCGGCTGACCGCGTGCCGCAGGGCGAGCAGTCGGCGGGGGCGTATCGGGCCGGCCGGCGCCGGGCGCCGGTCGGTGACCGGGCGGGACAGCGGGGCGTCACGCCACCAGGCCGCGAGACCGGGTACGAGGGCCGCCGCGCGGCGCAGCAGCGACCACAGCGCCGCCTCGCCGCACCGCAGCCACCAGGAGGCGACCAGGGCGGCGAGGACGTGCGCGAGGGTGGCGTGCGCGGTGAGGGCGTGCGGGTGGTGCGCCAGGACCGCCATGGCCGGGCCGTGCAGGTGCGGGTGGGCCGTGGACAGGTCGGTCACGGGCAGGTGACTCATCGGCATGTGCGCCATGGAGGCGTGCCCCGCGCCCATGGGGGCGGCGCCCATGTCCATGGACATGGTGCCCGGCGGGGCGGGTGCGCCTGTGCGGGCCGCGGCGAAGCCGACGTGCAGTCCGGCCTGGGTGGCCAGCATGCCGGCGCCGATCGCCGGGAGACCGCGCTCCCGTCCCGCCAGCGCACGTCCCAGGCCGAACACGACGGCGAACCCGGCCGCGTCGGCCCACAGCGGCGGCATGTCGCCCATGGCGAGGCCGTGACCGGCGGCGGCCAGGAGCACGCACACCGCGGCGAACACCGCGGCACGCAGGCTCCGCACCGCCGGTGACGCACTCATGGTGAGTGATCCTCCCACGGTGGGGAGATACGCACGCCGTGGACGGCCGGTTCAGTGCCCGAGCGGTCGGGTCCTCCTACTTCTTCTGCTCGACCCGCACCCAGTCCACCTCCGCCTGCACTCCCCCGCCCGCGATCTTGTCGACGCTGGACTGCGGCAGGCCCCAGTAGGGGCTGGTGACCTGGTTCCAGCCGGCCGGGTAGGCGCCGCCGAGGGCGAGGTTGAGGATGACGTACTGGTTGTGGTCGTAGACCCACTGGCCGCGCGTGGACTCCACCTTGTTGCGGGTGGTCTCCTGCACCAGCGTGTCGTCGACGTAGAAGCGCATCGCCGTGGGCGTCCACTCCACCGCGTAGGTGTGCCACTGGTCGGCGGTGCCGCCGTTCGGGTAGGTCTGGCGGGCGCCGATGTTGCCGTCGGCCGAGTAGCCGGGGCCGTGCAGGGCGGTGCTGGTCCAGGTCGGGTAGCCGATGTTCTCCATGATGTCGGTCTCGCCGGAGGCCGGCCAGGAGACCGAGGGGTTGTCGACGTTGCTGCCGAGCAGCCAGAACGCGGGCCAGAAGCCGTCGCCGACGGGCAGCTTCATGCGGGCGCTGACCTTGCCGTAGGTGAAGTCGAAGTGGGTGTTGGTGTCGATGCGCCCGGACGTGAAGTCGTAGGTGCCGCCGCCCGCCTGGGTGCAGCCCTTGCAGTACTTCGCCTTGAGGAGCAGCTCGCCGTTCTGCGTGACGACGTTGTTCGGCGAGTCGACGTACGCCTGGGACTCGCCGTTGACCGGGCCCATCTCGGTGCCGGTGCGCACCACCCGCCACTTGGAGCGGTCCAGGGAGCTGCCGGTGAAGTCGTCGAAGAACGTGGTCTGGTAGGAGCCCGACTGGTCGGCCGGGAGGGCGGGGTAGGCGGCCGCCGCGGTGCCGCCGGTGCCCCAGACCTGGAACTCGTAGAGGGAGTAGCCGAACTGCGCGGTGTAGGGCGCCGGGTTGTAGAAGCTGCGGCGTTCCTTGCCGAGCATCCGGACGTAGCGGCCGGTGGCCGGGGAGGGGAGGGTGACGGTGTCGTGCAGGCCCGCCGCGTCCCCGGGAGCGGCGACGTTCGCGCGGCGGGAGGCGATGGCGGCGGCCGACGGCTCGTACACCGTGCGCCAGTTGGTGTTGTCGTCGGAGACCTGGAGGAGGTAGTCGACGGCGTACGCCGACTCCCAGTAGAGGTCCACGGAGGAGATCGTGGACCGGGCGCCCAGGTCGACGGAGATCCAGCGGTCGGCGTTCCAGTCGCTCGACCAGCGGGTGGAGTCGCCCTTGAGGTCGGCGGGCCAGCCGCCGTCGGTGGCGAAGGCCGGCGAGACGCCCGCGTGCTGGTAGTAGGTGGAGTACGCCGGGTGGTTGAGGGCGAGGTTGGTGACGGCCGAGGAGGCGGGGGCGGGTTCGCCGCCGTAGACCTTGAAGTTCCACAGGGAGTAGCCGTAGGGGGTGGCGCGCTCGATGCCGCGCATCCGGACGTAGCGGCCGGTGACCTCCTGCGGGTAGGTGCTCGCGGTGACCGAGCCGCCGGTGCCCGCCGTCTCGGTGTAGAACGGCGTCCAGTCCGTGCCGTTCTTCGAGGCCTCCAGGACGTACCTCTTGCCGTAGGCGGCCTCCCAGTCGAGGACCACCCGGTCGATGCGGATCGTGGTGCCGAGGTCGATCCGGATCCAGGCGTCGTCCGCGAAGTTGCTGGACCAGCGGGTGGAGCCGTTGCCGTCGAACGCGAGGCCCGCGGCGGTGCCGCCGTTCTCGCTGCCGGAGGCGGTGACGGCGTTCGGGTTCGCCGTGAAGGCGGTGTTCGCACGGTCGGTGTCCCAGGTCACGGCGGCAGCGGCGGCGGACGCCGGTACGGCGAGGACCGGGCCCGAGGCCAGCAGGGCGGCCGTCGCGAGGGCGGCCAGGAGGGTACGGGGGATGCGGGTTGGCATGCGGTTCTCCTGAGTGCCGATGGTGCACATGTTGTGTTCATGACAGATCAGAGGATGGTGCTCGCGGCCCGTCGTGCATGCGCGTGCAGATGCCGTGCGGTGGACGCGGAACTCCCCTGGACCGCGTCCACCGCCGATTCGGTCAGGCCGCCTTGCGGACCTGTCCCCGGTGGTCGCGGATGATGTCCGCGTACCGGTGGCCGGTGCCCTTGATGGTGCGGACCTGGGTCTTGTAGTCGACGTGGACCAGACCGAACCGCTTGTCGTAGCCGTAGGCCCACTCGAAGTTGTCCAGCAGCGACCAGGCGAAGTACCCGGCCAGCGGCGCGCCCTTGCGGGCCGCCGAGGCGCAGGCCGCGAGGTGGCCGACCAGGTACTCCTGGCGCTCCGGGTCGTCGATCGTGCCGTCGGGGCGGATCACGTCCGGGTAGGCCGAGCCGTTCTCGGTGACGTACAGCTTGCGGGCGCCGTACTCGTTCGTGAGGCGCAGCAGCAGCGTCTCGATGCCGCTCGCGTCGATCTCCCAGTCCATGCCGGTGCGCGGGACGTCCGGGCGGCGCACGGAACGGGCGTACGGGGCCGGTCCTTCCGGGTCGTTCTCGATGTAGGCCGGGAAGTAGTAGTTCAGGCCCAGCCAGTCCAGCGGGGTGGCGATGGTCTCCAGGTCGCCGGCGCGCTCGGGGAGTTCGACGCCGTACGTCTCGACCATGTCGGCGGGGAAGCCGCGGCCGTGCACCGGGTCGAGCCACCAGCGGTTGACGTGCCCGTCGTGGCGGCGGACGGCGGCCTCGTCCTCGGGACGGTCCGAGGCGGCGAACACCGTGGAGAGGTTGTTCACGATGCCGACCTCGGCGCCGGGGGCGGCGGCGCGGATCGCCTGCGCGGCCAGGCCGTGGCCGAGGAGCAGGTGGTAGGAGGCGCGGACGGCGGCCGTCAGGTCGGTCAGACCCGGCGCCATCGTGCCTTCCAGGTGGCCGATCCAGGCCGAGCAGGACGGCTCGTTGAGGGTGGTCCAGTGCTTGACCCGGTCGCCGAGGCGTTCGGCGACCACGGAGGCGTAGGCGGCGAAGTGCTCGGCGGTCGCCCGCTCCGGCCAGCCGCCGCGGTCCTGGAGGGCCTGCGGCAGGTCCCAGTGGTAGAGCGTGACCGACGGGGTGATGCCGGCCGCCAGCAGGGCGTCGATCAACTCGTCGTAGAAGTCGAGGCCCTTGGCGTTGACGGGGCCGTCGCCGCCGGGCCGGACCCGCGGCCAGGCGACCGAGAGCCGGTAGGCGTTGGTGCCGAGCCGGCCCATCAGGCCGATGTCCTCACGCCAGCGGTGGTAGTGGTCGCAGGCGATGTCGCCGTTGTCGTCGCCCGCGATCTTCCCCGGGGTGTGGGAGAAGGTGTCCCAGATGGAAGGTGCGCGGCCGTCCTCGGCTACGGCTCCCTCGATCTGGTACGCCGCGGTTGCCGTTCCCCACAGGAAGTCGTGCGGGAGTGCGGCGAGGTCGATGGTCACGGAATTCCTTTCGCGACAAGCTTCGGGACTGGGGTGGTTCACTTGACGGCCCCCGCCGTCAGCCCGGCGACGAGGTAGCGCTGGAGCAGCAGGAACCCGGCGACGACGGGCACGCTCACCACGAGCGACGCGGCCATGATCTGGTTCCAGTACACGTCGTTGAGCGTGGAGTAGCCCTGCAGGCCGACGGCCAGGGTGCGGGTGGTGTCGTTGGTCATCACCGACGCGAAGAGCACCTCGCCCCAGGCGGTCATGAAGGCGTAGACGGCGACCGCGACGATGCCGGGGATCGCGGCGGGCACCACGATGCGCAGCAGTGCGCCGAGCGGACCGCAGCCGTCCACCAGGGCCGCCTCGTCCAGGTCCCTGGGCACCGAGTCGAAGTACCCGATCAGCATCCAGATCGAGAACGGCAGCGAGAACGTCAGATAGGTGAGGATCAGGCCGCCGCGGGAGCCGAACAGGGCGATGCCGGTGGCGTTTCCGATGTTGACGTACAGCAGGAACAGCGGCAGCAGGAAGAGGATGCCGGGGAACATCTGCGTGGACAGCACGGTGACCGTGAAGACGCGCTTGCCGCGGAACTCGTAGCGGCTCACCGCGTAGGCGGCGAACACCGCGACCACGACCGAGCAGACCGTCGCCGCGACCGAGACGATCAGCGAGTTCACGAAGTACTTGGCGAGCGGGACCGTCGACCAGATGTCGATGTACGGGCGGATGGTCAGCCCGCTGGGCAGCCAGCGGAACTTGCCGGTGACGTCCGCGAGCGGCTTCAGCGAGCTGGAGATCATCACGTACACCGGGATCAGCACGAAGCCGGTCAGCAGCGTGAGGAAGATTCCCCGGGCCCACAGGAAGGAGCGCGGCGGGGCCATCGGCGAGCTGGGGCTAGACATCGGCGGTCCTCCGTCCGCGTGAGGTGAGCGCGAGATAGACGCCGGTGACCACCAGCAGGAACAGCAGCAGGAGCACGGACATCGCCGAGCCGGTGCCGAAGTTCCAGGTGACGAAGGAGGCCTGGTAGATGTGGACCGAGATGAGGTCGGCGGCCTCCGGCGCGGACTTGCCGAACAGCACGTACGGCGTGTTGAAGTCGTTGAACGTCCACAGGAACAGGACCAGGACGAGCACCTGGTTGACCGGGCGCAGCGACGGCAGGGTGATGCGGCGGATCTGCTGCCACATGCCGGCACCGTCCAGCGCGGCCGCCTCGTACAGCTCCCGCGGGATGTTCTGGAGTCCGGCCATCACGATCAGGAAGGCGAACGGCCAGCCCTTCCACACCGACACGATGAGCAGGGCGTAGAAGCTGTTGTCACCGATCAGCCAGAAGGACGGCTGGTCGGTGAGGTGCAGCTGGTCGTGCAGGACGTGGTTCACCAGTCCGTTGTCGTGCTGGAACATGAACACCCAGGTGATCACGGCCGCGTAGACCGGCAGCGCGTACGGCACCAGGAACAGGGCCCGCAGCAGGCCCCGGCCCTTGAAGGTGTCCTGCATGAACACCGCGGCCGCGGTGCCGATCAGCCAGCACAGGCCGACCGACAGCAGCGTGAAGGTGACGGTGACGAAGAAGGAGTGCAGCAGGGCCTTGCCGACCGGGGCGTCGAAGTCGACCGACATCCTGTAGTTGTCGAACGCCGTCCACGGGGCGGTGGTCCAGTCGCGGATGTAGAACTGGGTCAGCTCCTTGAAGCTCATCACGACGCCGATGACCATCGGCACGAGATGGACGAGGAGTTCGAGCAGCAGGGCGGGCAGGAGCAGCAGGTAGGGCAGTCCGATCCGGCGGATCCGCCCGGGACGGCGGCCCGAGCCGCCCGCCGTCCCGGGGGAGTTCGCACGCACCGGCTCTGTTACGGCGGTGGTGGTGGTCGTCATCGCGTTCAGGCCGCCGGCATCTGCTGCTGGGCCTTCTCCAGCTCGGCCTTGACGGAGTCGGCGGTGACCGAGTGACCGGCGGCCACGGCGGCGAACAGGTTCTTGACGGCGGTACCGACGGTGGTCTCGAACTGCGACTCGGCGGCCACCTGGGGCAGGGCGGCGGCGCTGGTGGCGAGGGTGTTCTTCAGGACCGCGTTGGCCGGGCTGTTGAAGGCCGCGTCCTCCTGGGCGGACTTGACCGGCGGGATGGAGCTGTAGGCGGTGTTGAGGATCTTCTGCTCCTCGTCGCTGGTCATGAACTTCACGAACTTCGTGGCGCCGTCGAGGTTCTTGCTGTTCTTGAAGACGGCCATGTTGATGCCGGCGACCATCGAGTTGGTCTGGGCGCCGGTGCCGGGGGTGCCGGACTGCACGGGCACCGGGGCGATGCCGTAGTCGCTCTCGCTCATGCCCTGCGACTTGAGGTTGGCGGCCGCCGACTGCCACAGCAGCATCGCCTGCTTGCCCTTGGCGAAGTCGCTGACCGACTGGTTCTGCGCGTACTCGGCGTCGCCGGTCGGGATGACCTTGTCCTTGGCCATCAGGTCGACGTACTGCTTGACCGCGTCGACGACCTTCGGGTCGGTGAAGTTGGGCTTGCCGTCGGCGGTGAAGAAGTCGCCGCCGTGCTGCTTGGCGAAGACGAAGACGTGGTGGATGTTCTCCGAGACGTTGCCGCCCTCGGCGCCGAGGGCCGACTTGCCCTTCGCCTGGATCTTCTTGCCGTCCGCGATCAACTCGTCCCAGGTGACCGGGGGCTTGGCGATGCCGGCGTCGGCGAAGATCTTCTTGTTGTAGTAGAGGGCGTAGGCCATCGAGTACAGCGGGACGGCCGCCGGGTCCTTGCCCTCGGCACCCGTGGAGCCGAGCGCGGAGTCGACGAAGCGGTCCTTGCCGCCGATCTTGTCGAAGTTCTTGGCGTCCCAGGGCAGCAGCGCGCCGGTCGCCTGCAGCGAGGCGCTCCACGTGTTGCCGATGTTGAGCACGTCGGGGCCCTGGCCGGAGGTGGTCGCGGTCAGGATGCGGTTGAGGAGGTCCGACCAGGGCACGACCTCCAGCTTGACCTTGATGCCGGTCTGCTTCTGGAACTTGTCGAGCTCCGGCTGGAGCGTCTTCTTGTCGATCGCGATGCTGGCACCCTGGTTGGAGGCCCAGTAGGTGAGCGTCTTCGGGGAGTCGTTGGACCCGCCGCCGGTGGACGAACCGCCACCGCAGGCCGTGGCCGCGAGGGCGAGAGACATGGTGACGGCGCCTACGGCCGCGGCTCGGATGCTGCGCATGGCTCCAGCTGTGCCTTTCCGGGAGTCGAGAACCCCGAGAGGGCTTCGCGGCGGCCGTTGTCCGCACGTGCGGACACCGAGGCCACCGTTCGGCTTCAGAAGCCCCCTCATGGCTTAATTTAGGACGTGAGTTAATCCCCCGAACACGGACTCGTCAAGGGATCCGGCACGGGTGTCCGCGCAGGCGGGACGGGGAACAGGCGGTTCCGCCCGGGTCCCGCGCGCACCCCAAGCGGCGTGACCTGCGCCGAAGCGGGGCGACCTGGACGAGGAGCGCTCACGGGGCGTTCCACAACGGTTGTGTTTCGACGGGGGGCTTGCGTGCGGCGGGGCACCCCGCCGCACTGCCTCGACCGGCGCACCGGTCCGGGCGGAGCGGGCGAGCCAGGACCCCGCGGCCCACCCCGGCAGGGCACTCCGCCGGGCGCCGCGGGACACCATCGCCGGTCGTCCCGCGACTCGCCCGGTCGGCCCGCGACCCGCCTGAGCCGGAGCGCGGGGCGCCGCTTCGTATGGCGGGACACACCACGGGGCGGGCCGGCGCCGGAGGTGGTGGGGCGGGGCAGCGGAGGCTGCGGGCCGGGAGACGGGGCCCCGGGGTGGTGTGCCCGGGGCCCCTCCTCTCAGTGGGCGGGTGTCGGGGGTGGGGCCGGGGCGTAGCCCGTCGGGCGGGCGGTGAAGGTGCCCCGGCCTCGGGTACGGCCGCGCAACCGGGTCGCGTAGCCGAAGAGTTCGGCCAGCGGCACGGTGGCGGTCAGCACCGCGGACCCGCCCCGGGCCGCGGAACCCGTGACCCGGCCGCGCCGGGCGGCCAGGTCGCCCAGCACCCCGCCCACCGCGTCCTCCGGCACGGTGACCGTGACCTCGGCGACCGGCTCCAGCAGGACCGTCCCGCAGTCGCGCAGGGCCTCGCGGAGACCGAGCCTGCCCGCCGTGCGGAACGCCGTGTCGGAGGAGTCCTTCACGTGCGTGGAGCCGTCGGTGAGCGTGACCCGCAGCCCGGTGACCGGGTGGCCGCCGAGCGGGCCCTCGGTGAGCGCGTCCCGGCAGCCGGCCTCGACCGCGCGGACGTACTCCTGGGGCACCCGGCCGCCGACGACCGCCGACCGGAACGCGAAGCCCGCCTCGTGCCCGAGCGGTTCGACGTCCAGGACGACGTGCGCGAACTGCCCCGCACCACCGGTCTGGTGGACGTGCCGGTAGGCGAAGCCGGTCACCCCGCGTGCCGGCGCCTCCCGCAGCGCCACCCGCGGCCGGCCCACCGCGACCTCGGGACCGCCGTCGGCCAGGACCTTCGCCACGGCCACCTCCAGATGCAGTTCGCCCATCCCGGACAGCACCGTCTGCCCCGTCTCCGGGTCGGAGCGCACCACCAGCGAGGGATCCCCCTCGGTCAGCCGGGCCAGCGCCTCGGCCAGCCGGCCGGTGTCGGTCCTGCGCCGGGCCTCGACGGCGACGGACACCACGGGGTCCGGGACGGCGGGCGGCTCCAGCAGCACCGGCGCGTCCGGCGTGCACAGCGTGGAGCCGGGACGGGCCGACCTCGGTCCGACGACGGCGACGATGTCACCGGCCACCGCGCGCTCGACCGGCTCGTGCCGCCCGGCCATGACGCGGAGGATGCGGGCGACGCGTTCGGTGCGGCCGGTCACCGGGTCCCACACGGTGTCTCCTTTCTCGATCGTGCCGGAGTAGACGCGGAGATGGGTGAGGCGCCCGGTGGGCGTCGCGGTCACCTTGAACGCGAGCGCGGCGAACGGGCCCCCGGGGTCGGCGGCCCGCCGCAGCTCGGCGCCCTGATGGGTGCCGCGCACGGCGGGCACGTCCAGCGGCGAGGGCAGACAGGCCACGACCGCGTCCAGCAGGGGTTCGATGCCCCGGTTGCGGTAGGCGGAGCCGCACAGGACGACGAGGCCCTGACCGGTCAGGGTGAGATCCCGCAGGGCGGTGCGCAGCGTGCCGTCCGACAGCCGGCCGGCCGGCGCGCAGAACTCCTCCAGCGCGGCCGGATGCAGGCCGGCGACCGCCTCCTCCAGCAGGCGCCGCCTGCGCTCCGCCTCCGCGCGCAGTCCGTCGGGGACCGGCCCCGTCACCGCCGTGCCGCCGTCGTCCGGCCACACCAGCGCGCGCATGCGCACGAGGTCGACGACGCCGGTGAAGCCGTCCTCCGCGCCGATGGGCAACTGGACGACGAGCGGGGCCGGGTGCAGCCGGGCGCGGATCGACTCGACGGCGCCGTCGAGGGTGGCGCCGGCCCGGTCCAGCTTGTTGACGAAGGCGATCCTCGGCACGCCGTGCCGGTCGGCCTGCCGCCACACCGACTCGCTCTGCGGCTCGACGCCGGCCACCGCGTCGAACACGGCGACCGCGCCGTCGAGGACGCGCAGGGAGCGCTCGACCTCGTCGGTGAAGTCGACATGGCCGGGGGTGTCGATGAGGTTGACGCGGTGGCCGTCCCAGGCGCAGCTGACGGCCGCGGCGAAGATGGTGATGCCGCGGTCGCGTTCCTGGGGGTCGAAATCGGTGACGGTGGTGCCGTCGTGCACTTCACCGCGTTTGTGGATGGTGCCGGTGGTGAAGAGGATGCGTTCGGTGACGGTGGTCTTTCCGGCGTCGACGTGGGCGAGGATGCCCAGGTTGCGAACGGCCGCGAGGGAGTTGACGGAGTTCGGGTGGACTTCGGCGCGCATGGCCCGTTGCCTTTCGAATGCGGTTCCCGGACGGGTCCTGGAATGGGCGGCGCGATTTCCGTGCGGCGAAGTTCATCCGGCTGCGACTGACGGCACGTCAATGTCTTTGCGGATGAACAGAGTTGACGAGCCGGATCGGCGTCACGGAGTCCGGTACCGGCCGCGCAGCGGGTACCGGGGAGACGGGGACACGAGGATCACGTCGTAGCGGGAACGGGAGGAGCCGGCGGTCGCGCGGTCGCGCATCGTCCTCTCCTCTCCCTCGTCCGAACTCGTCACGGAAAAGCGCCGCGACCGCCTTTCGCGGCTACGGTGCGTGATACCGAGCGAGTGTAGGCTGCGGCTCCGGAGACGGCACGCACTTTTCCGACCAGGGGACTTGCGCGTCCCGGCGATTCCGGTTCGTTCCCTTTCGCCGCTCTTCAGGGAATGGGACGTCCCGTTGCCCCGACATTTTCCGGACATTCATCGGGCGGGCATCGATAACCCCACCGCCACGGTACGCGCTTTCCGATTCGGCGCCCGGCGCGGACGGTGTCCGCCGGAAGAGACCGCCGCAACTCCAGCGATTGGCCGAAAAGTGCGCTTTCCCGCCCCCAGCGGGACATCGGGACCCCCTTGCGGGGGGCCGGTACGGCCGGCTCGGGAAAGGTCGCCCAAAACGCCCCGGATGCACGTCGTCGCGGGTGACACGGGGAACGGGCCGGCCAATCCCGGACGGCCGGGAGTTGATGTGGAACATGTGTGGACATTCGGTGAAGCAACGTTCCTGGCTGAGAAATTAGGACCGGTCACCGGCTTCGGGAGGTGCACGCAAAGGCCGGAAAGCAGCCCTTGCCGGTGGCCGGTGGACGCTCCATCGCTCGGCTCGCAGGCCTAATCTGATCGGCGAGCGGACAGCATGAGCACGGCAAGTGGACGGATTGGACTGGATTGGATACGCAAAAGACGCGGAGAACACCGTTCGCCGCGCTGCGCAGGACCACCACGATGCCGGTCGCCGCGCAGGTGCTCATCGCGGGAACACTGTTCTCCAGGGTGGGCGACACCCTCGCCTCGCTGGGACTGGTGCTGCACGCGGCCGACCGGGACCTCCGCTTCGGGGTGACCGAGGTGATGCTCGCCGAACTCGTCCCGACGGTGCTCGCGGCACCGCTGATCGGCTCCGTCGTCGACCGGTTCAGCGCGCGCACGGTCTGCCTGTGGGCACTGCTGACCCAGTCGCTGTTCCTCGGCGCGGCCACCTTCGTCGGCGGTTTCCACGTGAAGGTCGCCCTGATCGCACTGTCCTCCCTGGCCGCGGTGGCGTCGGTGGCCGCCGGGTTCAAGATGCTGCCCGCCGTCGCGGGCGAGCGGCACACCGGCCGGGCCAACAGCCTGCTGATGGCCGGCATGTCCGTGGCGGGACTGGTGGGGCCCGCGCTGGCCGGGTTCCTCAACTCCCAGTGGGGCACCGGCGCGCTCCTCGGGGTGGACGCCGCGTCCTTCCTGGTGCTCGCGGGGTGCACCCTGTGGGCGGTGCCGAGCAGCGTGGACGTGGTGATCGGCCGCCGCCCCGCGACGAAGCTCGGGGACGGTTTCCGGGCGCTGCGCGACGCGCCCGTGGTGGGCACGCTGATGCCCGCGCTGGCGGCGGCGATGCTGGCCACCAGCATCGAGAACGTCGCGGGCGTCTTCTACCTGCGTGACATCGTCAACGGCAACGACACCGTCTTCGGCCTGATGCTGGCGACCTGGGCCCTGGGGTCGGTGCCCGGCGCCCTGCTCGCGGGCCGCGCGCGCTGGTCGGAACGGCACGCCCTGCTGATCGTCGGCGGCGTCTCGGGCATCGGCCTGGGCCTGCTCCTCACCGGCCTGATCCCGGTCGCCGCGGTGATCTTCCCGCTGTTCCTCGTCGCGGGCTTCGGCAACGGCGCGTGCAACGTCGGTCTGCGCAACGCGGTGCACTCACGGGTCCCCGCCGAGGTGCACGGCAGCGCCTGGGCCTGCTTCCAGGCGCTGTCCCGCAGTTGCATCGGCCTCGGCTACCTGCTGGGCACTCCGAACAGCCTGGTCTCCAGCCAGGGCCAGGTGATCGTCTCGGGTGTCATCCCGCTGGCGGCGATGACGTGGGCGGGCCTGACCTTCGTCCGGCGCGGCGAGCACACCGTGACGGAGCCCTCGGCCTGACCGTCCGTCCGGCAGGCGGGGCGGCCGACAGGACGGTCGGACGAGTGGCCGACAGGACGGTCGCCCGCACAGCCGGTCGGACGGCCGCACAGCGACCGGCCCGCCCGACGGCCGGTCAGCGGCCCCCCTCGGGGCCCGGAACTTTCGAAACCGGTCAGCCGCCCGGCTCTCGCCCGTCATCTCGTGTCCGCCCGCCCCACGGGCCCTCTGGGTAGCGTCGTCGACGTTCGCACCAACGACCCGGGAGGGCCCAAGTCCATGCAGGACGAGACTCCGTCACAGGAAACAGCAGGACACAGCAGGCGCGGTTTCCTCCGCACCGCCGCGCTCGCCGGCGCGGGGGCGGCGACCGTGGGCACGGCCGCGCTCGGCGCCACGCCCGCGTTCGCCGACGGCACCGACCGGAGCGGGGCGACCGGCAGCTGGAGACCGGACACGGCCGCCCTCCGGTTCACCCTCGCGGTGATGCCGGACACCCAGTTCCTCTACTGGGGCAGCCAGGACAGCGTGGACCGGACGCCGCAGGAGGAGTCGTTCCGCTACGTCATCGGCAACAGCGGCCACGCCTCCGCCGACAACATCGTGTTCCTGGCGCACCTCGGCGACCTGACCCAGGACGCGGACCCCTCCTCCTTCCAGCAGGTCGACAAGGCCTTCGGCCTGCTGGACGCGCACGGCGCCGCCTACAGCGTGCTGGCCGGCAACCACGACGTGAGCGGCGACGACAGCCGCGGCGACACGGCGTACCTGCGGACCATGGGCCCGCAGCGCTTCAAGCGCGCCAAGACGTTCGCCGGGGCGGACGCCACCGGCTACAACACCGCGCACGTCTTCGAGGCCGCCGGCCGCTCCTGGCTGCTGCTGGCCCTGGACTGGCGGACCAGTGAGCAGGGCTTCGCCTGGGCCGACGGCGTCATCAAGGCCCACCCGAAGCTGCCGGTGATCCTGACGACGCACGACCTCGTCTACTCCGATTACGATGACAACGTTTTCCCGTACGAGTCCGGTGACCCCGAGGACAACGCCGTACTGTCCGACTACGGCCGCACGGTCTGGGACCGGCTGATCAACGACAACGACCAGATCTTCCTGACCCTCAACGGCCACTACTGGCCGCCCGCGCGGACGACCGCGAAGAACGCCGCGGGCAACGAGGTGCACCTGCACATCACGAACTACCAGAACCGCTACTTCGGCGGCGGCGGCATGATCCGTCTCTACCACTTCGACCTGGCCCGGAACACGATCGACGTCGAGACGGTCAACCCCTGGATCCTGGCCCAGAAGCCGGAGTCCCGCAGCCGGCTGGCGGCCCAGCACGCCCGTATCACCGGCCCGGTCGACAACTTCTCGGTGCCGATCGACTTCGCCGAGCGGTTCGCCGGCTTCGCCCCGGTGCCGGTCCGGCCGGCCCGCCCGGCGGCCCGCGAACTGGTCAAGGGCACGGTGGCGTACTGGCGTTTCGACGGGCAGGGCAGGCCCGGTTCCGCGCTCACCGCGGGCCAGAGCGTGCCCGACCTGTCCGGCAGGGGCAACGACCTGACGGTGGTGACCCTGCCGGGTACCGCCGCCGACGCGCTGACCTGGTCCGACGACCACCACCCCGACCAGCCCGCGCACGCCAGCCTCACGTTCACGGGCGGCCGGAACCCGCTGCACGGCTCGTACCTGACCACCGGGGCCAAGGCGCCGCTGAACGCCGAGACGTTCAGGTCCGGGTACACCATCGAGACGTTCGTGCGGATGCCCCTGGACTGGGACGCCGGCCGCAACGGCTGGGCGTCGATACTCAGCCGCCGGGGCTCGGCCTCGGACGCCGGCAAGCACGGCAAGAACACCGACCCCGGCGAGCCCGTGCTCCAGCTCGCCATCTCGAACAACGGCCGCGAGCCCCAGTTCAACCACTACCCGCTCAACGACACCTATCCGACCACCAACTGGGGCCACGGCCTGGTGGAACTCACCTGGTGGCACCTGGCGGTGGTCAACGACGGCCGGCGTACGCGGCTGTACGTCGAGGGCGCGCCGGTCGCCGACAACCCGAACCGGCTCTCGGTCGGCCTCACCTCGCTCGGACTGCCCTGGCTGGTGGGCGGTCACGAGTACGCGGGCGCCGTCGACATCGTCTTCCACGGCGGCATCGGCGACATCCGGATCGTGGACCGCCCGCTGTCCGCGGACGAGTTCCTGACCGCGAAGTAGCCCGGTGCGCCCCGTCTCCGGCCCGGCGACCGGCCGACCGGAGACGGGGCGCGCGGACTTGACGGAGCCTTTGGTCTAGTCCTCTTGACGGCGGAGACCACGGGGAGTTTGGTATGTACCAATACCTCTCCAGGCCCACCCCCCACCTCTCCGTCCTCCTCGGGCATCCCGAAAGGGTCGTTGTCATGCACTTGGCAAGACTCGCGGCTTCCGCGTGCGCCCTCGCACTCACGGTCACCGGCGCCGCCGTCGCCTTGGCCCCCGCCGGCAGCGCCGCGGCGGGCAGCGTCTACTCCGTCGCTCCCTACGTCGACATGTCGAACGGTCAGGAAGGCCTTCTCGACACCGCCCTCACCGGCCATCGCCTCAAGGCCTACACGGCGGCCTTCGTCCTCGGCGTGGGCTGCAACCAGATCTGGGGCGACACCCTCCCCATCGGCAACGACTCCTTCACCGACCCGGAGATCGCCAGGGCCAAGGCCGAGGGCGCGTCGGTGATCATCTCCTCCGGCGGGGCGAGCGGCGAACCGCTCGCGTGGACGTGCTCGAACCAGAGCAGCGTCGACGCCGGGTACCAGGCGGTCATCAACGACTACGGCGTCACCCAGCTCGACTTCGACGTCGAGGGCGCCGCCGTGGCCGACACCGCGGCCGTGGCCCGCCAGATGCAGGCGATGAAGGACCTGAAGGCCGCCAACCCCGCCCTGCGGTTCTCCATGACGCTGCCGGTGCTGACCAGCGGTCTGACCGGCGACGGCGTCAACATCCTCAAGGCCGCCAAGAACGCCGGCGTCAGGATCGACGTCGTCAACGTCATGACCATGGACTACTACGCCGGTACCGGCACCGAGATGGGCCAGGCCGCCCTCTCCGCGGCCCGGGCCACGCTGGCGCAGATGCAGTCCGTCGACTCCGGCTACGGCTACGGCAACCTGGGCATCACCCCGATGATCGGCAAGAACGACGACGGGTCCACCTTCACCCTGGCCGACGCCCAGACCGTGGAGAGCTTCGCCGCGCAGAACGGCCTCGGGCGCCTCGCGTTCTGGTCGGCCAACCGGGACCAGCCCTGCGGCGGAAGCGCCAACTCGCTGTCCACGTGCAGCGAGATCAGCCAGAGCCCGCTCGCCTTCACCGACGCGTTCGTGCCCTTCGAGGGCGGTTCGGGCGGCGGCGGAGGCACCACCACCGACTTCTCCCTGTCCCTGTCACCGGGTTCCGCCTCGGTCGCCCAGGGCGGTTCGGCGACCGCGACCGTCGGCACGGCCGTCACCTCCGGCGGCGCCGAGTCCGTCAGCCTCTCCGCCTCCGGCGCGCCCTCCGGCGTCGGCATCTCCTTCAGCCCGAACTCCGTCACCTCCGGCAGCAGTTCGACGCTGACGGCGACGGTGGGCTCGTCGGTCGCGGCGGGCAGCTACCCGATCACCGTCACGGGCAGCGCGGCGAGCGGCAGCCACAGCGCCACGTACACGCTCACCGTCACCTCCTCGGGAGGCGGCGGCGGTGGCGGCTCGCTGGTCAACGCGGGCTTCGAGAGCGGCGGTACGAGTCCGTGGACCTGCGCGGCCGGCGGCTCGGTGGTCTCCACCCCGGTGCACGGCGGCTCCCACAGCCTCCAGGTGACGCCGAGTTCCAGCGGCACCGGCGAGTGCGACCAGGCCGTCACCCTCGCCCCGAACAAGACGTACACGCTCTCCGCCTGGGTGCAGGGCCCCTACGCCTACGTCGGCGTCAGCGGCGGCGCCACCGCGAGCACCTGGTCCGACGCGACCGCCTGGAACCAGCTGAAGGTCACCTTCACCACCGGCTCCAGCGGCGCGGTCACCGTCTACGTGCACGGCTGGTACGGCCAGGGCGCCGTGTACGCGGACGACTTCAGCCTCGCCTGAGACGCGGAGCGGACGAGGGCCGCGGGGGGGGCCGGGGGGGGGGCCGGGGCCCCCCCCCCCCCCCCCCCGTGCGGTTAGCGCCCCCCCCGCGCGGCCGCCACGGGGGGGGGGGGGGGGGGGGGGGGGCGGGGGGCCCCGCTCCCCCCCCCCCGGGCGGGCGGCGGGGGGGGGGGGGGGGGGGGGGGGGCCCCGGGGCGCCCCCCCCCCCCCCCCCCCGGCCCTCTGTGCTTCGGTTACCGGCCGAAGCCGTAGGCGAACAGGTGGGCGGTGCCGGTGGAGCCGGTCACCGGCAGCGTCACCGACGCCACCTGCTTGGCCGGGTCCAGCGGGACCTTCGTGGCGAAGACGTAGGTCTTCACGCCGTCCCGGCCGCCGCTCCCGGTGTTGCGGTAGCCGGTGGTGACGGCCGTCGTGTCACTCGGCAGCGGCTTGGCCGACCCTCCGTTGAGCGTCCAGTCGGAGAAGCCGACCGTGGCGTGCGCGGTGCTGCCGTCGGTGTAGGTGACGGTCAGCGTGCCCGTGGTGCCGCTGCCGTCGGTCGGCGCGTTGGCCGCCGCGCCCAGCAGCCCGAGCGAGGAGCCCGAGGTGCCGGCCGGCATCGGAACGGTCTGGCCCGCCATCTCCAGGTTGTCGTTCTGCCCGGACTTCACCGTGGGCCAGGTGTAGGAGATGCCGTCGACGGTGAGACCGGAACCGCTGGTGACCCCGGCCGCCGACAGCGCGTTCTGCGAGTAGGCCCAGCCGCCGCCGTCGAAGCCGCCCGAGTAGCTGCTGCCGTCGGGGTAGACGCCCTCGTTCGTGTCGTACGGCCACAGCGCGCCGGCCTTGGCCACGGCGACCCGCAGGACCGCACCGGGCAGGGCCGTGCCGGTGGCGTGGTCGGTCAGGGCGAAGGAGACCGGGAACGTGCCCTCGTCCTGACCCGCGGTGACGTGGATCTTCGCCTCGGCGCTGCCCGAGGCGGGGACGGTCAGCGAGCCGGACGCGGTGTCCAGGGTGACGCCGGCCGGTGCCGTCGCCGTCCAGTCGACCGTGGCGCTCTTGCCGCCGAGGTTGGTCAGGTCCAGGGTGCCGTCGTCGCTCGCGCCCGGCTGGAGGACCAGTCCGTTGGCGGGGCCGGTGGCCGCCAGCACCCGGTCGCCGCCCGTGGTGTCCGACGGCGGCGCCGCCGATGGCCCGGACGCCCACGCGGTGTCCGGCTGCGTGCCGAGCGTGAAGTCCAGCGTGCCGGCGCCCTTGAACTGCTGGTAGGTGAGCCAGGAGGCGTTCCAGGCCTTGCCCTTGACGTTCAGCGACTGGACGTACGGCGCGTCGGTCGCGGCCTGCGGGGCGTCGATCCGCACCGTCTTGCCGTCGCCGAGGGTCACCTGGGCCACCGGGAACACCGGGCTGCCGAGCACCAGGGTGTCCGCGCCCGGGGTCTCCGGGTACATGCCCAGCTCGGACCAGACGTACCAGGAGCTCATGGCGCCGAGGTCGTCGTTGCCGAAGGAGCCGACCGGGGCGTTGAAGTACAGGTCCTGCTGGGCCGCGCGGACGGCCGCCTGGGTCTTCCACGGCTCGCCGGTGTAGTTGTACTCCCAGGGGATCTCCACGCTGGGCTCGTTGCTCAGGTCGGCGTCGGTGCCGCCGGGCCGTGTGATGTCGTCGAGCAGGCTGTCCAGGTAGGAGGAGTAGGCCTTGGTGCCGCCGCGGGCCTGGATGAGCTGCTTCAGGTTGAAGGGGACCATCGGGGTGTACTGGGCCGAGGTGCCCTCCACGAAGCCGTTGGAGGTGCCGGGGGTGAACCCGGTCGCGAACTGGCCGTCCTTGTTCTTGGCCTGGAGGTAGCCGGACTGCGGGTTGAAGACGTTCATCCAGTCCTGGGCGCGGGTGGCGAACTTCTCGTAGACGGACGTCTTGCCGAGCGACTTGGCGAACGCGGCGAGGGCGTAGTCGGCGGAGTCGTACTCCAGTTGGGTGGAGACCGGTCCGTAGAAGTTGCAGCAGCCGTAGCTCTGGTCGAGCGGGAGGTAGCCCTTGGCGTCGCGCACCGACTCGCCGGGGCGGTCGTTGTTCGGGACGGTCGCCTCGTGCTGGAGGGCGGCGAGCGCCTTGTCGGTGTCGAAGCCGGTCGCGCCGAAGGCGTACGCGTCGGCGATGATGCCGGCGGCCGGGTCACCGACCATCACGTAGCTCTCGCCGTTGTTCGAGGCCCACTTGGGCAGCAGACCGGTCTGGTCGTAGCCGTTGAGCATCGAGGTGACGACGTCGCTCGCGACCTTGGGCTCGACCAGTGCCATCAGCTGGGTCTGGGAGCGGTAGGTGTCCCAGCCCGAGTAGTTGGCGTACTGGGCCTGCTGTCCCTTGGCCAGCTTGTGGACCTGGTTGTCCATGCCGATGTACTGGCCGTTGGTGTCGGAGAAGACGTTCGGGTGCAGCAGCGCGTGGTAGAGCGCGGTGTAGAACTGCGTCTGCTGGTCGGTGGTTCCGCCGCCGACCTGGAGCTTCTTGAGGACGGTGTTCCAGGCGTCGTGGTTGGCCTTCTCGACGGCGCCGACGTTCCAGCCGCCGATCTCCGCGCCGAGGTTGGCCGAGGCGTTCGCGTCGCTCGTGTACGAGATGCCGACCTTCGCCGTCACCTTGGGGTTGGCGGCGGTGTCGAAGGTGAGGTACATGCCGTTGGCGCCGGTCGTGGGCGGCTGGGCGGACGCCGCCGTCCTGGCGCCGTTCTGGTGGACCGTCGGGGACGGTTTCGCCGGGACGGTGAAGTGCTTCTCCTTCAGCGGTGCCGGCGTCGACTTCTTCGGCGCCGGGGCCACCTTGCCGGCCTTCAGCGACGTCGCGTCGGGCGTGATGGTGCTGCCGACCCAGGTGCCGCTCGCGGTGAACGGCCGGTCGAACCTGACGTCGAAGTGCAGCGTGTACCGGTTGGCGGCGCCGCAGAAGTGGCCGCTGTCGATCGCGCCGCTGATCTCCTTGCTGTTCACCACCTGGACGCGGGTCCCGTCCACCTGGGTGGCGCCGCCGCTGAGCTTGAACAGCAGGTTCGCCTGCCGGTCCGCGGGGAAGGTGAAGGTGCCGATACCGGCGCGGGTGGTGTCGGTCAGCTCGGTGGCGACCCCGTTCGCGTCGGTGACCTTGTAGGAGCCGATGGCGGCCTGTTCCCTGTCGTGGCCGAACCCGACGGACGTGCTGCCGAGGTCGCCGCTCAGGGCGCCGGTCACCGGCAGGACGGGCAGGTCGCCGGCGACGGGGCAGCCGGGTCCCGAGACGTGGGTGAGGCTGAAGCCGGAGATCTTGCTGTCGGCGTACTCGTAGCCGCCGCCGTCGGGGCGGTGGGGCGTGGTGTCGGGGCCCCACTGCACCATGCCGGCCGGCATGTCGGGACCGGGGAAGGTGTCCACCGCACCGGAGGTGCCGATGAGCGGGTTGACGAGGGACGCGGGGTCCTTCACGAGGGGCGGGGTCGCGTTGCCCGCGGCCTGGGCGGTGCCGGCCGCCTGCAGCGGCAGGGCCGCCAGGCCCAGGACGCACACGGCGACCAGGTGCCGTCGGATTCGTGCTCGGTCGGCTGGTGCAGCTGGACGTCGGGGTCTCACCATCGGTTGCCTCCGCAGCGGTTCGTGCTTCGCACATCAGGTGTCGGCGTGCCGAAAAACACCGGACTGCCGGCGACAGGCAACGGTTCGGGTCGCTCCCACGGCCTGACAACGTTGCCATGCACGAGTGTCGAGTGAAACGCCTGTGCTTGCGGCGTGTCAACGAGGCCAACAAGACTTTCTGAGCGCGAAGTTCACGTCCGGCCCCGGGACCACCCCCGGACGGCCGCGCCGCCGCGGACGCATCCGCGCGGGTCGGCGCGGTCGCTTCCCGGCTCCGCCCGCGGTACGGGCGGAGCCGGGAAGGGCGGCCGAACTCGATGATTCCTTGCGAGAGTTACGACCGCTCAGCAAACGCTTCTGGCCGGCCGCTCACCCCTCGTCGCGCAGCTGGGCCGCCAGGGAGGTGAGTGCCTCGGTCTCCTCGGTCCGGCCGAGGGCGGTGAGACGGGAGACCGCCGCGTCGAGCCGGGCGAGGGCCGGAGCGGGGCGTTCCAGGTAGAGACCCTCCACGACGGACGCGAGGCGGACGCACTCGGCCCACTCGCCTTCGCGGCCGTCGCCGGGCCCGGATCCGCCGAGGAGGACGAGGGCCCCGTCCAGCGCGGCCAGGGCCGTCTCGTACTCGCCTGCGTAGGCGTTGACCCGCCCGTGCTCGTAGGCCAGGGCGCTGTCCAGGGAGCGGTCGCGGGCCTCGTACCCGGCTTCCCGGGCCTCGTCGGCGACCCGGCCCGCGTCGGCGAGGAGGACGAGCGCGTCGGCCAGCCCCTCGGCTCCCTGCCGCTGGGTCCGCAGCCGGGCGATCTCGCGCAGGCAGCTGCTGACCTGCTCGTAGCGCGGGGACCTGGCGTGCGCGGCGAGGGCCTGGTCGGCGGCCTCGCGGGCCCGGTCGAACTCGCCGGACTCGGCGAGGAGCACGGCGGTCTCGGCGGCGATCACGGCGTGGCTCGCCGGGTCGTCGTCCCAGCCGGCCGACTCGGCCGCGAGGGCGGCGAACTCCGCGGTGGCCGCTTTGAGGTCCTCCCCCGCGTGCAGCGCGCGGGCCCGGTACAGGCGCAGTTGGGCGACGAGCCGGTCGTCGACCTCGCCGGCGGTGACGTCCGGTTCGGCCAGCACGGAGTCCAGGAGCGCGATGCAGTCCTCGACGCGGCCGAGTTCGAGGCTGATCTGGGCCGCGGTGCCATAGGTGCAGAACGCGTCCGTCCGGCTGCCGTGGCGCAGTTCCCGCTCGGCCGAGCGGGTCAGGTGCCGCAGCGCCTCGTCGTGGCGGCCCAGGCGCATGCAGGTCTGCGCGAGGTCGGTGTGCAGGCGGGCCGTGTCGACGGCCTCGGTCGGCCACCCGGCGGCCAGCCGCAGGCCCTCCGTCAGGTCCGTGTACGCGGCCTGCGCGTCGTCGAGGCCGAGCCGGAGCCGGCCGCGCAGACCGAGGGTGCGGGGCAGGTGCCAGGCGGGACCGTGCGACCCGATCCGGTCGAGGAGGTCGTCGGTCTCCGCGAGCGCGGCGGGCAGGTCGCCCGCGAGGGCGTACGTGGTGGCGCGCAGCAGGCGGGCTCCGGAGATCTGTCCGGCGATGTCGTGCCGGGCGGCGAAGTCGAGCAGCAGGTCCACCTCGGCGAGGACCGCCTTGGCGTGCTCGTCGTTCCCGGTCTCCTGGAGCCGCAGGCCGAGCGCGCTCGCCCGCAGCCGCAGCACCCGGGCCTCCTGGTACGGGGCGAGGCCGGACGCCTCCTCCTGGAGCCGGACCAGCGCCCGGTGGGCGGCGGTCAGCGCGGCGGCCTTGGCGTCGGGCCCGGCGTCGTCGCCGGTCGGGATCTCGGAGGTGGGGAGCACGGCGCAGGCACGGGCGAGCGCCGCGTCCCCGGCCGCTCCGGCCTCGTCGTACAGGCGGGCGGTCTCCTGCCACAGCGCGGACGCCTGGTCGAACGCGTCCTTGTCGCCCGCCCTGGCGGCCTCGTCGGCCAGCAGGTCCGCGCGCAGGCGGGCGAGCGGACCCACGGCGGGGTCGTCGGGGTGGGCGTAGCCGGGGTCGGCGACCAGGGTGCGCAGTCGCGCCCGGCAGACCGTCGCGTCCGGATGCCCCTGCTCCTCCAGCTCCCGCGACCTGAGGATGAGTTCGGGCAGGGTGTCGGGGACGGTGGTGGTGGCGGGACGGGCGGCGGGCGGGGCGGCCGGGGCCACCTCGTCGAGGCCGCGGGTGCGCAGGGTCAGCTCCAGGGTGTCCAGGAGCGGGGCGCGGTCCAGGCGGGCGGTGCGCCGGTCGGTGTGGGCGGTGGTTCCGTTGCGGGCGTCGAAGCGGGCGGCGAGGGCGTCGGCCCGCTGTCCCGTCTCGGCACGCAGGGCGGCGACCGTCCAGGTGCGGCCCGGATAGCCGGCGGCGGGCAGGTCGCCGTGGCCGAGGGCTTCGACGCGCCGCAGGAGGACCTCGACGCCGGTGAGGAAGGCGAGCTGGTCCAGCGGCGAGTCGACCTCGTCGAACAGGTTCCGGTTCTCCGCGAGGAGTTCCAGGCCGCGGGCCTCGTTGCCGGTCAGCGCGCAGAACTCCAGGTGCCGGCCGACCTCGCCGGACATCGACGGGTTGCGGCGGCAGGCGCGGTAGCCGGTGAGGTGGAGTTCGCGGGCCCGTTCGGTGCGGCCGGCGCGCAGCAGCGGGAGCAGGGCGTGGGAGACGGAGCGGGCGGGCTCCTCCTGGCAGGACTCCTTGCCGGTCAGGACCGGCTCCCAGGCGCGCAGAGCCCGTTCGTCGTCGCCCGCCGCGAGGTGGTGCAGGGCGCGCTCGCAGATCTCGCACGCCTCGCAGTCGCTGAGCCGCGTGCGGGCCCGCCCCGCCCACAGCTCGAAGGCCAGGTCGGTGTCCTCGCCGACGTGCGCGGCGAGCCGGTGGGCCTGCCCGTAGTAGGGCTGGAGTGCCAGGCCCGCTTTCTCGTAGCGGTCGCGCATCTCGGTGAGCCACTGGCGCAGGCTGGCCAGCGGTATCTCCGGCAGGGCCAGCAGGGCGTTGGCCACCCACTTGAACCGCCAGAAGAGCGTGTGCCGCATCCGCTCGTCGAAGACGTCGGGCTGCTCGTCGAAGAGGGTGAGCAGCCGGGCGAAGACGACGGGCGACTTGCGGGGCTCGGAGCCGTAGGTGTAGGCCTCCTGGAGTTCCAGCAGGGCGTGCACGAGCGGTCGCGGCTCCGCGAACTGCTCGGCCAGTTCGGTCAGTTCCTCGGCGGTGACGGTCCGGGGACGGCCGTAGGGGCGCCGGGCGTTCTCCTGGAGCGCCCGGTACAGCTCGTCCGTGTTCCGGGGAGGGGGTGCGGTGGGCATCGTCAGCTGTCCTTGCGGAGGGCGTGGGCGAGGAGGTCGAGGAAGGAGCGGTTGATGAGGCTCGACTCGGCGGGCCTGAGCGGGCGCCGGGACAGCATCGCGGCCTGCCCGTAGAGGGCTTCGGCGCTGGTGCGGGCCAGTTCGGGTTCGTCGATGGTGACCGCGGTGCGCACCAGCGGGTTGAGCTGGTTGAGGATCAGCTGGGCGCGCGGTGCCTCCTGGCGCAGGTGGCCGAGGATGTCGCCCCACACGCCGCCCTGCTGTTCGCGGGCCAGCTGGGAGCGGGTGCGTTCGTGCCGGGCCTCGCGGCTGTCGAGGAGGAGGGCGGGGGCCGAGGCGGGCTGGAAGGTGCGCAGCGCCACGTCGCAGTCGAAGACGGCGAGGGCGTCGCGGGCCTGGGTGAGGTAGGCCGCGGCGGCGAGTTCCGTCTCCCGGTCGACGGGGTCGAGGTGGGCGGTGAGGGTGGCCGGGTCGAGGTCGGCGACACTGATCTCCGGCCTGATCTCGGGCAGCCGGTGGACCAGTTCACGGTCGTAGGTGTAGCCGCCGTTGACGACGCCGAGGCCGGCGGCGGAGGCGATCGCCGCGACCTGCCGGAACTCCTCCACGCTGGCGGTGACGAGCACGGTGCGGTGGGTGCGCGCGAACTCGTCGAGGGTGGCGTGTCCCGCGGTGGTCTCGAACGGCAGCCAGGGCAGCAGCATCCGCAGGATCTCGTCGTCGTGCACGGCCAGCGACTTCACGGCCAGGTGGTGGGCCTGGAGGAAGCGGCCGAGGAGGTCCGGGTCGCTGGCGGCGGTGCGGGCGATCCAGGCGCGCAGCCGTTCGGCGAGGGCGTCGCGGACCGCGGCGAGGGTGTCGTCCTCGTACAGGGACTCGCGGGACGCGGTCGGGCGCAGGCTCTCGGCGTCCAGGACGCAGCGGACGAAGAACGCCCACTCGGGCAGGATCTCGGCTGCCTGCTCGGACAGCAGCATGCCCTTGACGTGCACCCGGTGGCCGTGCCGGCGTCCGGCCGGCACGGCCTCGGGCAGGACGCACGCGATGCCCTTCAAACCCACGGCCGGCAGGTCCAGCTCGATGGTGTCCAGCGGCGTGAACCCGAAGGTCTCCTCGCCGTGGGCGGCCAGCGCGCGGGCGCGTGCTCCCGGCGTCGGGTAGGTGCGCGCCCAGGGCGCGGGCTCGGGGTTGACGGGCGTGCCGGGGCCGCCGGTGCCGTCGTCGAAGGTCACCGGGTGGCGCAGCAGGGCGCCGAAGTGCCGGGCCAGGGCGTGCACCCGGGCCGGGGCGGTCCACTCGGCGGCGTCGGCGCGGGGCGTCAGGGTGACGGTGGTGCCGGGCCGGGTGCGGGCGGCGGCGGGCAGGGCGCGGACGGTGTAGCTGCCGTCGCCGCGTCCGCGCCACTCGACGGCGGGTGCGCCGGGGGTGCGCGCGGACCGGCTCAGGACGTGGATCTCGTCCGCGACCAGGAAGCAGGAGAGCAGTCCGATGCCGAACTGGCCGATGAAGTCGGCGCGTTGCTCGGCGATCTTCTCGGCGCGCTTGCTGCTGCGGCCGATCGTGGCGAGGAAGGTGTGGACGTCGGCCTCGGTGAGGCCGACGCCGTCGTCCTCCACCCGGACCGCCGAGCCGTCGGCGTACAGCCGGATGCCGAACGCGCCGGCGCCGGCGTCCGGTTCGAGGGCGTGCCGCGCGGTCAGTGCGTCGACCGCGTTCTGCAGGAGTTCCCGCAGGTAGACGCGGGGGCTGGAGTAGAGGTGGTGGGAGAGGAGGTCGACGAGGCCGCGCAGGTCCACCTGGAAGGTGCGGTCGGCGCCGTCGGCCGGACTCGAAGGGGTCTGGGACAGGGTCATCGGGCAGTCCGGGGTGAGAGGAGCGGCGGGCGGGTGGCGGGATCAGGCACTGCGCCGGGCACGGGCGTACAACTTTTCCGGCTCGGCCGTGTACCGCCACGGCCACTCTGTGAGGGCGCCGCCCAGCTCGCGGAAGACGGTCGGCAGAGCGATCCGCTCCGAGGCGAGGGACAGGGCCATGGCGAAGGCGTTGAAGTCCTGCTGCCAGCCGGGGCGGCGTTCGTAGTCGGGGTGCAGCACGCTGCGTTCGGCCGCCTCCAGCAGCTCGTCCTGGATCTCGGGGGTGACGAGGCAGTCGTCACGGTCGGACTCGACCCAGTCCTCGATGTGCGCGACGGCGAGCACACAGCCGAGGCGGTGGCCGTCGGGTGCCTCGGCGAACGCCGCCCGGGCGAAGGCCAGGGCCTCACCGGGCGCGCCGCTCCACCGCGGCTGGAGGTACGACACCCACTCGATGTGGGTCTCCAGGTCGAGCGGATCGCGGCGCAGGGCCGCGTCGAGACGGACCTCGTTCACGGAGCGGCCGAGCGAGATGCCGCGGCCGGAGGTGAGCAGGCGGCGCCACGGGGTGACCCACTCCGGCCGCAGCTCGGCCGCCTCCAGCAGCTGTTCCTCGGCGACGGCGAGCCGCTCCTGGAAGACCCGCCACTGCTCGCGCGTGACGTCCGCGGCGCTGGCGCGGGTGCGCGCCTCCCAGCCCCAGCTGACGTGGCGCGCCCCGGAGATCAGCAGCGCCGTCGCCCGGTGCTCCTTGTCCTCCTCGACGGCCCGGCCGATCCAGTCCTGCACACCGTCCAGGTCGGCCAGTTGGCCGAGGACCTGGTCGTCCCGGCCGAGATCGAACGGGGTCAGCGCCGCCTTGACCGCCGCCCAGTCGGCGGCTCCGGCCGCCTCCACCAGCGCGAGCACCCTGGTGTCGCCGAGCGCGTGCAGCGGGTACGTCCCGTTCCTGGTCCTGCGCGGCGCGGGCAGCGCGTGCGGGTCCGCCGCCGGTTTCTCCCCGCCCCTGCCGAACAGCTTGCCGAACATGCCGCGCCCTCCCCAGGTTCCGCGTGATCATCGGGGTGCAGCATAAGCGGCGTCACCGACATCGCTTCCACAGGGTTTCCGTCCGGTGGCGCAGGGCGACCGGAGGATCGGCGAGGCCGAAGTTCAGCGGCGGTGCACGCTGACGGCGTAGCCGCCGCCGTCGTAGGGGTCGGCGTCCCAGGTGGCGAAGCGGTCGACGAGGGTGAGGCCGGCCGCGGCGCAGCAGTCGTCGTACTCGGGCAGGGTGATGCCGGGCGGCACGGGCAGGTGGGCCTCGTCCAGGCCGAACCCGGCGACCAGCAGGCCGCCGGGGCGCAGGGCCGCGGCCAGGCGTCCGGCCACGGCGGCCTCGGTGCCGGGCGCGAGCAGCGGGAAGATGTTGCCGGCGGCGACCACGAGGTCGAAGCCTGCCGCGACACCGAGCGCGGCGGGCTCGAACTCGGTCAGGTCGGCCTGGATCCAGGGCAGTTCGGGCGCCTGCTGCCGGGCCACGGCCAGCATCGACGCGTCGAGGTCCACTCCTGTGCAGTCGTAGCCGAGTTCGGCGAGCCGGATCATGACCCGCCCGGTGCCGCACCCGGCGTCCAGCACCCGTGCTCCCACGGATACCAGGGCCGCGCACAACCGTGCCTCTCCGTGCAGGTCCTTCCCCGTGCGGGCCAGGGCGGCGAACCGTTCGGCGTAGGTGCGGCCGGACGTGCCTCCGGTCAGTTCGTGCCAGCGACTCATGCGGCGAACTATAGGCCGCGCGTGCGGGGCGTCAGGCGCCGTAGACCTCGAACTGGGCGACCTGAGCGGCCGGCCATCCGGTGTTGGCGGTGAAGGTGAGCCGTACGTGGCGGGTGGTGGCGGCCGCGGGGAGGGTGAGGGTCGCGGTGTTGCCGGTCGCCGGGTCGAAGGTGCGGCTCGTGGAGGCGAGCAGCTGGGTGAAGGCGGAGCCGTCGGTGCTGCCCTGCACGGAGAGCGTCTGGGTCCGGGCGGACCAGGCGGTCGCCGGAGGAAGGCGCAGGACGATCCGTCCGACGGTGCCGGCGGCGCCGAGGTCGACCTGGAGCCATTGCGGGAAGGCGTTGTTGGCGGACTCCCAGTAGGTGGAGGCGTCGCCGTCGGTGGCGTTGCCCGAGCCGTAGACCTGGGTGTGGCTGCTCTCCGCGGTGGGCCGGTGCAGGGCGAGGTCGGTGCTGCCGGAGGGGGCGTCGGTGGTGACGGTGACCTGGTTGGAGGGCTGCGACAGGTTTCCGGCGGCGTCGAGGGCGACGACGTCGAAGGTGTAGGCGGTGGACGCGGCGAGCCCGGTGACGGTGAACGTGGTGGCGGCGGTGGTGCCGACCTGTGTGCCGGTCGTGCCGGACACCTGCAGGACGCGGTAGCCGGTGACGCCCACGTTGTCGGTCGCGGCGTTCCAGGACAGGGCGACGGAGCCGCTGGTGTGTCCGGTGACGGTCAGGCCGCCCGGCGCGGCCGGCGGGGTGGTGTCGCCGCCGCCGGACAGGACCGGCGGGGTGGGGCGGGTCGCGGTCAGTGCGATCCGGCCCTTGAGCATGCGGCCGCCGTCGCCGGTCAGGCGCAGGTAGTAGTCGGAGGAGCAGGCGGTGCCGTCCTCGTCGAGGGCGAGGAACCCGGAGTCGGTGGGCACCCATGCCTGGGTCTCGGCGGTCTTGGCGATCTGGTTGCCCTCGTTGTACTCGTCGAACATCGAGATGTAGATGCCCTGCGCTCCGGCGCGCACCACGTTGTAGAACTGCCGCCACATGAAGTCGCCGTGCGCCCGCTGCCGGGCGGAGACGTCGCCGGGGAGCACGCAGGGCTGGTAGTCGACGCCGTTGGCGTTGCAGTCGGCCTGGTCGCCGACGGTGTAGGTGGTGTACGCGTTGTCGGCCTCGGACACGTTCCCGATGGCGCCGACCATCCACGGCGAGAGCATGTGGAAGGCGTGGTAGACACCGAGGAAGCCGGCCCGTGAACCGCCGGTGCCGGTGCGCCATTCGCGCGGTACGCCACCGATGACGTAACAGCCCTGGCTCTTGAACCAGTTGACGACGTCGAGGCAGGCGTCGGCGGTGAAGGGGTGGTTGGCGTCGTTGAAGCCGAAGCCCCAGACGCACACGACCGGGCGGCCGTTCTGCCTCGCGTAGGCCGTGCTCGCGGTGTGCGCGGACATCTTGTTCGTCCAGTCCGTCTTGATCTCGGACTGCATGGTCGTCCAGTTGGAGACGTCGTACATGATGTAGAACTTCCGGCCGTACGCCTCGGCGGCGGTGCGCACCTTGGCCGCCATGGCGTCGCGGGTGGGGCCCTCGCCGCCGGTGGGGTTGAAGCGCTGCAGGGCGGCGGTGTCGATGTCGTTCTGCTGCATCCACTGGAAGTGGGTGTTCACCGTCTGCTGGTCGTACGAGGAGAACAGCCTCGCCGACTGGCCGTTGCCGAGCGCCGCGTAGGAGGTCTGGTAGGTGCTGGTGTAATCCCGCGTGTCGGGCCAGCACTTGACGGCGGTGTTGGTCCGGGACGGGGAGCGTCCCCAGTCCTGGCTCCAGTGCCACCAGCCGTTGATGGGCGCGCCGTCGCCGGCGCAGGCGAACCAGCCCTGGTAGCCGACGGTGACCTTGCCGACCACGTCGCCCGGCGCACTGGCCGCGGACGCGGTGGGGGCGAGCAGTGTCGTGGTGGCTCCCACGGCTCCCACCGCGGTGGATGCGACCGCGGCCCTCAGGAACACTCTGCGTGTGACGCCCATCTGGACTCCTTGGGTCCGAGTGGCCTTGGGTGGTCGGTGCCGCCGGACGCGGGTGCGTCCGGCGGCACCGTCAGGTCTGGATCGTCAGGTGTTCCAGACCTGGACCTCGGAGAGCTGGCCCGCGGGCCAGCCGTTGTTCGCCGTGATGTTCACTCGCACATAGCGCTGGGTGGTCGCCGTGAAGGTGATGGTGACCGTGTTGTTGGTGGCGGGATCGAAGGTGTAGGCGGCGGACGACTTGATGGTGGAGAAGGAGGAGCCGTCGGTGCTGCCCGACAGGGACAGCGTCTGGGTGCGGGCGCCCCAGCCGGCGGGGAGCTGGAGGACGACGCGGCTCACGCTCTGCGCGGACCCGAGGTCGGCCTGGACCCACTGGGGGAAGGCGTTGTTGGCGCTCTCCCAGTAGGTGCCCTGGTTGCCGTCCGTCACGTTCGACGACGGGTAGACGTCGGTGTGGCTGGACTCCGTGGTGGCCGCGCCGGCCGCGAGGTTCCGGCTGGCCGTGCCGGCGCCGGTGCCGCTGAGCGCGACGGTGGTCGTGCCGTTCGACGCGTTGCTGGCGATGCTGAGATCGCCGGTGCGGGTGCCGGAGGCGGTGGGCCGGAACGTGACGTCCACGGTGCACGAGGCGTTCGCCGCGATCGACGTCCCGCAGGTGTTGGTCTGCGAGAAGTCGCCCGTGACGGTGATGCCGGAGACGGTCGCGGCCGCGGTGCCGGTGTTGGTGACCGTGACCGTGCGTGCGCTGCTGGAGGTGTTGAGCGCCTGGGTGGCGTACGTCAGTGACGTCGGGCTGGCCGACAGGGTCGCCGATGAGGAGCCGCCGCTGCTCGGGAACACTTCCAGGTCGGACAACTGGGCCGCGTTCCATCCCGTGTTGGCGGTGATGTTCACCCGGACGTAGCGCGCGGTGGCGGCGCCGAAGGTGATGGTGACCGTGTTGTTGTTGGTGTTCGGGTCGAAGGTGTATCCGGCCGACGCCTTGACGGTGGAGAAGCTGGAGCCGTCGGTGGAGCCCTGCACGGACAGGGTCTGGGTGCGGGACGACCAGGCGGTGGCCGGCGGGAGCTTGAGCACGACCTTGCCGACGCTGTAGTTCTGGCCGAGGTCGACCTGGGCCCACTGCGGGAAGGAACCGTTCGTGCCCTCCCAGTACGTGGAGGCGTCCGGGTCGGTCAGGTTCGAGGCGACGTAGGGGCTGCTGCTGGAACTGGCCGTCGCGGGGCGCCCGGCCGCGATGTTCGTGGTGCTGTCGATGCCGCTGCCGGTCAGGGAGACGGTCGTCGGGCTGTTGTTGGCGTTGCTGGTGACGGTCAGGCTGCCGTTGCGGGTGCCGCCGGTGGTGGGCTTGAACCCGACGTTCACCGTGCAGGAGGCGCCGACCGCGAGCGTGGCGCAGTTGTTGGTCTGGCTGAAGTCACCGGAGGCCGAGACACCCGAGACGGTCGCCGACGTGGTGCCCGTGTTCGTGACCTTCACGGTCTGGGCGGTGGCGGACGAGCCGACCACCGTGCCGTCGAAGGAGAGGCTGGCGGGGTCGGTGTTCAGGACCGGACCGGGCGCTGTGCCGGTTCCGGAGAGGCTGGTGGTGCTGGTGGTCCCGCCCGCGTTGACGGTCAGGGTTCCGGTGCGGCTGCCGGTCGCCGTCGGCGCGAACTTCACGCTGACGGTGCACGAGCCGCCCGCCGCGATCGAGGATCCGCAGGTGTTGGTCTGGGAGTAGTCGCCGGAGGCGGTGATCGAGGAGACGGCAGCGGCGCTGTTGGTCGGGTTGGAGACGGTCACGGTCTGGGCGGCGCTCGTCGAACCGGTCGCGACCGAGCCGAAGTTCAGCGCGCCAGGAGTGGCCGTGACGCCTTCGGACGGGTACGGCGGATAGTTCGGGGCCGGCCAGCCGCCGCAGTAGGGCGTACCGCTGATCCCGGAGTTGCCGCCGCCGTCGGTGACGACGAAGTTGCCGCCGTTGCAGCTGTACACCGGGGAGGAGTAGCCGACGCCGGTCGCGGTGACGTTGGTGAACTTGGCGGCGCCGCCGGTCTGTTCCTGGAGGGCGAAGGTACCGGTGCCGGCGATGGTCACGTTGGTGAGGCTGACCCCGCTGATGGTGCCCTCGACCCACTGGACCGCCTCGTACGGGCTCTGCTGGATCAGCGCGTTGGTCACGTTGATCGGCCCGTTGATGGCGCCCTGGCTGCCGTCGAACCAGAGGGCTCCCACGCCGAACTGCCAGTTCGGGTCGAGGCTGCCGTCCCGGATCAGGGTGTTGTCGGAGATGGTGGTGGTGCCCACGGGTGTCGACGTGAAGCGCTGCCCCACGTGGATCCCGCCGCCCTGGGCGATGCCGGAGTCCACCACGCGGTTCCCGCTGACGGTGTTGTCGTGGCCGCCGTAGATCGCGATGCCGTTGGCGAGGATCTGCAGGGAGACGGTGTTGTTGGAGATGGTGTCGTTGGCGTCGGCTCCGAGGGCGGAGTCGGCCCAGGTGGCGATGCCGTCGTCGCCGGTGTTGCGGATGTCGCTGTTGGTCACCTTGGAGTTGGTGACGCCGCCGTGGAAGTTGATGCCGTCCGCGGTGGTGTCACGGATGCGCATGCCGCTGAACGTCAGCCCGTCCATCGGCCCGTCCATCCAGGCGCCGACCTTCATGTGGTCGATCCACAGGTTGGAGACGGTCGAACTGCTCATCGCGCCGCCGATGCCGTTGACCTGGGCGCTGTCGTCGCGCTCCTGCACGTTCCCGAAGATCGCGAAGTTCTGCAGGCGCACGCCGGTGCTGGGCGAGGGCGCGGAGTTGCCGTAGAAGCCGGGCGCGGTGCCGGTGACGGTCGAGTACCACATGCCGGCGCCGGCGATGGTGACGTTGTTGACGCTGATGTGGCCGGGGATGTTGTAGGTGCCCGGCGGGATCCAGACCGTGCCGCCGGGTCCTGCCGCGCTGATCGCGGCATTGAACGCGCTGGTCGCGTCGTTCGCGCCGGTGGAGTCGGCGCCCTTGCTGGTCACCGACACCGCTCCGGAGGGCGCGGTCAGGGCCGCGCCGACCTGCTCGAAGTCGGCGAAGTCGATCGTGTACGAGGAGGCGGTGTCCCCGGAGTCGACCTGGAGCTTGAAGGTCGTGCCGGCGGGATAGGTGGTGGAGAAGAGCCGGTGCGCCTCGTCGAAGAAGTGGTGCGGGTTGCTGCCCGGGGTGTTGGTGAAGGGATAGCTGCCGTAGTACCAGCTGTAGGCATTGGTCAGGGTGAAGTCGGGCTGCTTGACGCCGTCGATGTAGAGGGAGAGCGCGGCGGTGTACACCGAGCCGCCCGAGGTGTCGGGGATGCTGTAGCGGAAGTTGATGGAGTTGGTCGCCACCGGGGTGGTGAAGGTGACGTACTGGCCGGTGCCCTTGAGCGTCGTCGCCTTGCGGTACGAGGCCTCGTCGGCGAGTTGGCCCTGGGTGTAACTCGGCCCGATGTCGGTGCCGTTGGTGGCGGAGTCCTCCGCCTGCACCTCCACGTACGGCAGGCTCGCGCCGCTGCCGCCGGTGGCGGTGGACGCGGCCCACGCGGGCTGGAGGGCCAGGGCGACGACCCCGACGGCCGCCACCATGGCGGTGCTGACCGCCCAGACGAGGGCTCGTCTCAGATTTCGTAGGGAATGGAACACTTACCACTCCTTTCATCACGGGATGCCCGAACAGTTCCGCCGGTACCGCCGGAGGCGGGAGGGGAGACGGAGGGTGGTGATGACGCACGGGGGACCGTAATATCCGCGACATGGCCGCGCAATAACTAGACAGAACATTGCAACATTAAAAAGTTGACCTGCAAGATCTAATGCGTCCGGAAGCGCGGGGCCGGGTGCCGCCGGACCGGGGGTCCGGCGGCACCGTGGGACGAGCCGGTCAGCGGTCCCAGACCTGGAACTCCGACACCTGCCCGGCGGGCCAGCCGTCGTTGGCCGTGACGGTGACGCGGAAGTAACGCCTGGTGGTCGCCGGGAAGGTGAGGGTGACGGTGTTCCCGGTGGCCGGGTCGAAGGTGTGGGCGGCCGAGGGCTCCAGGGTGGTGAAGGCGGTGCCGTCCGTGCTGCCGGTGAGGCTCAGCGTCTGGGTGCGGGCACCCCAGCCGGCGGGCAGGCGCAGGACCACCCGGGAGGCGCTCCGGGCGGCGCCCAGGTCGACCTGCACCCACTGCGGGAACGCGCTGCCCGCGCTCTCCCAGTAGGTGGACGGGTTGCCGTCGGTGACGTTCGACGACGGGTAGACGTCGGTGTGACCGGACTCGCCGGTGGGCCGGCCGGCGGCGAGGTCGGTCCCGGCGGGTTCGCTGCGCGCGGTGAACGCGAGGTGGTTGATGTTCCAGCCGCCGGTGTCCTGGAACAGGGTGAGGGTCTGCCGGCCGGCGGACAGGGTGACGGGGGTGTCGACGGTGGTCCAGCTCTGCCAGTCACCGGTGGCGGGCAGGTCGACCGCGCCGGTGAGGTCCGCGCCCGAGGCGTCGGACAGGTGCAGCGCGCCGGTCACCGCGGACGGGGCGGCGATCCGCAGTCCGAGGGTGTAGGTACCGGCCGCGGCGACGTCCACGGTGTAGCGGAACCACTGCCCGCTCCCGGTCCAGCCCAGGTTGTGACCGCCGCCCGTGTCGGCGGTGTCGTCCAGGTCGACGCCGTCGGCGCGGTAGGAGTTGGCGTTGCCGTTGACCGAGGTGACGTCGTAGGCGACGCCCTGGCCGCCGGTGTCGTAGTCCTCCGCCTGGACCGTGCCGGGGACGGCGGCCGGGGTGCCGCCGAAGGGGCCCTCGGGCGCGGGCGGCGGCCAGTGGTTGTCGCTCAGCGTGGCGGTGAATCCGGTGGAGTTGTCGACGTAGGCGGACGCGCCGGCGGTGAGTCCGGTGACCGTGTTGCCGGTGATGGTCGCGGAGCCGGTGGGCGCGGGGTAGAACGGGGGTGAGATCGCGATGCCGTTGCGGCCGGGGTGGCTGACCGTGTTGTCCTTGAGCAGGGTGCCGGTCGAGGTGGAGAAGCCGATCCCGTCGTAGAGGGAGTCGGTGACGGTGTTGCCGGTGACGGTGACGTCGTCGACGGTGCCGGTGTTCTGCCCGTCGCCGCCGTTGCCGATGTGCAGGGCGGGCTGGCCCTGGCCGTAGGCGTTGCCGCCGGAGCGGACCACGGTGTTGCCCGTCAGGGTCGCGGACAGCAGGTCGCTGCCGTTGACGCCGAACCGCCCGGCGCCCAGCCCGATGTAGCGGGCGGTGTCGCTGATGTAGTTGTTCCTGACCTGGTGACCGCTGCCGCCGTAGACCGCGACACCCTTGCCGCCCCACGGCGCGATCGAGGTGTTGTCGCTGACGTTGACGTCGGTCATCGGGTGGTAGTAGGTCCGGGAGCCGTCACTGTCGGTGTTGTAGGCCACCGAGTTGACGGCGATGGCGTCGTCCCCGGTGCCGCGGACGAAGTTGCCGGTGACCGTCAGGTCGTTGCCGGTGTCGGCGCCCAGCGACACGTTGTTGACGTTGATGCCGTCGGCCCAGATCGACGTCAGCCTGCTGTCGCGGACCGTCCCGCCGGTCCCGGAGGCCCAGAAGCCCGACATGGTGTGCTGGGTCCAGATGCCCTCGGCCAGCCAGCCGGTGCCGGTGGTGTCCATCGCGCCGCCGTCCCCGCCGATCGTGCTGCGGCTGACGGCGTTCGCGTCGATGTGGAAGTTGCGCACGGTGCAGGAGGTCAGGTCGAACAGGGCCGCCAGCGGCGTGCTGTTGGGGACCGGGACGTCACGGTAGACGGTGCTGTACCACAGGCCCGCGCCCTCGATCGTTATCCCGCGCGCGTTCAGTCCCTGGGTGCCCTTCACGTAGAAGGTGCCCGGCGGGATCCACAGGGTCCGGTTCTGCGTCTGGGCCTGGTCGATGCAGTCCTGGATGGCGGCCCGGCTGTCCACCGACCCGCTCGCGGCGGCGCCGTTGGTCGGGGTGTCGTCCGGGACCGCACCGCAGCTCGTGATCGAGAGCGAGTTCGCCGGCTGCGCCGACGGCGCCGGCGGGTCCTCCACGTCGACGGAGTCCACGTCGTAGAAGGAGGCGCCGTTGCCGGCGTCCTTGCGCAGCGAGAACGTGGCGCCCGCCGGGATCGGGGTGCCGGTGACGAAGGTGTGCGACTCGTCCCAGAAGACTCTCGGATCGCCGTCGGCCGGGTTCTGGTCGTCGCTCGTGTTGTAGTTGCCGTTGCCCTCGTACACCCAGCTCTGGCGGGAGTTGAGGTTCAGCGCCTGCCGGAACACGCCGTCGACGTACAGGTCCAGGGTCGCGGTGAGGCCGCCGCCCGAGGCCGAATCGGGGAGGGAGGCGCGGACGTTGAGGAAGGAGACGGGCCGCCCGGTGGTGTTGGTCCACTGCACCGACTGGCCGGTGCCGTCGAGGTGGACGTAGGAATGGCCCGAAGCCTCCAGGGCCGCGCTCGAGTACGGGGTCGCCGGCGCCGAGGTGAGCGACCGTACGGCGGCGCCCCCGGCCGGGGTTCCCGCCTCGGCCTCGTACACCGAGAACGGGGTGGCCGCGCCCACGGCCGGCCGCGCCGGTGGTGCATCGGGGGCCGCCGCGACGGCCGGCAGGACGGACGCGCACAGCGCGCCGGCCGCGGCCACGGCGGCCACCGCCAGGCGCCGGGGTCCGGGGATCATCCGCATGTGATGCTCCTTCAGAAGTGGGGGGAATCGGCCCCGACCGTACAGAGCCCCCCTCCGCGTCGCTAGATTCTGACGAAGCGAAGAAATGAATCATGTAAGTGATTGCAAGTTTCTGGCCAATATCTGCAAATCATGGATGACTTGGTCGTTCGGGGACGCACCGACACCCGCGGGGCACCGCGCTCAGGGCCGCTTCGGCCGCGCCGGTACGCAGCGCCACGCGAGTCCGGCGGCGACCAGGTAGGCGAGCGCGCCGACGGCCATGCCGGTGCGCAGCCCGGTGCCGTAGTCCCCGGCCGTGGCGAGCAGGCTGCCGCCGAGCGCGACGCCGGCGGCGCTGCCGATCTGGCGGGCGGTGTTGAACAGGGCGGACGCGGCACCGGAGTACCCCGGGGGCGCGGCGCCCATGACGGTGGCGGTCGAGCCGGTGAGGGCGAAGGAGGTGCCGAATCCCGCCGCCGCCATCGGGCCGATCAGCAGCGGGTAGCCGGGGTCGGGGCCCGCAGCGGCCCAGCCGGCCAGGCCGAGGGCCGCCAGCAGCATGCCGGAGACCACCAGCGGACGGTCGCCGGTACGGCGGGCCAGTCGCCCCGAGAGAACGGAGGCGAACATGGTCATCGCGACCGCGGGGAACAGCGCGAGGCCGGTGCCCAGGGCGCTGAGGCCGCGCTGGTGCTGGAACTCCAGGCTCGCGGTGAACACCATGCCGTAGAAGCCGAAGTTGAACAGCAGGCCGATGGCGGCGCCGCCGCTCATCGCCCGGGACCGCAGCAGGCTCGGCGGCAGCACGGGCGAGCGGGCCAGCCGCTCACGCACCACGAACGCCACGGCGGCCAGCACGGCCAGACCGCCTCCGGCGAGCACGGCGGGGCTGGACCAGCCGCGCCGCCCGGCCTCGTTGAGGGCCGCGGTCAGCAGTGCGGCGGCGGCCACCACCGCGCACTGCGCCGGCCAGTCCAGGGCCCGGTCCGCGCGCCGGGGCGAGCGTGCCACGTGCCGCAGCGTCAGCGGCACGCAGGCCGCGCCCACCGGCAGGTTGACGAGGAACACCCAGCGCCATCCCAGCGTGGCGACGAGCAGCCCGCCCAGCAGCGGGCCGGCGGCGGCCGCGACGCCCGCCATCGAACCCCACAGCCCGAAGGCCCGCGAGCGGCCCGCCGGATCCGGGTAGGCCTGCTGGAGCAGGGCGAGGGAACCCGGCACGATCAGCGCCGCGCCGAGCCCCTCCGCCAGCCTTGCCGCGACCAGGAACGGGACGCTTCCCGCGAGCGCGCACGCGGCCGAGGACAGCGTGAACACCGCCACGCCCAGGCCGAAGACCCGGCGGTTGCCGAGCCGGTCGCCGAGCGCGCCGCCCGTCAGCAGGAACCCGGCGAAGACCAGGGTGTACCCGTCGGTGATCCACTGGATGCCGGTGAGCGAGGCCGACAGCTGCCGGCCGATCACCGGCACGGCGACGTTGATGGCCGTCACGTCGAGGATCACCATGAAGTACCCCGCGCACACGGCCAGGAGCGGCGCCCAGGACCGTCGCCCGGACCGCGGATCCGGCTCAGCGCAGGTCACGGCCCCAGCTCCCTCGCGTCCGCCGACACACGACCCCCACACCCTAGGGGACATATGCCGCGAAACTCCGCCCGGCGTCAGCGTGTGAACTTCTCCTTGGCCGCGGCGGTGACCGGGGTGAAGAAGTTGACGAGGTTGCCGTCGGGGTCGCGGAACAGCAGCGAGCGGTTGCCCCAGGGCATCGTGGTGGGCTCGGTGACGAAGTCGGTGACGAGATCGGTCAGGTTCCGGTGGACGCGGTCCACGTCGTCGACGAGGAACTCGACGATCACGCTGTGGTTGTCCGCCGGGCGGGCTGAGCCCGGCGCGAAGAGCGGGACCGTGCGGGTGCCGCCGATCGCGAGCGTCGCGCCGGCCGTCCGCAGCTCGGCGAAGTCCTCGGTGGCCCAGGCGGCCCGCGCCCCCGTGGCCCGCTCGTAGAACGCGACGAGGCGGGCGACGTCGGCGGTGATGATGCGGATCGAGACGAACTCCATGGGATCTCCCAGGCCGTGCTGAAGGCTGACCCCGTGCACGCTAGGAGAGATAGCGGACAGAATCGGTCCGGTATGGGCGCTAGATTGTCCGCATGTCTCGTCCCACCGGCCGCGTGCTGACCCTGCTGGAGCTCCTGCAGTCCGGCGGCACCCGGACCGTGGCCGAACTCGCCGAGCGGCTCGGCGTCGAAGGGCGCACCGTGCGGCGGTACGTGAACCAGCTGATCGACCTGGACGTGCCCGTGGAGTCGGTGCGCGGGCGCTACGGCGGCTACCGGCTCTCCCCCGGGTACCGGCTGCCCCCGCTCATGCTCGGCGACGACGAGGCGCTGGCCGTCCTGCTCGGCCTGGTCCTGGGCCGCCGGGCGGGGCTGACGACGGCGGAGCGCACCGCGAACGAGACGGCCGCGGCGAAGATCCGCCGGGTGCTGCCCCGGCACCTCGCCCGGCGGCTCGACGCCCTCACCGAGTCGCTGGAGTTCACCGAGCGCCCCGGCGACCTCGACACCCCGGACGCCGATGTCCTGCTCACCGTCGCCGACGCGGTACGCCACCGCCGGCCGCTGGCGCTGCGCTACACCGACCGGGAGGGACGGCGCAGCGAGCGCACGCTCCACGCGTACGGGATCGTCGCGCACGCGGGCCGCTGGTACGTCACCGGGCAGGACGCCGGAATCGGCGAGGACCGCACCCTGCGGCTCGACCGCATCGCGGACGCCCGGACGCTGCCCGGCTCCTTCGAGGCACCCGCGGGACCCGGCCCCGCGGAGCGCGTGCTGACCGGGCTCGCCTCGGCCTCGTACCGGCACGAGGTGGTCCTGCGCGTGCACGGGACGCCCGAGCAGATCCGCGCCCGGCTGCCGGTGGCGGTCGCGAGCATCGAGGAGACCGGGCCCGCGGTGGACCAGGGCGGGGCCACGGAACGGTGGCTGCGCGTCGGACTGCGGGCGGAGCGGCTGGACTGGCTGCCCGCGGTGCTCGCGGCCCTCGACCGGCCGTTCGCCGTCGAGCGCCCGGACGAACTGCGCGGGCTCGTCGCCGCCCTCGCCGACCGCCTCGCGTCCTACGCCCGCCAGGACTGACGCCCCGCGCAAACGCCTCGTGCGGGCCGGGGCTCAGGCAGGCGGCGCCGTGCGGTCCTGCTTCATCAGCGACCGCGGCTTCCGGCGCGTCATCCCGACGATCTCGCGCTCCCGCAGCATCCGCGCGACGCGTTGACGGTTCACCAGGTTCCCCCGGTCACGCAGCGCCTGAGTGATCCTGCGGGCGCCGTAGGCTCCCCGGGAATCGGTGTGCATCACCCGGATGCTGCCCGCCGGAACCTCTTCCGCGTCGGCCTTCTCCCGCCGACCCTCCCCGCACTGGCGCCAGGCGTGACAGCTGGAACGGTCCCAGCCGAGAACATCACACATCCGCTTCACCCTGTGGGCGCTCCGATGCTCGTCAACGAAACGGAAGCGGATCACCGTGCCGTCTCCCGCACGAAACAGGCAGCGGCTTTCCGAAGGATCCGACTGCACCAACTTCGCCTCCAGGGCTCTCCACAAGGGCGGCGGCGCGCACACGGAGTACGGTTCGATCGTCGACGTCAGACGCAGCCCGTGGGAATGGTGGCGCAAGTCGAAGTCGGACATGACCTACTCCTGGTCCGCTGGGAACAACTTCGCCCATTTCATGGCCAACGAGGACAGCGTCACCTGGGTCCGCACGATCAGCGACATCGTGCCTGGCGACATCACGCTGCTGGACTACGCGCGCAGGAGTTCCAACCTCGACCACGCGGGCGTGATCTACTACGCCGGTTCCACAACCGGCTCCGTGCTGGCCTACCAGCACTCCGGTAAGTACAGGAACACAACCCTTTCTGCGATCATGAAGCGCCGCAAGGGCGTCACGGCCTACATCGCCCACGTCACTCCGCACTGGTACTGAGGTAAAGATGAAACGCAGCCATGTGCTGTGGCTCTCGCTGGCCCTGGTCGTCCTGCTGGCCGCAGGGACAGTCGCCTGGGGCGCGCCGCGCGACCAGTGGGACTACCGCCAGGTAAGCCGCGCGGGGTTGCCCGCGGTGACCTTCACCGGCGACAAGACCGCCCCCGACACACTCAAGCTCTACATGCAACTCTTCATAGAGCGAGTGCGTGACGCTAACACGGACGGCCTGGAGGACCTGTCCTGGCACGACAACTGGTTCGCCCGCCGGACCGAAGCAGCTGGCGCCCGCTGGCTCATCCGCCGCTACGGTAAGGGCGCTGCAGGACCGGTCTCGATCAACATGGCCGAAGAGGATCCCTACGACGTTCGGGGCGGCACGATCTACTTCCGCCGCACCGGACAGCAGCAGAACTTCACCGTCTTCAAGCGGAACGGCCTGTGGCTGTTCGCTATCTACCCGGACTGGAACAAGCCACAGAACGCGCCCGGCATGCAGCCGCTGAAGGTCTGACACGAAGGACACTGCTGTGAGGACAGGACCTCGTCCCGACCCTCACAGCAGTGTCGGTGCGGGCCGGTCGGAGGGAACCGAGCCGTTGCGCCAGGGCTCCGTCGTTCTCGTGATCGGTCCGCCGTGGCCGGTATGGGGCTGTTGCCCGAACCGGGGCGTATGGGTGACGTGCTGGACCGGCGGGCACTGCACAGCGCATCCGCACGGTCGACGCCGACCAGAGAGTCCCGCTCCGCGAAGCCCTGGACATCACCATCAGCCACGAACACGCAAAGAGGACCGCGACCATAAGGTCGAGGCCCTCATCACCGTATCGTCAGTGGTTGTATGTGTAGGTCGTTCACGAATTCGGCTGACCAGGACTGATGCCCCCAATTGATCAATCGGATCCCAGTGACGCGGAGATCATTCCCCGGATAGTTGCTTGCGCATGTAGCTGCTTGTGCATGTATGCGCTGCCTCGAATCGGGCCTGCACCATGTGATTCCTTCAGCCCTTACGCCCCAGCTGCACACCATTCCACGCCTCGTCGCCAGTGAATGGAAGTGGTGCTGACGCCGCGGGATACGCGCACGTGTCGCGCACAGGGGGCTGAAGAACATGGAGGAGCAGGCCGTCTAGTTCGGCGGAGCGATCTGGCTCGGTGAGCGGCCGGAGGGGGGCGGACCCGGGTGGCGTGGTGGGTGCCAGTGAGGTCGGCGCGAGCTTAAGGGCGCCGCTCCCCTGTTTCCCAGGCTCACTGACCCGGGCGTTCGCCCGCCTCGGGTTGTTCCAGGTGTGATGCGAGATCTGCGGCCCGGACCCGCCGTTGCACGCCGAGCTTGGCCAGGAGCCGGGAGATGTGGTTCTTAACCGTTTTGTCCGAAAGGTGGAGCTTCTTGCCGATCTGACGGTTGGTCAGCCCCTCCCCGATCAGGGCGAGGATGTTCCGCTCACGGGGAGACAGGCTCGCCAGTTCGGGTGCGATGGTGGGGGGCTCGCGCAGAGAGCGCATCAGACGCGCGGTTGTCTCCCGCCAGCAGGAGGGCGAGATCGCGAACGCTGCCCAGCGCCATCTGGCGCGACGCTCCCTACAGGGAACCGACGGAATGCGTTGGTCAGGCACGACGCCGGGACCCTCGGAGATCTTTCCCACGACTTCCATGATCATTTCCCGCAACCCTGACCAGAGGCCATATCAACGAGACGCCACGATTGAGAAGCGGCGTCACGTGTGCGGTTTCAAGATCTGCTCGCCTTGAGGCACAGCCATCGTTGACTCCATCGGCCGCTACTGCCCACCCGTCACCGAATCGGCTCACTAAGCTTGGACCATCGCCGTGGCCGGCCGAGGGGGGCGAACATCGTGCTGAATTCCGTGGCTTTCTCCTGCGCGAGAGACGGGCTGACCGCGATGCTGCGGAGTGGGCTCCTGGGTGGCTACGACGGTGCGGGTGCGTGGGTGCTGGCACTGGACAACCTCCGCAACGGCGATGAGCAGCTCATGGTGGAGACACACGAGGGGCTGCATCACGAACTCCAGGCGTCCACCGGGTACGGGCTCATTTCAGCCATGGCGCTACTGCTGTCCAAACGCGGATTCAGGCCACTGGTGCTTCCGGAGTTGTTCGATGTGATGGTAGAGGGTTCGCGTCAGACGCACGAGGTGTTCGCGACCACCTTGTCAGCGTCGCTGGCAGGCGTCCGGCAGACCCGTTCCGTGCTCGACGGCAACGCCACCTACCTGGGATACCTGGAGCGAGGTCTGGGCCTGGCCGGCACCGGTGTGATCCCGTGGCATTTCCGGGAGACTGCAGCGGCCTCCGTGCTGCGTTGCTCGATGGCGCCGGTGCACGTCTTCGACCTCTTGGAGACGGGGTTCGCCCGCATGAGGAGGACCGATATCACCGACGCCGCCCGGCCCGACCGGCGGCTGAAGGCGTTCGAGGCGGCCGGCGGACCGGACGGTTGGGGCGCTGTCCTGTCGGAGCTCGCCTCCGCTCACCCCGATCGAGGTGTCCTTCGAGGGGACGCCGATCGCCGGGACCTTTCCGACGACGAGGAGCTGGACAGTCTGCGCCGGTTCGAGGAGGAGGTCGTACTCCGCAGGTGTTACGAGTACGTCAGCGAGGTCCTCGCCGGCGCCGGAATGCCGTCGGTGGCCTGGGAGGACCAGGCCCGTGTCGCCCTTGCGCTGAAGGCGGCGGTGGCAGAGGTGGACGCTGTACTGTCGGAACGGCTGAAGGTGGTCACGGAACGGCGGCCTGTGCTCGACGACGCGCTGGAGTACGACCGGCAGAAGATCGTGCTGCGGGACCGGCTGCCCGTCGAAATGGTGGACAGCGCGCACACTCCCGGATTCCTCGACGCCTTCACGCTGGGTGACTCGGACGATCACAGGCATGTCTGCGGCGTCTGGCTGAGTCGCGAGGTCGCGCGGAAGCAGTTCTCCTTGCCCGAAGGAGCGAAGTTGCCGGAATTGATCGTCGCGCTGCTGGCCGTGGCTCGGACGGCAGATGGCCGGCAGGTCGTGCGTCTGGGACTACTGCCGTCGACGACCACTCCACGGCAGTGTCAGACCCTCCTGGGCGAGACGCCGTTGCTGGTGCTGACCTCGCACCTGACACTGACGGACCCGTCGGCGGTCGACATGCTGGGGCGCGTGGAGCCGGTCTTCGTCCTTATGGACCTACCGGTCGCATGGCATGTGGACGACTGGTGCGGGCAGGGTGCGCACGTCCGGATGGGTCTGGTACCGCTGGAGGGGCTCGCGTCCGGAGACCTGTTGATGGCGGCGTTCACCCTTGACCGGCAGCCGGCGTTCCGGTTCATCTGCATCGGCGGGAAGGTCGGGGTGTCCCTGCTCGCGGAGCAGTTGCGCGGGCGGCACGGCGTGCGGGGCGACCGCGGCGGACACGTCGAGGTGGACGGAACCTTCCTTCGGGACGACGCCGCGGCCTTCAACCAGGTTCTCAACCATGTCTTCAGCGCCTGGCACGTCCTCGACCAGGACGCGGTGTCGTGACCGACACGGACAGCCGACGGTGGCCGGCGGGTTTCGACGCGCTGTTACCCAAAGTCACGGAGGACCGCATCAGCCTGGACGCGGCCGTTCTGGAGCGGTTGGCGGACCTGCTCGACATGGACCTGGCCGAGGTGTCGGTCACGGTCCGCTCCCTGGTACGCGGGCACGGCGGTGACGTCTCGGCGTACGAGATGCGCACCAACACGTGGCGCATCGATCTGCCAGTGGCGATCGCGAAATCCGTACTCGTGGGAGTGGTCGCCACGAGTGTGCTCCAGTTACTGGGCGCCGATGCGGTCCCCGTCGCCGTGATCGGAATGGTGGCGCCGCTGGTGTTCGAGATCAGGAGGGTCGAACTCCGGCCGTCCGACGCCGTGATCCACGCGCGGCTCAGCCTGATCACCGACGGCAACTCCCATCGACTGGACGATCTCTACGGCATGCTGCCCGCGGACGTCCGTGCAGAGCTGAGCCTCACGAAGTTCGCCGATGTGATCGAACGTCTCCTGCAGGCCCGCCTCGCCGTCGTGGGACCGGACGGTCTTCGGGTCCGCGCCCGCGGTACCGGGCGCGGATTCCGCCTGATGCTCTCGGACCCACAGCTGACACCGGACCTGCTGTTCGGACCGGAGAACGGCGCGGGTACAGCCGAGCCGCAGGCCGCTCGCCCCGGGCGGCCCGCGCCGGCATCCTCGGACGGGCCCGCGTCCGCCCGAGCGCCACGGGTCTTCGTCTCATACGCCCATGACTCGCCGGAGCACAAGGAGAACGTCCGCGCGTTGTGCGAGTTCCTCGTCGCGAACAGCATCGATGTGCAGTTGGACGTATGGAATCTGGACAAGCGACGTGACTGGCCCTTGTGGGCCATCCAGGAGATTCCGAAGGCCGATTTCGTCATCGTGGTGGCATCACCCGAGTGCAGACGGGTGGGCGACGGAGATGTCGAGTCACATGAACGCCGAGGGCTGCAGGCCGAGATGCGCTTGCTGCGTGAACTGCACAACGCCGACGTGGGAGTCTGGACGGACAAGATCCTCCCGGTGGTGCTTCCTGGGGGCTTGGTCAGCGACATTCCGCTGTTCCTCCAGCCCACTGGCAGCGATCATTACCTCGTCGCCTCCTTCGATACCAACGGCGCGGAAGACCTCCTGCGGAGGCTGACAAACAAACCTCCCTACGTACGCCCCCCGTTGGGGCCCCGTCCCGACCTGCCGCCCTACCCGCCCGCCGTACCGAAGGGGCAGAAGGCGGCACCAAGCGGGCAGAACTCCGCACTGAACGGGCAGCACGCGGTACCGCAGGCCGCGCTCGACGCCTCTCGGCAGATGTGGGCGGACGCCCAGCGCAAGGCCGCGACAGCCATCGTTCCCCGAGCCGCCCTGCAAGACCGTCACCTGCCGCGCATCCGGGGTCGTATCGCCTCCTCCGACGTTCTTCCGGTCCCTCTGCTGGGGGAAGCGGGCATCGGCAAGTCGGTGTTGAGCTCCCAGATCTTCCAGGCCCTCGACAAGGACCAGGACGTCACCGCCCTGCTGGTCAACTGCGAGTACGTGGTGGCGGCCATCCACAGCCAGGCCGACCTCGACCGGGCCCTGGGTGAGCTGCTCGCTCCCGCCTCGACCGAGCCCGTGTCGCTGGCCGCGGTCGCCACAGCGTGCGCCGACCGCTGGAACCGCCAGGTCGTGCTGGTCCTGGACACCATGGACTACCTGCTCAACGCCGAAACGGCCCGCTTGGTCCTGGGATTGCTCCATACCCTCTACGCCCAGGGGGTTCTAGTCGCCTTCACGTGCAGAGAGCACGACTTCGACACCTGGCTGAAGAAGGACTACGCCCGCCTGGCGACGCCTCGCGCGGAGGACATGGGGGTGCCGCCGCTCACAGGGGAGGAGGTCATCCTCGTCGTACAGGGCTACCTCAAACGCCACGACCTCCAGGACACCCGGGGGGATTTCGTGGGCCGAATCATCGCGGCGTACGACGACCCGGACCAGAGTGCCCTGACGGAACTGATCGCCAACCCCCTGCATCTGTTCATGTTCTGCGAGCTCTTCGCCAAGGCCGACAGTTTCCCGCCGGATCTCAGTGCCACTCGCCTCATGCGCCGGTACTTCCAGGAGAAGGTCATCGCCAGTCGGCGCTATTCGCGCACCACCGAGGAGTCCTTCGCCAAGCAGCGGCTGGTCTCCGCCCTCTCGCGCCTGCTGTGGGCAGCCTCACGGGACACACTCTCGCTGCGGGCTCCGGAGAGCTCGCTGCCGCTGGAGGGCATCGGATTACCGGCATACCGCGACCTGCTCAGCGAGACCGTCCTGGTGCAGTTCGAGCACCTTGCCGGCGAGCAGGTCGGTTTCCGCCACCAGGCTTTGACCGAGTACTTCGTCGCGATGCACCTGTATGAGTCCCGCGCCGAACGCGACGCGCTGCTGCAAGAACTGCGCGAGCGTCCGCATGAACGCTATTTCGCCTGGCAGATGGTCCGTCACCTGGTGGCGATGGCGAATGCCGAGGAAGTCGAGGATCTCCTGGGCCGGCTGGACCTGGACGAGATCGTCGTCTTTCGGACCGTGGTCTTCGGCGCTGTCGAGGAACATCGTGAGGGTTTGCTCCTGACCCTGGTCGAGCGCGTACCCCAGGCAGGTGAGGTCTTCGGCAAGCAGTTGATCGAGGCACTGCCTTCAGTACCGGACCGCGGCCTGGAGGAGGCGGTGCAGGCCGCTGCCCGCCTCCTCCAGGACGTCCCTCCGGACCAGGTGTGCGCCGTGGCGCGATCGGCCGCCAAACTGGTGGTGCGTGGCGGCGGGAAGAGCGGCGCCTGGCTGGTCACCCTGCTGGAACGGCTGCGGAGCCGGATGTCCGATCCGTCCTCGAAGCTGAAGCACACGCTCGTCGGCGACGCGGTGAAGTATCTCTTGGCCCCGTTCGTCGATCGCGGCCGTGCGCTGCCCTCCGAAGCGCTGATCGAGGCCCGGGACATGCTTCGGCCACGGGAGATCGGGGCGCCCGCGGTACGTGAACTGGCCCGCGCCTTCCTCGTTCCGGGCGTGGCCCACGACAAGCGGGTAGAAGCGCTCGTCTCGCTTCTGGCCCGCGGCTCCTATCAGGAGCTGCGTCCGGTGGATGAGGAGCTGGTGCTGCAGGTGGTCCCATGGGCGCACGGCGCCACGACCGGCCTGCCGAACCTCGACGATCCTCTGGCCTTCTTGACCTCAGGCCGCGAGCAGAGCACCTCCGTGAGGTACGCAGCCCTGGCCCGCGCCGCCAACGAGAAGCGGGACATCGGGGCCCTGCTGATCGCCACCTTTCTCACCACGGACGACAACGGCGCAGCCCGCCGCATGCTGCAGTGCCTTCAGGAAGCCGTGCGTACCGACGGTGCCGTATGGGTGGCCGAGGCGTTGCTGACAGCCTCGGTGCCGGAGCGCTCGGCGGGAATCCGACAGGTCTGCGGAGTGCTCAACGCGTTCGCCGAGTCACCGCGGTCGCTCCGGATGCCGCTGGCCGAGTGGCTGTCAGAACAGATCACCGACTGGTCCGGAACAGCGGTGGACGCGTATCTCCGGCTGGTGCACGACGATCCCGTGCTGCTGCCCAGGGCCCTGGGCAAACTGACCGAGCTGTCGGCGAGTGAGCAGGAGAGCGCGATCGCCAATCTGGCGCGAGAATGTCAGGGAATCGCCAAGGAAATTGTCCTTACAATCCTCAGCGCCACCCGGACGGACGCGGGTGATTTCGCGCTGCGGTTGTCTCCGGTGGTCGAGGCCCGCTTGTACGGTCTGGTCGCCGACAGCGAACCGTTCGCGCGCAAGCGTCTCGTCGATCTCGCCATGGGAAACTCGCGCAATGCCGCTTCCCAAGCGCTGCATCAGTTGGACCGAGCGGCGAACAACAGCAAGGCATGGCTCTACGCGGAGCTGCTGACTCCGCTGGCCACTCACCATGATCCACTGATCCGAAACAGAGCCCTGGGTATCGTCGTTCCCCTTGTCCGCACACATCGGCGACAGGCCGCCGAAGTGGTGCTCACCTGGCTGGACGAAGCCGCCCGACGTGCCGTCGAGGGAATCAGGAGCAACGACGAACTCAGGCTGCTGCTGCAACTGGCGCACAACTTCTGCCGCACCGATGCCTCTTCGGTCGGGGCGGCCGAGAAGGCGATCAGTGCTCTCCTGGACCGGGCGACGCAGGATGCCGCGTCTGCCGGGACACCAGTCGTCCGCCAACTGGTCGCCCTGCTCAAGACGTTGTGCGTGCTGCACGGCCATCGGCTGCGGCTTCGAGCGGCCGGATGGCTGTTCCGTACCCTGCGCCAGGTCGATGTGAATCAGCACAAGGACGCGGGCGCGTGGGCGCGAGAGGCGCTCGGTCACCTGATCGAGGCGGATGTGCTGGACCTTGGACAGGTGATCGACAAATGCGCCGGCTGGAGACCGGACAACGAGCTCGTCACCGTGGAGCTGATCATGAGCCATGACGTGCGCCGGGCTGCCTCCCCGAACCTCGACACTCTGTTGCAGCGCGGGTGTTCACCCGCGGTCGCCGAGAAGATCGTGGCCTACCGTCACCCGGTCGACTGACGGGTCGGCCATCCCGGATCCCCCAGTGCGGTCAGCCGGGAGCGGACCTGCTCGGCCTTCGGGGAGCGCAGGGTCTGGTAGTGCGCCAGCGCACGCCTCCCATGGTGCGCAGCGCGCCGGGGATCGGTGGCGGCCAGCAGGGCCGAGAGCCCCTCGCAGGCCCGGGCCTCCTCGAAGAGACTGCCGCAGGCCCGGCTCCGCCGCAGGGCCCGCAGAAAATGGCGCCGGGCCGGTTCCGCCCGGCCGACGCTGGCATGCGCCTCGCCCAGACCGTTCAGGGCCATGGCGGAATCGAGGTCGAGCCCGAGTTCCACGAACACGTCAAGTGCCTGGGTCAGATGCGCCGTGGCGTCCTCGTACCGTCCGAGTTCGATCTCGGCCAGCGCCATGCCCCGTTGGACAATCGCCGTGTTGCGCCGGGCGCCGAGGGCACCGTAGACGTCGAGCGCCTGCTGGTGATCGGCCAGGGCCGCCACGTGGTCTCCGGCGTACTGGTGCACCCAGGCGCGGTTCTCCACCGCGGTCGCCACTCCGTGCGCGTCGCCCACCGCCTCGAAGCCGGCCATCGCCGCCTCGTAGTGGCGTGCCGCGTCCTGGGAGCGGCCCTGCTCGATGAGCGCGACTCCCATGCTGTTGTGCAGGACGCTCTGTACGCGGACCTCACCGGCGTCCGTGGCCGCGTCGAGCGCGACCTGAAGCGTCTCCAGCCAGCTGTCCCAGGCCTTGGTGTGGAAGAAGAAGCCGCGCATCGCATCGGCCAGGATCCAGCACCGCGAGCGATCCGAGGTCGTGGCCGCCACTCTCATGAGGGCGGACAGCTGGGGCATCTCCTCGGCGAACCAGGCGAGTGCGGCGTCTCGTTCGTCGACGTCGGGGATGCTGTGCGGCGGGTGGGCCACGGTATGGGGCAGCCGGTAGCGCCCTGGTGCCACGGCTGCGTCCGCGCGGTCAGCGGTGTACAGGTAGCAGTCGATCAGCCTGTCCATGGCGGCCCGGGTATCGGCCTCGGGCAAGTCCTCGTGCGCCCGTTGCCGGGCGTAGACGTGGAACAGATCGTGCACCTTGTAGTGGCCGACGCCGTCTGCCTCGACCAGGTGGATGTTCCGCAGCCTCTGCATCCGGCGCCGGACGTCACGCGGCGGCAGGTCGGCCAGGGCTGCGACGGCATGGACGCCCACACGGGAACCGGGATGCAGACCGCACAGGGCGAACAGCAGTCGTTCACCCTCGTCGAGGATGTCGTAGGAAGCCCCGATCGAGGCGGCCACGGCGCGCTCGCCGTCGTCCAGTTCCACCAGTCTCTTCCGTTTGTCGTCCAGCGATGTCGCGAGTTCAGCGAGGTGGTCGGCCGTTTCTCCCCGTACTTGTGCGGCCGCGACCCGAAGGGCGAGGGGAAGCCCGGCGCAACTGGTGGCGATCCGCTGCGCGTGAGAGCGGGCGGCGGCTCCTTCGGCGTCCGTCCCGGTGCGGGGGTCGGCCGCCGCGAGAAACAGTTCGCAGGACGCGTCGGGCGACAGGTCGGAGAGCGGGAGGCGGCGGGCGTCGTCCAGCGCGGGCAGCATATTGCGGCTGGAGACCAGAGCCGCACAGCCGTACGGCGGCAGCAACGACTGAACCTGCGCGCTGTCCCGGGTGTTGTCGAGCAGCACCAGCACCGAGCGGTCTCTGAGGCACTCGCGGTAGACCGCGGCCCGGTCCTCCGCATGCTCAGGGATCGCGTCCAGCGGCAGTCCGAGCCGTTGCAGCAGCCGCCTCAGGGCGTCCGCGGGCGTGAGCGGTGCCAGGCCCGACGAGAACCCGTTGAGGTCGATCGAGAGCACCCCGCCGGGGAACCAGCCGCGGTCCACGGCACGATGGGCGACCTGCAGAAGCAGTTCGCTCTTGCCCATCCCCGCGGCACCGGTCACCAGCCCGACCCGGGAGCGCGGCCCGTTCCCGCCGTCCGGGTCGATCACGTCCAACAGTCCCTGCACCTCGTGGTCCCGGCCCACGAAGACCGAGGAGGGCACGGAAAGAATCCCGAGCGGCGGCGCGAGAGCCGGCGGGAGGTTCATGGTGACGCTGCCGGCCTGGACCACCGGGCCGTAGTACGTCCCCCCGTTGATGCTGTTGTCGGTGCGGGACGCAGAGGACTCGGTCATGCGATCCCCGCACTGGGAACGGAAGGCGCCGGACGCTCGGGCGGTATGCCGGTCAATCTCAGTCCCCTCTCAACGATCAGGCTCAGACGGCGGACACTGGGCCGGGATAAAGCGCCCGGCGGAGTGTTCCTCCCCGTCCTGGACGGACAGCACACGTCCGTCGCGTGCGCACCCTAAGCTCCCCTCATGGGAGAGCCGATCCAGGTCCACGATCTCGCCGTCTCGTTCGCCGGCGAACAGCGGCCGTACGTCGAACAAGTCGTCGAAGCCTGCAAGGAGGACGGCCTGTCCGTGCTCTACGACCGTGATCTCAGTGTCGAGTTGTGGGGCCGCAACCTCATCACGGGATTCCGGAATATCTACGGCGGCAAGAGGGCGCGTTACGTCGCGCCCTTCCTGTCGCACGCATACCTGTCGACGCCTTATCCGATGGACGAGTACAGGGCCATGCTGGTGCCCGCCCTGGACAACCCGGACGAATACATCCTCCCCGTGCTGGTCGGGGATGTGACCGTCCCCGCGGAGCTCCTCAGCCCCGCCGTCGCTTTTCTCCGGGCAGAGGACTACACACCGCAGGAACTGGCCCGCGCGTTCCGCCGGCGAATCCCCGACTCCGGCTCTGTGCCCCTGGCAGGAACACCGACACGGAGCGAGAGCACGGTGCCGGTTCTGCGGACTCCCAGGACGACGCCTGAGAGCTTCAGCAGATACACGGAACTGGAGTCCTCGTTCCGTTATCTCACCGAGCAGTTCAAGAGGGCAGCCCCGCGGATGTCCGAGTCCGGCCTCGTCTGCACGGTCCGCAACTCCGACTCGGAACTTCGAGTGCGCGTCGAGCGGCGCGGCCGGACCTTGTACGGGATTGACATCCACGTGGGCGGCATGGGACGGGACGACGTGCTCAACTTCGTCGTCGGGCACCGTCTGCAGGACGGAAGTAACAGGAGCAACGGCACCGCCACACCGGTCTTCGACCGCACCACCGGAACGCCCCGGCTGGAAATGCACGACCTGTCGGTGTTCGGGAGCGTTCCGAGCACCCGATCACTTTCGAAGGAGCAGCTCTTCGAGGAGCTGTGGAATCGCATCGTGGACCAGGTGCAGCAGCTCACGGACGGCTTCTGACTGGTTCAATCTGCCGCACCGTCCTGCCCGCCGCGGTCGGAGCCGCCCCGTTGATCCGACCCCGGAGCGGCCATGGTGAAGGTGAGGTTGGAGAAGTCCCGCCCCTGCAGCACCGGACCGTGCTGGACACCGCCGCTGATGGTGTTGTGCACGCCACCCTCGTCGAAGGGAATCCGCTGCGCCTGGTCGTGCCAGGAGGCGAGTACGGCGCGGAACTCCGCGTCCAGGGCGGCCCGCACCGCCAGCGTCGTGCTGAGTGCCTGGGCGGTGCTCTGGTCGGCGGGGTTCTGGGCGAGCCGTGCCAGTTCCGCCTCGCCCGAACCGACTGCCGGGGCGTCCTCGCCTCCGGCACGGCGGAACGGGCGTCGCACCAGCGCGGAGAGCGCCGCCCACGCGTTGCGTCCGAGCTCACCTCCGGCCCCGCCGGCCAACGCGACCAGTAATCCCACCGACACCGGATCCATGTCCCCACCCATCCATGTCATCGACATCATCGAGAACGCGGTCATCGAGAGCGCGCTTAAGCAGCAGGAGAAACGATCCGGCAGAGCCGACGGTCCCCCGCTGCCAGGGGTCTACCCTGCCACGCGGCGTTTATGGGGTTTCGTCGGTACGGGGTCGGCCTTTGGTCATGCGGTCGACCATCCGCCATACGGCACCCGGCAGGACCCCCAGGGCCGTCGCCGCCACGCTCTGCGCGTACAGGTCGTTCTTGCGGCCCATGGTCGACGGCGCGGTACGGCGCACGGCCGACAACATGCGAAGCCCCGGGCGATGTGATCCAGTGAGCACCAGTGCCACGCCGAGGTCGTACTGGGCGTGGAGGGTGTCCGGATGACAGGGGCCAAGCGTGGCCAGCAGAGCCGTATAGGCCTGCCCACTCAGCTCCTTCGCCGTGTCGTACTCACCCAGCTGTGCGTGTGAGCGGGCCAGCAGCAGCAGGGCCCGCAGGGTCATCGGGTGCCGCGCGCCGTGCCGCCGGTCGAGCCGCGAGATCGTCTCCGTCAGGTGTTTCCGGGCTGCCGTGGGCCGACCGAGGCACAGGAGGGCGTTGCCGTACTCCACATCGGTGCTCAGCGTCCGGTCGTTCATCGGCCCGTGGCTCCGACGCAGCTGCTCTCGCTGCTGCCCCAGGGTCTCTGCGGCCTCCCGCCAGTTCGCCGGGTCCGGGTGGAGTTCCAGTAGATGCAGGGTCAGCCAGGCCTGCGCGAGGACGGTTTGTGCCGTGACGGCGTTCATGTGATCGGGCAACCCATGTTCGTGGTACCAGCGTTGGACTGACTCGGCCGTCTGCCGTGCCTCGCGCTGCGCGTTCGTGGAGAGCTGAAGGATGGCCAGTTCGATCCGTGCGGCCTGCAGGTGGTGCCCTGCGCGTTCCGGCGACTCGTGGGCGAGGAGATTCACGAGTGCGTCGGCATGGACCAGGGCCACGCGCATGTCGCCACGGAGCCTGCGGCTTTTCAGATAGCCCAGCCGCAACTCGATCCGCGCCTGGCCGAGGCCCGGTTCACTCCCCGGCGGGTCCGCGCCGGTGTGCCCGGTATCGTCCGATGACGCAAAAGCCGCCCGCACGGCCGCCCAGTGGGGGTCCGCCGCCTCGGAACGGCCAAGCCCGTCAAGGGCTTGGGCCAACAGGCCTACGGCGGACAGCCCGCCCGGATCGTCGGGCGCTGCGGCTTCCCGGGCGCGCGCGGCATACTCCTCAGCCTGCTCGTACTGGCCCGCATCCAGGTGGGCTCGGGCGCCCCGCAGCAGATCGGGTACCGCCGGGACGCCGGACGCGAGAGCCCGGTCCCAGTGTCGGGCGGCTTCGACCGGCTCGCCACGGTCCTGGTGGAAGACACTCAGCATGCGGTGCAGCGCGCAGCAGGCATCCTGGGCGACGAGCGGATGGCGGGCGAGCGCGGCCGCGAACGGCATGAGCCTGTCGGACTCCGTGCCGTGTTCTCCGCCCTGCTCCAGCAGCTGCTCGCCGACGAGCCGGGCGAGTTCGGCGTCGGGGACGACAGGGTCCAGATAGCGCCGCGCGGCTTCCCGGACAATGGCGTGGACCTCCCAGCGGTCCTCTATCCGGGTCGCCAGCATGAGCTCGTGCAGGCCGGCCAGCGCGTCGCCCAGGTCACCCTCGCGGAGGTGCAGCGCAGTCACCACATCGGCGATGAACCCGGCGGGCAGAGGGGCGCCGGCGCCCATCGTGGCGAGCTGGAGCACCAGCCGCTGCTGCGCGGTGAGCCGGTCGAGACCGGTGCGGACCAGACCGATCGCGGGGTCGAGGACCGTCGGATCCTCGACGAGCCGGCGAACCTGGTCGCCGACGGAGCAAAGCCCCTGACGGTTCCGCAGCTGACGACCGGCCAGACGCAGGCTCAGAGGGTGACCGCCCAGCCGCTCGGCCAGGACGCCGAGGGCCCGCCGCTCGTCCTCACTGTCTACCGGGCAGTCTTCTCGCAGCAGAACCTGGGCGTCCTCGGCGCTCATCGCGCCCAGTTCCACGACGGGCATGAACTCGGCCAGTGGCCCGTGACGGCTAATCAGGACGGTGTGCACGAGCGGACCGGCGGGCAGCAGCAGACGCTGAACCTCCCTGGGATCCAGGTCGGGCGGCAGATCGTCGACCACCCACAGGGCAGGTCGAGCAGCGGTGAAGAGGTGATCGGACACGGCGGCGCTCAGCTCCGCCGCGTCGGCCCGCTCCACACGGGGACCGAGACGAAGGGTGCGGGCGGCCCGGCGCAACTCCTGGGTGTAGCGGCTCGCCACGTCGGACACCGTTGCGCCGCTCAGATCCAGCCAGTGGACTCCACCCAGGTACGCCCCACCGAATTGCCAGGCATATGCGGCGGCGAGGGCGGACTTGCCGGCGCCGGCCACGCCGAGCAGCGCCACCGCGGGACCTGCCGTCACTTGCCTGACCATCGGGTGGGCACTCTGACGAAGCTGCGAGTGCACCTGCCATTGTTCGCGGTATCGGCCGACGAAGCCGTGCGCGCCGGCCACGCGGTCGGCGATCCAGCGTGGCCGCTCGGTGAACCGGGGCTCGCCGATGGTGCCCCGCACCGAGCCGAGGCGCCGTCGGATCGCGGCTTCCAGGTCGTCGAGGGCGGCCTTGTCGCCGTATCTGGGGGCACGGGCGAACGAGGCGTCCGCCAGTTCCACGGGGAACAGGTGCTCCTCGCCCGGCTCCGGGTTGATCACGACCACACGGCCGGTGGGGTCGCCCTCCCGCTGCCCGGCCAGGAGCGCCGCCGTCAGCTCGAACTGGCAGGCATACCGGTTCGGGTAACCCGCCGAGTAGTACACGAGCAGGGTCCGGGACGAGGCCAGCGCCCGCTCGATGGTCTCGGTGACGCCCTCGCCGGTGCGGATGTTCTCGTCGAGGAAGACGGTCAGGTCTCTCTTGCGCAGTGCCTGGGCGATCCGCTCGGCCTTGGCCCTGTCGTGGCCGCCGAAGGAGAGGAAGACGTCGTACGCGTTCACCGGCTGCCCGCCTCGGTCGTGTCCCGGCCGGAGCCGAGACCGGCTATCCAGGTGCGTACCTCGTCGGCCGCGACCGTGACGGCGTCGCCTGTTCCCAGGGTCAGTTCCAAGCCGGTGGTCGCGTCGTCGATGAGCACCCAGGCCTCCTCGTACTGGCCGTCGAACTGGTCCAGCGCCGCGTGCGCGTGTGCCAGGTGGCTGACAGCGGTCATCGTCGCGACGTCGTCCGGGCCCAGGGCGGCCAGCCGGACGTCGTAGACGCGTATCGCCGCCTCCAGCACCGCGATCCGTTCGTCCATGCGCTCGTCGTCGAGGCGGATCTGTCCCGGCGTCAGACCGGCCGGAAGGGTCTCGGCCACCTCGGTCGTCGCATACCTCGTCAAGACGGTGCCGGGTTGGCCCTGCTGAAGGGGAGGGGCTTGCTCGCCGTCCCGTTCGAGCAGCGCGGCGAGGAGGTGGTGCAGGGTGCGCAGGGTCGAGGGATGCGGCGGACCTTGGGTGTGCAACCGGATGCGGTAGGCCTCGGTGAGGAGATCGGCTGCCTGGTCCGGATCCTCAACGACGCCGGCCAGGTTCTCCGCCGCGTCCGCGGTGTGCGGAAGCGGCCCGAGCAGGCGCCGCCGCGTTTCGTACACCATGCGCAGCATCCGCCGGGCGCCGACGGGGTCCGACAGCCGCAGTGTCGTGGCCGCCAGGTTGTTCAGCGCGTCGAGGGTACGGGCATGGTCTTCGCCGTACAGGGAGCGGAACGTCCGGTACAGGCCGGTCTTGAGCTCATGCGCCTCGGCGTGGTCCCCGCACCGGCCCACGTGGATGGCGTAGTTGGTGAGGGCGTCCAGAGTGTCGGGATGCTGCGGTCCGAGCAGCCGGACGCGGATCTCGTGCACCGACCGGAAGATGCCCCTGGCGTGTTCGTGGTCACCTGCGGCGCCGCAGACCACGGCGAGATTGTTCCACGCGATGAGAGTGTCGGGGTGCTGTGCACCGAGCCGTCGGCAGAGCGCTGTGTACGTCGTCTCCAGCAGAGTCCGGGCCGTTCCATGGTCTCCGTGCAGACCATGGGCGACTCCCAGACCGAGTTGGAAGGCGAGCGTGGTGAAGTGATCGTCGCCCAGCCGGGACCGGCATAGTGTATAGAGCCTTCCGTACAGGTCCAGTGCGGCCCGGCTGTCGCCGAGTTCGGCGTGCAGCCGTCCGGCCTCGTTGAGGAGGTGCCACTCGTCGATGTCCAGCATGTCTGCGGCCAGTCGCTCGATATGGGAGAGCTGGCCGGACAGGAGCGGATACCGCTGGCTGTCGCGGGCGTCGTCCATCTCGCGGGTGAAGGCGGCGATGGCAGCCAGGCGCAGTTCCTGACGGCGGTGTGGTGAGCGTTCCGACCGGCGTACAGCCTGATTGACCAGCGGATGGACACTCCACGACAGCCCCGCCGCAGCGCCGAGATCACTGGTCTCCGTGCCGTACCGCCGGCTGAGGTAGCGCGCTTCGGTCTGGCGGAGGCCTTTCTGAGCCCTGTCGTCCGCCTCCGCGCGGGACAGTCCGTCGGCCTCGGCCAGAACGAGGGAGACCAGCGCCGCAGGAAGCGGCGTCGCGCCGAGGACACTGGACAGCAGCAGTACATCCAGGCCTTCCTCCGGGAGGGCGGTGATGCTCCGCGACAGGGTGGCGGCGACCCCAGTGATGTGATCGGTGGGCAGTTTGGGGCGTAGCTGCTCGGCAAGGGCCAACGCGTCGCGGTCGGGGTCGGTTACCAGCTTCTCCAGGGCTGTGAAGTCGGCGACCCCGGTGGCCTCCGCTGAGCCGCTCAGCCCGGCCGCGAGAGCGAGGGCCAGTGGATGCGCGCCGAGCGCGTCCACGGTCCGGCGAACGGCGGCGTACTGGTGGCGTTCACCGCGCAGGTCTTCCAGACGGCGCGCCATCGGCCTGGGCCTGCCGTCCGGCCACTGGCTCGTCAGCAGGGCCACGGACGCGCCACGCTCCAGGGGCGGGAGCACCAGCCGGCGGTCGGGGTGAACCCAGCCGCCCAGTTCGTACCCCGCCGTCAGGAGAGTACGGCCATTGCTCGTCGGAGCCAGCAGCGAGTCGAACCCGGCGCGGCTGATGCCCTCCGGTACGTCGTCCACGATCCACAGGTACGGTCCCAGCTCGGCCAGGTGGTGGTGGAACCAGCGGACGGTCTCTTCTAAGGGCACCGAGCGCGGCCTGCTTTCGCCGGCAGGCAGTCGGTCGGCAACACGCGTCAGGTGGGACTCCACTACCCGTCGCACCGCCGTGTCACCGCCCCCTCCCGTCCCGTGACCCTCGAACCCGTTCAGCGAGAACACCCCCGCCGGAAAATCGGCGGCGAAGGTCCGGGCGTAGTGCCGCACGAGCTGCGTCTTGCCCTGGCCACCGACGCCGGCGACGGCCACGACCTGGCCGCCATGATGTGGAGCGTCGTCCGGGAAAAAGGCGTCGTGGATCCGCCACAGGTCCAGTTCCCGCCCGTACGTCTCCGGGATGTCCGGCATCGGCTCCGAGTACCACCTCGGTGGCGGCGGATTCGGCGCGTCACCCAGTCGACGCTGGTCCTGCTCACCGAGCCGACGCACCTGAGCCTCGACGGACGCGGCCGAGCGGTCGAACGACTGGTTGAGCGCCGGCAGTCGCCAGTGCTTCAGCCTTTCCGGCCGGACGTGCTCGATGTCGAGGTGCTGGGTGAGGGCGAGAACCCGTGCCCGGCTGCGATGCAGGTGATAGGAGCTCAGGAGCGCGAAGTGCACCTCCTGCCGACAGTACTCGCTAGCCAGAAAGGCGGGCGAGTAGAGGGCCAGAAGGACATGGCTCCTACGGAGCGCGGCGTCAATGCGGTCGGGAATGCAGTCGTAGTCCCGCATACCGTCGTGGTCCTGGAAGACCCTCAGGCCCAACGCGGTCAACTCGGCGTGCAGGGCGTCCGCCTGGGTCTTGTCCTCCCACGCGTAGCAGAGGAAGACATCATGATCGTCGGGCCGCACAACGACCATGACACACCGCCCCATCCGCGATAGGGCACACCCCTCGGGCGACCCGACGCCGCTAGATACATGTCGACTGCGGCCAACTCCGGCACTTCACCATGGACACAGCGACCAACGAGCCACTGTGCGCAGGGGTTCCTTGATTTGTGTTTTCACTCCGCCCAGGCCAGCTCGTGCGGCAGAAGACCTTCGGGCAGGGTTTCATTTCCAGGCGAACTCAGCGAATGTTCGCTGCCTCATCGATGCTCCAGACAGCCGCGCAGACCTTCAGTGCAAGGCCCTCGAAAGCGTCCTCAAGAGCCGCGAGCTCGGCGAAGAGTGCATGCTTGTCCGCCGCGGTGGTGTGCTTCGCCGCGGGCCAGTTCGCGGCCGGGTTCCAGATGGTGCAGTTCGCTTCGGGATCTGAGTGGGCGCCATACAGCTCCGGGTCGGCCTGCCGCATCACGGCGAAACACGCCCCCACGGGGCTGGGACACTGGCCAGCATGTCGCACACCGGGTACTTCGGCGTCGGGTCGCACGGCCGTATCGTCCACTCCTTCCACCCGACCCCTGCCGGCTGGTGCTCCGCGAACCATGTTCTTGGGCTTGAGCTGCAGACGGACCGTCAGGGTGCCGCCGTGCACGAGGCCGGGCACGTGGCGGCGGCCTTCGCGACGGGCATCCACGTCACCGACGTTGTCCTAACGCCCGAGCAGACGCAGAACCCGTGCGTCCCGGTCTCGGGGGTCTCGGGCGTCACCGGCATCGGCCGTATCGCCGTCCCGGTCAACGACTACCTGACGATGCTGGCGGCCGGGGAGGTAGCCCAGCAGCGGTGGCTTCGGGACTCCGGCTTTGATCCAGTCCCGCAAGAGCTACCAGACCAAGATCAAGGAGTACGGTCCCGCAGGCGATCAACGTCGGCAGTGCCCGGCCCTCGGACCGCACGCCACCGTCACCTGCTACCGCCGGCCCCAACCGCGCCCCTCCACCGTCGTCGACCTCGACGCCCCCACCGTCCGCACCCCGGCCGCCCTCCCCGCCATCACCAAGCCCAAGCGGGAAACCGGCACCCAGCCCGACATCTGCACAGCGAAGAGCATCACCGTCCCCGGCGCCGTACATGCCAAGTGGCGGCAGACATACCCCCTGCTCACCCCGCAGTGGCGGGAAGCCTGGTCCGGACTGCGCAGCCAGAACGAAGGCGGCAACGGCAACCTCAAGAGGTCCGCCTTCGACAGCATCGACAACGCCCAGCTGTGCCTGCCCCATGGACGCGTAGCGCAGACCCTGCTCAACGCAGTGATCATCTTCGTGGCGAACCTTCGAGCCATCAAACGGTTCCGTCGCGACCGGGGCATCCGGCCCCGCAAGCCTGGCACGCCGAGCAATGCGATCCGAGCCGGCGAGCCCCTCGAGCCACCCCAGAGGCAACCGGTCGCGACCGACCCGATCGAGCCTCCGCCACGCGAGTGACGCACCCCGCAACGCCCCGCTCGCAGCTTCCATGCAGGCACGCTCTGCGTCTCACAGCTCGCACAGGCTGCATGAGCTGGAGGACCCAGATTTCACCTTGGACCAAGCTAGGCCGGTCGCGAAAGGCCAGCATCACCCTCAGCTACGTCGACCGCGTGGCCGTAGGGCCACCATCGCGTTCGAGGTTTCGGGCAACCCCGCACCACGCACCGCGTGAGTGCGAGCGCGCCTACGCCTACGCGGACAGCGCAGGGAACACGACCACCGAGCCGTCCTTGTTGCGGGCAATCTCAATCGCCACGTCTGTCGTGCGGCTGTTGACCATGACGCCGTCGCCCAGCTTGCGAATCCGGTTTGCCGCGCGCATCAGGCGATCGACTTCACCGGTCGTGAAGACGGGCCGCAGACCTTGCGGACCTGCCAGCTCCAGCGCCGACAAGCGTTCCAGGACACCGGCAAGGCTCGACTCCAGTTCGTCGAGGCGCTGCTGGTCGCGCTTGAGTTCGCGGGTGAAGTTCTCGAACAAGTTGTCAGGGTTGTTCTGGGCATGCTCGACAGCCTGCAGGATGACGACCCGCCTCTTCAGCGCAATGGCCAGTGCAGCGAGTTCGAGGTGGGCGCGGAACATACCGCCATGCTCGTCGACTCCGGGGAACGACTTGGCCAGCGTGCTGATCTCGACGGACTTGCCCTCGGGCAGCTTGTCGAGTGCGCTCTGCCACCGGGCAAGGCGGCGGTCAGCGGCACCCAACGCCGTGTTGATGGCGTGCACTGCCGAGTCCAGTCCCAGAGAGACTCCGAGCTTGCCCTGGTCAAACAGAATGGCGGTGGCTTTGTCGATGGCATCGCGGCAGCCGTCGAGTTCGCTGTGCTCATCTTCGAGCTTCTGTTCGCGCAGCTGCTCCAGCAGTTCTGTGATGTGTTCGATAGCCTGCTGGCGCTTGTAGTCGGCATGCGCGCTCACGCCCACCGCTACGGCCATGAGCACGAGCGGCGCGGCCACGGTGAGCGCCGCGCTGCCGCCGGCCGCGACTCCGGCTGTCGCACCGGCTCCGCCGACCGCGCCGGCTGCCGCCGCTTTACCGACTGGCACGAACGTCGCATTGGCGGCGATGCCCGTCGAGTTCATGAGTGCACTGTGGATGCCACCGGCCGCCGCCTTCGACGCCATCGGGCGAACGATGCCCTGACCGAACTGGGCGGCGACCTTCGCCGGAACCACCATGCGATACAGGTTTTCACCGGCAGCGGTCGCCCTGGCCGCGGTAAGGGAAGTTCGCGTCGATTGCGTGATGAACTGTGACAAGTGCTGCGCCAGGGGACTCGCGGCATCGAGCGGGATGCCTCGGCTGCGGTCGAGCTTGGCGGGCAGCGGATGCACCTCAAGTGTGGCGATCGGCGTGTCGGCCAGGGCGGCCAGCACACCGCGCAGTTCAGCCAGGCGCTCAGCCGTCATCGGCTCGCCTCCGGCCAATACCGGCACCCGGACGTCACCAGTCGCCAGCGTCCACACCGGAACGGCTGCCTTGCGATCGTCAGTCATCGTCTCCCCCTTGTTTTGCAGCAGCAGCCTACGGCTGAGGTCCGACAAGAACGGCATGAACCTCGTGTATGCAGCTACGGGCTCTGTCTCCAGGTGAACTGACGATCTCACAACGGAGGGACGGCGCCCCCACCTGCGATGATCTGGCCGGGACCGGCGGCTCGTGGTGCAGGCCGACGAGACCCATTAGGCACGCAACAATCGCACGATGCGAATGATCGCGGATCGCCGGCGGCCGCGTAGCAGCCTCAGAGTCGCCCTGCCCCACAGTGCTCCCGCAGGGCATCTGGGATCCGGGAACTTGCAACCGTCCTGGATGTAGACGGCATGGCGAAGCCGGCTATTGCGCTGTCTGTCGTCGCGGCCCCATGGGATTCGTGAATCGATCGCCTGCGTCAGCACCGAACTCGACTCGGGCGTTGCCGAAAGCCAAGTCGTGGACGGCCTTGAGGCGAGATCGGGCGCGTCCCGGCAACTTCCCGAATCCAGTCGACCGTACTGGCCTCTCGTCCGAAATCAACATCTATTCTGAGGCAGGGTCAGGTAGCTCCTGCCGATGCAACACTCCGGCAGCCGACAAGGGGTGGCAAGTGACAGCGGATGTCCGTGGGCCGGCATGGGCACTAGAGGGATTGGGTGTGCGGTCCGGGCGCTATCCCCTGGCGGTGGAGGGCCCGGCGATGCGGGCGGTGGACCGGTTGGTTCCCGGAGTGTCCACGGTGACCCGCTACATCCGTTACCACTCGCTGTACGCTGCGATCGCGGCGCACGCGGAACGGAACGCGTGGGACACCACCGCGTGCCGCAGGGCGGTCCGCCGCAGCGAGGTTCTGCTGGCGGCGCTCCAGCACCACACGGAGACAGATCCCGCGTGGCTTGCCCACGGGGTCGATCGGGTGCGGCGTTTCTGCACAGAGGAACTGGAACTCGCGCGAGCCGCCGACGAGGAGCAGCTGAGCCAGTCGTACTCACCCCGCCGCTGGGGCTTTTGGGACCAGTACGGCGGACCAGCCACAGTGCTCGGCAACGTGGACGTCCGGGACGGAGTGCTCAGACCCGGCCGGCACCCGTGCCCTCGCGCGGTCAAGGAGCTCTTCGCCCCTCTGCTGTCTCTCGCAGAGCGGGACGTCGTGCCCTTCGCCGACCTGGAGCCAGTGGGGCAGGCGGCTCTTGGTGTCCCTTGCCCGGCCGAGCGGGAATGGCTGACGGACGTGCTGACCGCAACTCGCGGTGGGGGAACCCACGCGCAGGGGGACTGGGAGGCGTCCGACCGCACTCGGCGTGCGACCCTCCGTATCCTCGGCCGGGCGATCGATCTCCACGGTCATGAAGGCGACGGGTATCAGGAGACGCTGCGCTCCGCGGTGGCCTTCGGTAGCGCGGCGACAACGGATCCGGTTCTGGCGGCGATTCCCGAGACGGCCGGTTGGCGGGGAGTGCTGCTGCGCCATTACTCCGTCGGCGCCTGGCGTCGGCTGTGGGCGGCACTGGTGGCCGGTGTCGGCTCCAAGGACGGCGAGGCCGACCGGTCGGCCGAGGAACTGCGCGGCTGGCTTGCGCAACAGGCCCCGGATGCGAATGTACGGCGGGTCCTGGATGACCTGCCTCCGCTCAAGAACGCGGCAGGTCAGTTGTTGCCTGTCGAACGGCAACTCCTGAGGCAGGGTGCCGATGCCCTGATGACCAATGTGCTGCTCCTGATGGTGGGTGCCCTGCGCTCCCGAGAGGGTCATCTGCCAGACGACGTACGGGCCGTCTTCCTGGGCCGTCAGCGGCGCTGGGCCGAGTTCCTCGACCCGACGTGGGTCGACGGCCTCGTCGACGACTACGCCGACCGGCCGGTCCGCGACCTGGCCGCCCGGCTGGTGGACGACATGCTCGCCCAGTCCCGCAGAGTCGCCCTCGCGAAGCTGCGCACCGACCCCGCGACCGGCGGGCTGAAGATCTTCTCCCGTCTACACCTTCGCAACGAGCGTTATTTCAAGACCGGTGACGAAGGAGACTCCGACATCGGCACCCGCATCCCCCAACTGGGCTCCCTGGCAGCGCAGCTGGGGCTTCTCGCGGTCCGCGACAACTGCCACACCGTCACCGCGGAGGGACGGCGGATCCTGGAGACGAACCCATGAGCGCGGCACAGCACACCCGGTTCGCATCCCCCGTCACGCTGCTGAGGGAGTGGAGCGAACGCAGCGATCAGCAGGAGCTGCACGAAGCACTCTTCCTCGATTTCACAGTCGATCTCCCCTTCCTGGAGAAGGTCGCCATACCCGTGGCCCGTGGCCTGGGTGCCCGCACTGCGGTGATCGGTGATGCGTCCCAAGGGCTGTACGACCCGGTCGATGTGCGTATGGCTGGCCGCAGTTATCTGCACGGCCTGGCCTCCTGCCAGTGTGCGTTCCACCCCAAGGTCGTCCTTCTGGTCGGAGAACACGCCTGCCGGCTCGCAGTGGGTTCGGGGAACCCGACGCTGTCCGGCTGGGGTGCCAACGACGAGCTGTGGACGGTGGTGGAGACCGAGGACGACGATTCCCACGCGCTCCTGGCCGACCTCGCCGACTGGTTGGACGCACTGCCCTCCGCCGTGGAACTGGCCCCTTGGTCGGCGAGTCATCTGGCGGAACTGGCTGCCCTTCTGACCGAGCGGCATGTCAACACCCCGGCCGGACCGGAAACCGGTGCCCGGCTTCTACACAACCTCCAGGAGAGTCTGCTGGACCAACTGCCGCTCGGTCCTGTCGACGAACTGCACGCGTACGCCCCGTTCGTCGACGAGGCCGGTCATGCCCTCAGCGGGCTGCTCGGCCGTCTGGCACCCCGTCGCACCATCCTCGGGCTCCAGCCTCGCTGGTCGAGCTACGACGCCGGAGCGATCAAGAGGGCACTCGGCGGCTTCGACGCGCAGATCCGTTTCCTCGAGGAGACACGGATGCGGCACGGCAAATTCGTCGAGTGGCAGGCCGGCGGCCGGCGATACGCTCTCACCGGGAGCCCGAATCTCACCCGCGCCGCGCTGTGCACCAGCACCCGGGACGGCGGCAACTGCGAGCTCGCCGTACTCGCCGCCGACACCGCGCCGCTGCTTCCCGAACAGGGGCGCATCACCTCACTCGCGAGCCTGACGGGCCGCACCATCCGGCCCTTCCAGTCCACCGGTCACACGCTCGTCCTGCTGGGCGCGAAGACGGACAGTGAAGGCCTGCACGTCTCTCTGGCGCACCCCCAGCCCCTGCCCGTGGTGATCAGCACGTCTCCGGACGGTTCACCGGGTTCCTGGACACGGACCGGAACCATTCCGGCGGGGGCGGCCGCCTGCTCCTTCCCGCTGCCCGAGGTTCCCGGTGCGACGGTTCGCGCCAAGTGCGCCCGTGCTGACGGCACCACCGTCGAATCCGCCGTCGTCTTCGTGTACAGCCCCATACACTGCGCACGGCGCCACAGCGCCGACAGCGGTCCCCGGCTGAGATACGACTACACGGCGCAGACCCTGTTCGCCGACGAGCGTGCCGCACGCCGTTTCGAAACCGATCTGCTGCGCCTGCGCGAACTCACCGCCGGAACGTCCGCTCCCCGGGTGAGCCCGGCGGGACACACGACAACGGGCTCGGTGACATCGAGCGGCGTCGACCGCTGGGACGCCTACCTCGCCGACTGTCGCCGGATGATCGGGGCGCCGTTGACGGATCTGGCGTTCGGCACCTCGCCGCTCGACCTGCCGCAGGCACCCTCGTCGCGGTGGATCGTGTCGGCGCTCACCCTTGGCATGCGGGAGGAGGACGACGAAGAGCACGAGGACGAGACGGAGGACGTAGACCTCCCCACCACGAGCGAGCCGCTCGCCCCGTACGTCGCGCCAGAGCAGCGTGCCCGTTGTCGCGCCTGGGCCCAGCGCTGGGTCGCGGCGCTCACGGGCCCTGACGGTTCAGCCGCAGCACCGGTTCCGGTCCGGCTGCTCGTGGCCAACCTGTACGTCCAGCTCCTGGCCGCCGGAGTCTGGGACGAGCAGGACCAGAACTGGCGCGACGGACTCAGCCGCGTCCTCGAAGCACTCCGTTCCGAAGACCTGGCGGGCGAGGCGGACCACGATGCGCCGCCCGAGACCCGACGACGGCTGGACGCGGTAGCGGCGGTGGTGATGACACTGCTCGTCCAGGACGCCACCTTCACCGGCGGCGGTGAGCACGACGTACTCGCCATGATGGCCGCGTTCCCAGGCCATGGCCATGGCGACCTCGCCGGCGCCTACCCTGCGGTCTGCCTCGGCATGATCCTCCACACCCCGGGCACCGAACCCGGCCCGGCCGCCCTGCGCGCCATCCAGCCAGCCTTCGAACGAGGCCTGGTCAAAGACCTGTTCTGCGCCGACCGGGGCATCACCCAGGCCAAGCCTCACAACCTGCATCTGCAGCTGCTCAAACTCGGCCTCAACGCGGTGAAGCACTACAACGACGACAAGGTCGACCGGCAGGGAGAGTTCCGCGGCATGCAGCTGGTCGGCGGCGAGTTCTACTGCCCGCTGATGCCCACCCCGCTCGTAACTGCGGGCGCCACATACATCGACAGCCGCACGGACGAAGACCGCGCCCACGCACTCAACCTGATCCAGTCCCGGAAGGACTACCAGGCCAAGATCAAGGAATACGGGCCCGCAGGGGATCAGCGTCGACAGTGCCCCGCCCTCGGGCCGCACGCCACGGTCACCTGCTACCGCCGACCCCAGCCACGCCCGTCCACCGTCGTCGACCTCGACGCCCCCACTGTCCGTACCCCGGCATCCCTGCCCACCATTCCCAGGCCCAAGAGGGACACCCCTGTCTACCCAGACATCTGCAGAGGGAAGAGCATCACCGTCCCGGGCACCGTCTTGGCCAAGTGGCGGCAGAAATACGCCCTGTTCACCCCTCTGTGGCAGGAAGCCTGGTCCGGACTGCGCAGTCAGAACGAGGGCGGCAACGGCAACCTCAAGAAGTCCGCCCTCGACAGCATCGACAATCCCCAGCTCCGCCTGCCGCACGGACGCGTCGCACAGACCCTGCTCAATGCCGTCATCATCTTCGTGGCGAACCTCAGAGCCATCCGACGGTTCCTCCGCGACCAGGGCATCCAGCCCCGCAAAGCCGGCACGCAGAGCACCGCAACCCGACTCGGTGCGTACTCCGATCCTCCGCAGGCGCGACCACTCCCGACCGAGCAGGCCGAGCCTCCGCCACGCGAGTGACACACCCCCGCCGCGCTCCACCCCCTGAAAACCCCACATGCCTGCGCCACGGCTACCAGCCGTCGCGCAGGCATGTCTTGTTTCCGCAGGTGAGAGGCGCAGTACCTGGACCGCCACCGCCTCACCCCCTCATCGAGCCGATCACGAGGCTCGAGGCCCCAGAAACGACGAAATACCGGTAAGTCACATGACTCGACCGGTAATTCGTGAACGCTTCGGGACGATCTCGTGAACGTCCCTATGTGTGTCCGAGGGGGGACTTGAACCCCCACGCCCGATAAAGGGCACTAGCACCTCAAGCTAGCGCGTCTGCCATTCCGCCACCCGGACCAGGTGTCTGCCACCTGACCGGGGGTGTTCCCCGCGGCGGCATGGACAACAATACCAAGCTTTCGGAGTGCCCTTCACCTGCGTTTCCGGGGGCGTTTGCGCAGGTCGGATCCCGCTCACCATCCGTGCCCGGATCGCTACCGGCCCGGCCGCGCCCGTCACCGCGGGCCGCCGCACGGGACCGTGCGGCGGCCCGGACCTGACGTCACGGCATCAGCTGGTGGTCCGGGAAGTTCCCGGACAGCCGCTCCCCCGCCGGCCCCTGGGTGACGGCCCGCACCAACAGCTCGCCGCCGACGAAGCCGGTCTCACGTGGCGCCGGGCGCGGTGCTGGTCGAGGCGGCCGCCTCCCTGGCCGCCGGTCGACGGTGTGCAGCGCCCGGTGTGCAGCGCCCGATGACGCGTCTCGACGTCCAGGTCGGCGACCTGGACGCGGCCGTGGCCGAGGTCGTCGCCCTGGGAGCCGTACTCGCGCCGGATCGGCCGCGGGACGGCGTGCGCGTCCTGTTCGATCTCGCCGGTCATCCCTTCTGTCTGTGCCGCGACGACGAGTGACTGCCGTGCGCGCGGGACGGGTTCAGGGCGTCGCGCGCTCGTGGTAGGAGCGGCGCGTGTGTTCCGTGTGCTCGCGCATCAGGCGGGTCGCGAGGTGTTCGTCGCGGGCCGTGATCGCGGCGATCAGTTCGCGGTGCTCGATCCAGGACTGGTGGCCGCGCCGGCGGGCCACCGGCGTGTAGTACCAGCGGACCCTGCGGTCGACCTGGGCGGCGAGTTCGGCGAGGACCGTGTTGCCGGCCAGGTCCATGACCTTGGTGTGGAACGCGGCGTTCAGGGCGACCGCGCCGTCCACGTCGTCCGCGGCGACGGCCCTCTCGCCCTGCGCGCACAGGGTCTCCAGCGCGGCGACTCCCGCGCTGTCCGCGTGGGCCGCCGCCAGCCGCGCCGCCTCGGCCTCCAGCAGCGTGCGGACCGTCAGGAGCTGGTCGGCCTCGTCCTCGGTGGGTTCGTGGACGAACGCGCCCTGGGCGGGCCGCAGATCGACCCAGCCCTCGGTGTTCAGCCGCTGCAGCGCCTCGCGCACCGGCTGCCGGGAGACCCCGAGATGTCCGGCGAGTTCGCTCTCCACGAGGTGCTGGCCCGGCTGGAGGGAACGGCTGGTGATGAGTTCCAGCAGTGCCTCGTAGACCCGGTCGCGCAGCGGTCCTGGACGTTCGAGCCTGGGCACCGCGCCCTGCGGCAGTCCGGCTGACACCATCGGGTCCCCCTTCGGCAGACACCCGTCACGGGCGGACACTCCGTGCGAGGCTCAGTATCGATTGTCTTTCGTCTACAGTCCACGGCGCCCATCTGCCGGGGGGGAAGCGGGAGTCGGCCTCGTCACGCCGCCGCGCGCTCAGGGGCAGCGCACGACCTGTCCCGCGTACGACAGGTTGCCGCCGAAGCCGAACAGCAGGACGGCGTCGCCGCTGGACACCTGTCCCCGCTCGACCAGTTTGGACAGGGCCAGCGGGATGCTCGCGGCCGAGGTGTTGCCGGACTCGCTGACGTCCCTGGCGACCACCGCGTTGACGGCGCCGATCTTCGCCGCGAGCGGCTCGATGATCCGCAGGTTGGCCTGGTGCAGGACGACGGCGGCGAGGTCGAGCGGGTCCACGCCGGCCTTCTCGCAGGCGCGCCGGGCGATCGGCGGCAGCTGGGTGGTGGCCCAGCGGTAGACGCTCTGTCCCTCCTGCGCGAAGCGCGGCGGGGTGCCCTCGATGCGTACCGCGTGGCCCATCTCGGGGACGGAACCCCACAGCACGGGGCCGATCCCGGGCTCCTCGCCGGGCCCGCAGGCCTCGACCACGGCGGCGCCGGCCCCGTCGCCGACCAGCACGCACGTCGTGCGGTCGGTCCAGTCCGTCACCTCGGACATCTTGTCGGCGCCGATGACGAGCGCGCGGGTGGCGGCGCCGGCCCGGACGGCGTGGTCGGCGGTGGCGAGCGCGTGGGTGAAGCCGGCGCACACGACGTTGACGTCCATCGCGGCGGGCTGCGGGATGCCGAGCCGGGCGGCGACCCGGGCGGCCATGTTCGGGGAGCGGTCGATCGCGGTGGAGGTGGCGACCAGCACCAGGTCGATGTCCGCGGGGGTGAGGCCGGCCGACGCGAGGGCCTTGGCGGCGGCGTGCGCGGCCAGTTCGTCGACGGGTTCGTCGGGGCCGGCGATGTGCCGGGTGCTGATGCCCACCCGGCTGCGGATCCACTCGTCACTGGTGTCGACCATGCCCGCCAGGTCCTGGTTGGTGAGCACCCTGGCGGGCTGGTAGTGGCCGACGGCGGCGATGCGCGAGCCGTTCATGGGTGGTGGATCCCCCTCGTTGCCTCGGTGTGGGCCCACCAGTCTGTTCAGTGACTCACGGGTACGACGGCACGTAAGGCCACAGGAAACGGGCGGCCGAGTTGTCGGCTTCTTGCAGACCCCCGGACGCCCGGCCGTTCTCCCGGTTCAGCCGTTGAACAGCTGTGTCGCTTTCTGTACGAGTTCGTACACGCCGTAGGCGAAGGGCGCGCCGACCCAGAGCCAGGCGACGGCGATCAGCCAGCGGCGGTCGGGCTCATGCAGGCTGCTGTCGTTCGACATCGACGGCCTCCCTGGGTGCGGGGATGTGGTGGCGGGCGTTCACGGGCCGGATCAGCTCGTTGGCGACGAAGCCGACGACGAGCAGGCCGATCATGATGCCGAAGGACAGGGTGTACAGGTCGGCGCCGTGCTTGCCGGCGTTCTTCTGGTGGTCGGCGATCCAGTTGACGATCAGCGGTCCGAGCACACCGGCCAGCGACCAGGCGGTCAGCAGCCGGCCGTGGATAGCGCCGACCTGATAGGTGCCGAAGAGGTCCTTCAGGTAGGCGGGGACGGTGGCGAAGCCGCCGCCGTAGAAGGAGAGGATCACCAGCGCGCACAGGATGAACAGCGGCTTGGAGGAGTCCCCGAACAGGGTGATGAGCAGGTACATCAGGGCGCCGGCACCGAGGTAGACGCGGTAGATGTTCTTGCGGCCGATCAGGTCGGAGGTGGACGACCAGCCGATGCGTCCGGCCATGTTGGCGGCGGACAGCAGGGCGACGAACCCGGCCGACGCGGACACCGTGACCGGGGTGGAGCTGTCGGCGAAGAAGTCCGTGATCATCGGCGCGGCCTTCTCCAGGATGCCGATGCCCGCGGTCACGTTCATGCAGAGCACGACCCACAGGCACCAGAACTGCGGGGTGCGGATCGCGGTGTTCGCCGAGACCTGCACGCCCTCGAAGGCGCTCGGCGCGTCCGCGACCGGCTTCTCGCTGCGCGGCACGCGGATCAGCAGCACGCCGAGCGTCATGAAGACGGCGTACGACAGTCCGTGCACGAGGAAGGCGAGGGCGATGCCGTCGTTGTCGGCGCCGAAGGACGAGAGCATCTGCGCGGACCAGGGCGAGGCGATCAGCGCGCCGCCGCCGAAGCCCATGATGGCGATGCCGGTGGCCATGCCGGGCCGGTCCGGGAACCACTTGATCAGCGTGGAGACGGGCGAGATGTAGCCGATGCCGAGGCCTATGCCGCCGACGAAGCCGTAGCCCAGGACGATCAGCCAGTACTGCTTCGTCTCGGCGCCGAGAGCGGAGATCAGGAAGCCGGTGGAGAAGCAGATCAGGGCGACCGTCATGGCCCAGCGCGGCCCGTTGCGTTCGACGAGCGTGCCGCCGAACGCGGCCGACAGGCCGAGCATCACGATCGCGAGCTGGAAGGGCAGCGCGCTCTGGGTCCCGCTGAGGTTCAGCGCGGATTCGAGCGGCGGCTTGAAGACGCTCCAGGCGTAGGCCTGGCCGATGGAGAGGTGGACGGCGAGGGCGGCGGGCGGGACGAGCCAGCGGCTCCAGCCCGGCGGTGCTACAGGGGGGCTGCTCATGAGTCCCGAACGGTAGGCGCGCGTCAGGTGGTTGAGAACCCGACGACCGGATCGTATGCGATGAGCGGTATCCAGAATGCGCCGAACGGTCATGGCCGGAACCCCTGCCGCGGCCTCAAATCCATACTGTAGGCAATATTTCGTCGCCGCCTTCCGGCCCCTGCCGGGCCAGCTCCGCGGTATCCCACGAATCGAAGTGTGTGGGCGCGCGGCGGACGCCCCGCGCGGGACCGCCGGGACCAGTTGCTGCCGGGGCCGCATGCGATCAACGACCGGATCGGCTGGATCGGCGAGGGCGCCCTCGGCCACCTCTGCCGCCGCCTGCCGGTCCCGCCGGCCGAGGCCTACGTCGTGGCCACCTGCTACGCGACGTTCTCCCTCACGCCGCGCCCGGCGACCGTCCTGCACGTCTGCACCGACCTGGCGTGCACGGCGGCCGGGGCGCGAGACCTGCTCGCCGGCACCGAGCGGCGGCTCGGCAGACGGAGACGACCACGGTGTGCGCGTACTGCGGTGTGGGCTGCACCCTCACGCTCCATGTGCAGGACAATGAGATGGTCACGGTCACCTCGCCGCACGACAGTCCGGTGACCCACGGCAATCTCTGCATCAAGGGCCGTTTCGGCCACCAGCACGTACAGAACCGGGGCTGATCAGACCATGGGACGAGTCACGGAACGACGCAAGGTCCTCCGCATCCGCGACGGCGCGGTCTCCGCCCGGCCGGACACGCTCGTCGCCGAGGAACCGCTGGAGATCAGACTCAACGGGAAACCCCTGGCCATCACGATGCGCACGCCCGGCGACGACTTCGCGCTGGCCGCCGGGTTCCTGGTGAGCGAAGGTGTCCTGGCGACCGCCGACGACCTGCAGAACATCGTCTACTGCGCGGGAGCGACGGAGGACGGTTCGAACACCTACAACGTGGTCGACGTGCGGACCACGCCGGGCGTCAGGCTGCCGGACTTCACCCTGGAGCGGAACGTCTACACGTCCTCGTCCTGCGGGCTGTGCGGCAAGGCCAGCCTCGACGCGGTGCGCACAACGGCACGCTGGCCGATCGCCGACACTCCCCCGGTCCGGGTGGAGCCCGAGCTGCTCGCGAGCCTCCCCGACCGGCTCCGCGCGTCGCAGCGGGTCTTCGACCGGACCGGGGGACTGCACGCGGCGGCCCTGTTCGCGGAGGACGGCGAGCTGCTGGACATCCGTGAGGACGTGGGCCGGCACAACGCGGTGGACAAGCTGGTCGGCAGGGCGCTGCAGAGCGGCGGCCTGCCGCTGTCCCGCTCGATCCTGCTGGTCTCCGGGCGGGCCTCCTTCGAGCTGGCGCAGAAGGCCGTGATGGCGGGCATCCCGCTGCTGGCGGCGGTCTCCGCGCCGTCCTCGCTGGCGGTGGACCTGGCGGTGGAGACCGGGCTGACCCTGGTCGGCTTCCTGCGGGGCCCCAACATGAACGTGTACGCGGGCGAGGACCGCATCGCCCTGCGGGCCGCGGCCGCCCAGGGCTGATCCGCCTCCCCGCGGGACGGCCGCGGGGCCCCGACCGGCGGGGAGCGCCCCCTGCGCCGCAGGGACCCCGTCTCAGCCGGCGGCCGCGACGGCCGCCGCCTCCGCGAACGCGGCGACCAGCGGCGAGTCGCGGCCGGCCGCCCAGGCCAGCAGGACCTGGTCGGGTTCGGCGTCGGCGACCGGGACGTAGGCGATGTCCGGACGGGAGTACTGCTCGGCGACCGACCGCGGCACCATCGTGATGGCGGTGCCGGCGGCCACGCACTCGAACTTCTCCTCGATGGTGCGCAGCGGCAGCTCGCCGGGGCGCGGGTCGTTGTAGCGCACCCACTGCTCGCCCCGGAGGTCGGCGAGCGAGATCTCCTGCTTCCCGGCCAGCCGGTGCCGGTCCGGGAGCATGGCCACCCGGGGCTCGCCGTACAGCGGGCGCAGTTCGAGTCCGTCCGGCCGCACCGGCTGCCGTACGTAGGCGATGTCGACGGTGCCCTGGAGGATCAGTTCCTCCTGGTCGTCCCACTCGACCCGGCAGGCCTTGGTCTCGACGTCCGGGTGGGCCGCGGCGAAGGCGCGCAGGGCCTGGGTGACGACGACGCCGGCCCGGAACCCGACGACCAGGCGGCGCCTGCCGCGGGCGGCCTCCAGGACGCGGCGCCGGGTGCCGTCGGCGACCGCGAGCAGCTGCCGGGCGTCGTCGAGGAGCTGGCGCCCGGCGTCGGTGAGGGTCACGCCGTGGCTGTCGCGGACGAACAGCTCGGCGCCGAGATCCTTCTCCAGCGCGCGGATCTGGCGGCTGAGCACCGGCTGGGCGATGTGCAGGCGCTCGGCAGCCCGCCCGAAGTGGAGCAGGTCGGCCACCGCCGTGAAGTAGCGGACCTTGCGCAGATCCAGGTCCATGCCACGCCTCCCGGCCGCCGACGACGATGCCTTCAGGGTATCGCCGTCGACGAAAGAGGTCTTGGACGGCGGCTGCCCCCCGGTCGCAGGCTGGAAGCGTCCGAACGGGACGGAACAGCAGCTCGGAAGGGGTCAGTCATGGGTCTGCAGGGTCAGCGCGTGGTCGTGGTCGGGGGTACGTCGGGCATCGGGCTCGCGGTCGCCGAGGGCGCGGCGCGGGAGGGCGCGGACGTGGTGGTCGCCTCGCGCCGTCAGGAGAACGTGGACGCGGCGCTGAAGGTGCTGCCCGAGGGGGCGTGGGGGCGGGTGCTGGACGCCACGGACGAGGAGGCGGTGCGCGGCTTCTTCGCCGCGGTCGGCGGCTACGACCATCTGGTGTTCACGGCGGGCGACGCGCTGCTGCTGGCGACCGTGGCCGAGACGAGTGTCGAGGCGGCCCGGCGTTTCCTGGACACCCGGCTGTTCGGTGCGTACACGGTGGTGAAGCAGGGCGTCGGGTCGATCCGTCCGGGCGGTTCGGTGGTGCTGACGACGGGGACGGCGGGGCAGCGGCCGCTGCCGGGGTCGAGTGTCGCGTCGGCGCTGTGCGGGGCGATGGAGTCGCTGACGCGGGCGCTGGCCGTGGAGCTGGCGCCGGTGCGGGTCAACGTGGTCTCGCCGGGAGTGGTGCGGACCGACCTGTGGCGGACGCTGCCGGAGGCGGCGCGCGAGGAGCTGTACCGGTCGTCCGCCGAGTCGCTGCCGGTGGGGCGGATGGGCGAGCCGGCGGATGTGGCGGAGGCGTACCTGTACCTGATGCGTGGGGGGTACAGCACCGGGTCGGTGGTGGTCGTGGACGGCGGCGGGACGCTGGTGTGAGCGCTCAGGCTGGCGTGAGGCGTACGTCGGCGGCGCTGACGACCGTGCCCAGGCGCGGGAAGTCGAGTTTCACGGACGCCTCGTGCTCGGCGGCGGTGAGGGCGGCCATGGCGTCCGCCACGAAGACGAGGTCGTAGCCGAGGTCGGCGGCGGCGCGGGCGGTCGACTCGACGCCGAGGTTGGTGGCGATGCCGCCGAACACCAGCCGGGTGACGCCGAGCCCGCGCAGGCTCGCGTCGAGTCCGGTGCCCTGGAAGCCGCCGATCGTGCGCTTGACGATCTCCAGGTCGCCTTCTTCGCGAAGTCCTGCCACCAGGTCGCTGCCCGGCGGCTGCTCGGCGAGCGCGGGCCGTTCCACGCGGAGCAGCACCACCGGGGCGCCGGCCGCGCGGAAGGAGCGGGCCAGCTCCCCCGCGGTGTGCAGGACGTCGGTCCCCTTGCGGGGTTCCAGGGGCAGCGCGACGATGCGGTCCATCAGGTCGACGAGGACGAGGGCGGTGTGCGCCGGGTCGAGCGCCAGAGGTGCGGTCATGACGGAACGTTAGCCGTCATCAGCCGTCCGTACCGGAAATCCGGATCAACGGGCCCGTGAACCGGACGCGTTCGGCGGGCACCGGGTTCAGCCGGCGGAGTTCCCGGTGCGGACGGCGGGCCGTGCGCGGGCCGTGCCGGCGGTCGGCGGCACGGCGTCGGCCTCCTGTGCCTGCGGGTCGTGGGCGCGGCGCTTGGCGATGACCGCGCAGACCATGAGCTGCATCTGGTGGAACAGCATCAGCGGCAGCACGGCCAGCGAGGCGTGCGCGCCGAACAGGACGCTGGCCATGGGAAGTCCGGAGGCGAGGGACTTCTTCGACCCGGCGAACTGGATGGCGATCCGGTCGCCGCGCCCGAAGCCGAGCGCCTTGGCGCCGTACCAGGTCAGCAGGAGCATCACGGCGAGCAGCACGGCCTCGACGGCGAGCAGCCCCGCCAGCCGCGCGGCGCTGACCTGGTGCCAGATGCCGCGGACCATGCCCTCGCTGAACGCGGTGTAGACGACCAGCAGGATGGAGCCGCGGTCGACCAGGCCGAGGATCTTCTTGTGCCGGGTGATGAACGAGCCGATCCAGCGGCGCAGCAGCTGTCCGGCGAGGAACGGCACCAGCAGCTGGAGGACGATCTTGACGGCGGAGTCGGCGGAGAAGCCGCCGCCGTCGCCGCCGAGCAGCGCTGCGGCGAGCAGCGGGGTGAGGACGATGCCGATCAGCGAGGAGAAGGATCCGGCGCAGATCGCCGCGGGTACGTTGCCGCGGGCGATCGAGGTGAAGGCGATCGAGGACTGGATGGTGGAGGGCACCAGGGTGAGGAAGAGGAGTCCCTGGTAGAGCGGGTGGCTGAGCAGGACGGGCACCAGACCGCGGGCGGCCAGGCCCAGCACGGGGAAGATCAAGAAGGTGCAGGCCAGGACCGTGACGTGGAGCCGCCAGTGGCGCAGTCCGTCGACGGCCTCGCGGGTGGACAGGCGGGCGCCGTAGAGGAAGAAGAGGAAGGCGATCGCGGCCGTGGAGGCGCCGGACGCCACGTCGGCCGCGGTGTCCCGGGCCGGGAGGAGCGCGGCGAGGCCCACCGTCCCGAGCAGCAGCAGGACGTACGGGTCGATCGGCATCCAGCGGGGCCAGCTCAGGCGTTTCACGGCGCTCCCCTTGCGGGTCGGTCAGGGTGTCGTGCCGGCGCGTACGGCCGGCCTCCGGCCGGGGCCGGAAGGCCCCTCTCCATCGTCCTCTCCCCGACAGTGATCGGGAATCCGGCATACCACTCTCACTGCCATTGCGTTCCGCGATAACATGTCCGAGTGTACGACCCTTCGCAGCTGCGCACCTTCCTGGCGGTGGCCCAGACGCTCAGCTTCACGCAGGCCGCCCGCCGCCTGGGGCTGCGCCAGTCCACCGTCAGCCAGCACGTACGCCGTCTGGAGGACGCCGCCGGCCGCCAGCTGTTCTCCCGGGACACGCACTCCGTGGAGCTGACCGAGGACGGCGAGGCGATGCTCGGCTTCGCCCGCCGGATCCTGGACGTGCACGAGCAGGCGGCGGCCTTCTTCACGGGTACCCGGGTACGCGGCCGGCTGCGCTTCGGCGCGTCGGAGGACTTCGTCCTCACCCGCCTGCCGGAGATCCTGGAGGGCTTCCGCCACGACCACCCGGAGGTCGACCTGGAGCTGACGGTGGAGCTGTCCGGCACCCTGCACGAGCGGCTGGCCGCCGGGAAGCTGGACCTGGTGCTGGCCAAGCGGCGTGCCGAGGACCCGCTGGGCGAACTGGTCTGGCAGGACGACCTGGTGTGGATCGGCGCCGAACGCCTGCGCCTGGACCCCGCCCGCCCGGTCCCCCTGATCGTCTACCCCCCGCCCGGCATCACCCGCGCCCTGGCCCTGGAGGCGCTGGAGCGCCAGGGCCGCGACTGGCGGATCGTCTGCACGAGCGGCAGCCTCAACGGCCTGATCGCGGCGGCGCGGGCGGGCCTGGGCGTGATGGCCCATTCGAGGGGCCTGATCCCGCCGGGCCTGTTCCGCGTCCCGGACCGGGCCGGCCTGCCGGAACTGGGCAGGGTCGACTTCGTCCTGGTGCACAGCCCCGCCCGCACCCCCGCCCAGTCGGCGGCGGACGCGCTGGCGGCCGCGATCCTGACCAGCGGGGCCCGCCTCAGACGCCCGTAGGGCCCCTCACCGCGCACCCTGGTACGTCAGCTGCTTCACCCCGCGCAGGAACGGCATCGTCTCCACGTGCTGCACGCCCTCCAGGCGCCCCAGCGGGCCGCTCAGGTACGCGTACAGGTGGGCCGTGTCGCGCAGCACCGCCGTCACCACGAGGTGCGACGGTCCGGCGGTGGCCGCGGCGAACGCCACCTCCTCGTGTCCCGCCAGCGCCTGTCCCACGGAGTGCATCGCGGCCGGCGTGGTGGTGATCCACAGCACCGCGGTCGTCGCGAACCCCAGCACCTCGCAGCGGTACTCGACGTCGACGTGGACCGCTCCGGAGCCGAGCAGCGCGGCCAGCCGGCGCTTCACCGACGACTCGGACCGTCCCGTGGCACGCTGCAGCTCCGGATAGGTCGCCCGCCCGTCCCGCTCCAGCACGGCGAGCAGCGGCGCGTCCTCGGCCTCGAGCCGCACCGGCCCCTCGATCGGCGGCGCCGCCGGCCGCAGGGCTTCGATCTGGGCGTCCGACAGCGCCCCGAACTTCCGGATCCACCCGGACGGGCCGCCGTAGAAGCGGTGCAGGAGCTGCTGGGCGCGGATCTCCACCACGCTGGGGGTGCGCGGCAGCCTGCCGAGCAGCAGGTCGTCGTGGTCGCCGGGACGACGCGGCCGGGTCATGCAGACGATCTCCGTGCCGCCGGAGGCCAGCCCGATCCAGGCGGTGTCGGGGCGCTTGGCGAGGGCGTCGGCGATGACGGCGGCGCCGTCGGGCGCGCAGCGCAGCCGGAGCATCCACTGGTCCTGGCCGAGCCGTTCCGCGTCCCGGACGGCGACCACCCGCAGTCCGGCCTCGGCACGGAGTCTGCGGTAGCGGCGGGCGACGGTCTGGTCGGAGACGCCGAGCACCGCCCCGATGCGGCTGAAGGGGGCGCGGCCGTCGACCTCCAGGGCGCTCAGCAGTCCCAGATCCAGCGCGTCGAACGTGTCGGATTCCAGTGTCAGCACGACCTCTCCCTTCGGATTCCGCCGGTCGGCCGCGATCCGCCACCGCGATCGGCCGGAGGGGCCCATGGTACGGAGTGACATCGGCCGCCGTGCCGACCGGTCTACCGAGGAGTGAAGAGATGCGCAGGTGGGGGCCGCTGACCGCGGTGTGCCTGGGGACGTTCATGTTGTTGCTCGACGTGACGATCGTGGTGGTGGCGCTGCCGGACATGGCGGCGGCGCTGCACGCGTCGCTGAGCGATCTGCAGTGGGTGGTGGACGGCTACGCCCTGGCGCTGGCCGCGCTGCTGCTGGGGGCCGGGGCGGCGGCCGACATCCTGGGCCGCCGCCGGGTGCACGTGGCCGGGATCGTGCTGTTCGCCGCCGCGAGCCTGCTGTGCGGGCTGGCGCCGGGGCCGGGCACGCTGGTGGCCGCGCGGGCCGTGCAGGGGGTGGGCGCGGCGGCGATGTTCGCGACGACGCTGCCGCTGCTCGGCTCGGTCTACCAGGGGCGGCGGCGGTCGGCGGCGCTCGGGGTGTGGGGCGCGGTGAGCGGCGGGGCCGCGGCCGTCGGACCGGTGGTCGGCGGCCTGCTGACGGCAGGGCCCGGCTGGCGCTGGATCTTCCTGGTGAACCTGCCGGTCAGTGTGGCCGCGGTGTGGCTGACGCTGCGGGTCGTGCCGGAGTCCAGGGGGCAGCGCGGGATGCGGGTGGACTGGGCGGGAACGGTCGCGTTCGCGCTGTTCGCGGGCGGGCTGACGTACGGGGTCGTGCGGGCCGGGGAGGACGGCTGGACGGCGTCGGCGGCGCTCTGCGCGTTCGCCGCGGCGGCCCTCGGGCTGCTGGTGTTCGTGCGGGTGGAACGGCGGGCCGCGCACCCCCTGCTGGACCTGTCGCTGCTGCGCGGGCGGGCGTTCACCGGGGTGATGGTGGGCGCGTTCGCGTTCAGCGGGGTGGCGTTCGGCGCGCTGCCGTACGTGTCGATCTGGATGCAGACCCTGCTCGGGATGACCCCGGTGCGGGGCGGCCTGACGCTGCTGCCGATGACGGTGGCCGCGATGCTGGTCGCGGTCCTGGTGGGGCGGCTGCTGCACGGGGCGCCGGCCCGGCTGACGGTCGGCGGCGGGCTGCTGCTGATCGGGGCGGGCGACCTGGCCCAGGCGGTGCTGGGCGCCGGCTCCTCCTGGACGGCGCTGATACCGGGGTTCGTGCTGGTGGGCGTCGGCACCGGGTTCGTGTCGCCGACGGTGGCGGGCGCGGCGCTGGCGGCGGTCCCGGCCGAGCGGGCCGGGATGGCGGGCGGCGCGGTGAACACGGTCAGGCAGCTCGGGTACGCGCTGGGGGTCGCCGTCTCCGGGACGTTGGTGACCTCCCGGATGGCCGGCACGCTGCCGGACGGGGCCGCGCACACGCTGGCGGGCGGCGGGGCGGGCGCGCTGCGCGGCACCTTCGCCGAGCACACCCTGCGCACGGCCTTCGCCTCCGGGCTGGACGGAGCGCTGCTGGTGATGGGCGGGGCCGCGGTGGTGGCGGGCGTCCTGGTCCTGGTGCTGGTGCGGGCTCCGCGCCCGGCCGCCCCGGCGGCTCAAGGGGTCCCGGTGGCACGGCCGCCGGAGGGTTCGGCGGTGCCGCGGGGCTGACCCGGCGGTAACCCGCCGGGGGCCGTAACCGGGTCGTACAGATTCAGTGGAGATTACGGAGGCGGAACTTACTCGACCGTAGGTATTCTGTCCGACCCTTACCCATGTGAGCGCATTTTCCAGGCCCTGACGGGCGCATACGAGCGCAATGCTCGATTTCGCACCCCCTCCCGAACGGTTCTCGGGTGGGGTAGCTTTCACGGCGCTGTGCGGAGCGTGACTGGGGAGCGAGAAGCGGGAGCGGGGTTTGCGCGAGTTCACCAACCCGCCGTTGGCGTCGGCGCCGCCGGTGGGAGGCCTGGCCGACTGCGTGTTCGAGCACGCCCTGACGGACCCGCTGCACGTCGCCCTGGGCCGCAAGGACGACCTCGGCCACTGGCGGGACGTGACCTCCGCCGAGTTCCGTGACGAGGTCCTCGCGCTCGCCAAGGGCCTGCTGGCCCGGGGCGTCCGGTTCGGGGACCGCGTCGCGATCATGTCCCGCACCCGCTACGAGTGGACGCTGTTCGACTTCGCCCTGTGGACGATCGGCGCCCAGGTGGTGCCCGTCTACCCCACGTCGTCGGCCGAACAGTGCTTCTGGATGCTGTACGACGCCGAGTGCACGGCCGCGATCGTGGAGCACGAGGACCACGCGATGACGATCGCCACCGTCATCGACCGGCTGCCGCAGCTGCGCCAGCTGTGGCAGCTGGACTCCGGCGCGGTGCAGGAGCTGTACGACGCGGGCGCGCACCTGGAGGACGAGGTCGTGCACCGGCACCGGGAGGCGGTCACGCCGGACTCGGTCGCCACGATCATCTACACCTCCGGGACCACCGGCCGCCCCAAGGGCTGCGTGCTCTCGCACGGCAACTTCATGTACGAGGCGGACACGGTCGTCGGCCGCTGGGAGTCGGTGTTCCGCGCGAAGCGGGGCGAGGAGGTCTCCACCCTGCTCTTCCTGCCGCTCGCGCACGTCTTCGGCCGCATGGTCGAGGTGGCGGCGATCCGGCACGGCGTCCGTTTCGGCCATCAGCCGCAGCTGAACGCGGCCGCGCTGCTGCCCGACCTGGCCGCGTTCCGGCCGACGTTCATCCTGGCCGTGCCGTACATCTTCGAGAAGGTGTTCAACGCGGCCCGGCGCAAGGCGGAGAAGGAGGGCAAGGGCGGCCCGTTCGAGAAGGCCGTGGAGATCGCCGTGAAGTACGCCGACGCGGTCGAGGCCAAGGCATGGGGCACCGGAGCCGGTCCCTCGGCGTCGCTGCGGGTGCAGCACCAGCTCTTCGACAAGCTCGTCTTCGCCAAGGTGCGGGCCGCGATGGGCGGCCGGATCCGCAACGCCATGTCCGGCGGCTCGGCCATGGACCGCAGGCTCGGCCTGTTCTTCGCCGGCGCGGGCGTGCAGATCTACGAGGGCTACGGGCTCACCGAGTCGACGGCGGCCGCCACCGCCAACCCGCCCGAGCGCACCCGCTACGGGACGGTCGGCCAGGCCATCCCGGGCACCGCCGTGCACATCGCGGACGACGGCGAGGTCTGGCTGCACGGCGACAACGTCTTCCAGGGCTATCTCAACAACCAGAAGGCCACCGACGCCTCGCTGCACGACGGCTGGCTGGCCACCGGCGACCTGGGCTCCCTGGACGAGGACGGCTACCTCACCATCACCGGCCGCAAGAAGGAGATCCTGGTGACCTCCGGCGGCAAGAGCGTCTCGCCCGGTGTCCTGGAGGAGCGGGTGCGCGACCATCCGCTGGTCAATCAGTGCATCGTGGTGGGCAACGACCGTCCCTACATAGCCGCCCTGATCACGCTCGAGACCGAGGCCGTCGAGCACTGGCTGCAGATGCGCGGCAAGCCGCCGCTGCCCGCCGCCCAGCTGGTGCACGACGCCGACCTGGAGACCGAGGTGCGGCGCGCGGTGGTCGCCGCCAACACCCTGGTCTCGCAGGCCGAGTCGATCCGTACCTTCCGCATCCTGGCCCAGCCGTTCACCGAGGAACACGGTCTGCTGACCCCGTCGTTGAAGCTGAAGCGCAAGGCGATCGAGAGCGCCTACGCCAACGAGGTCGAGGCGCTCTACCGGGCCTGACGTCCCGCCACCGGACGTTTCGTTCACCACCGTGTACGCCGTTCACCGATGCGTCCATCGTGCGCACCAGCGTCCCGGCGGGCACGGCCGCGGTCAAGAGCGCGGACCGCGCGGCCGGATGCGTTTTTGGCCATTCTCCGTTCCGGGAGGCCCACTCGGCGTTCGCTTCCGGCGGATTCCGGGCTCAGGAATGCATCACGGCCGGTGATCGTTGACGATGGGGGTACCACCTGTCGACAACCTAAGGATCGAGAGCTCGTGAGCAGCAAGGTCCCCCCGAAAATCCTCAACAACGGCATCGAGATGCCCCAGCTGGGCTTCGGTGTGTGGCAGGTGCCGGACGACGAGGCCGAGCGGGCCGTCGCGACGGCGCTGGAGGCCGGGTACCGCAGCATCGACACAGCGGCGATCTACGGCAACGAAGAGGGCACCGGCAAGGCCATCGCCGCCTCCGGCGTGCCCCGCGAGGACGTCTTCGTCACCACCAAGCTCTGGAACGCCGACCAGGGCCACGACGCCACGCTGCGCGCCTTCGACGCGTCGCTGGCCAAGCTCGGCCTGGACTACCTGGACCTGTACCTCATCCACTGGCCGCTGCCGGCCCGGGGCAGGTACGTCGACTCCTACAAGGCGTTCGAGAAGCTGCTGGCCGACGGCCGGGTCCGGGCCATCGGCGTCTCCAACTTCCTCCCGGAGCACCTGGAGCACCTGATCGAGGAGACGTCGGTCGTCCCGGCGGTCAACCAGATCGAACTGCACCCGCACCTGCAGCAGCACGCGGCCCGGGAGTTCCACGCCGAGCAGGGCATCGCCACCGAGGCCTGGTCCCCGCTCGGCCAGGGCAAGGGCCTGCTGGAGGTGCCGGCGATCGTCGCCATCGCGCAGAAGCACAACCGCACCCCGGCCCAGATCGTGCTGCGCTGGCACGTCCAGCTGGGCAACGTGGTGATCCCGAAGTCGGTCACACCGTCCCGGATCAAGGAGAACATCGAGGTGTTCGACTTCAGCCTGGACACCGAGGACCTCGCGGCGATCAGCGCGCTCAACGAGGACCGTCGCATCGGCCCCGACCCGGCCGTCTTCGACGTCGGCTGAGCGCCTGCCCCGGCGCACACCGGCCGCTTCGCCGTGAACCCGGCGGGGCGGCCGTCCGCGTTCCCGGGCCCCTGCCCCGAGTCCCGTGCCCCAGGCGTCAGCCGGAGTGGGCTTCCGCGTGCAGGACCTCGAACTCCTCCAGCGCGACGACGGTCACGCGCGCCTTGGCCGCGTCCTCGCGCCGGGCGGCCGCCTGGCCGCCGCGGGAGGCGGCCATCGACGCACGGTCGACGAACAGCACGCCGACCGTCCCCCGGCCCCTGCCCGGGTCGATCAGGAGGGCGCACTGCGCGAAGCCGTGCAGGGCCTCCAGGCGGGGGACCGTGGACGAGCGGAACGTCTCGGCGAACAGGCCCGCGTCCGACGGATCGAACTCCACCCTGGTCCTGCGCACCCCGCCGCCCGCGCGCGGCGGCTGCACCGAGTGGAAGACGGCCACCTCGTAGTTCTCGACGGCGACGGTGCCGGCGAACGGCTCCAGCATCGGCAGCCGCCGTTCGCGCATCACCTGGTCGCTGTTGCGCCGGGCCGCCTCGGAGCCCCACCAGCTCACCGCGAGCAGCTTGCCCAGGTCCCGGTCGACGAAGACGCCCGCTCCCCGGTACTCGGGACGCTCCTCCAGCAGGCTGCGCCCCTCGCTGTTCAGCGCGCGGACGGCCGTCTCGATCCGCGCCGGATCGCCGGTGGCGTACACCGTGCGTACGAACATGGCTCCTCGCCTCCCAGGAGCCGCCGGAGCCACGGCTCGATCCCGCACGGCTCCTGCGTGAATGTGCGGAATGTCCTGCCCCACCAGTGTTCCCTGGGGCCCATCTGGTCGCAATGCATGACAATTCCCCGAGTTCACCCTCAGGGGTTGACGCGGACATGCAGCCGGGGCCACCTTGTACGGCACCCGGTCAGGAAACTTTCCTAACAGAAGGGGACCCCCCACAGTGCGCATCCGAACACTGACCCTCGCCGCGGCCTCCGGGGCCGCGCTGCTGGCCGCCGGCGTGCTTCCCGCGAACGCGTCCGGCGCCACCGTCCCGAAGTCCGCCCAGGAGGGCTCGGTGAGCGCGGCCGCCCTGCTCGCCAAGGTGACCTCCTGTTCCCAGATCTCCAGCGGCAAGTACAGGACCGACGAGGAGACCTCCGCCACGATCCCCGTGTGCGGCAAGAACGGCGCCGTGTTCTGGAAGTCCGACATGGACATCGACTGCGACGGCCAGCGCACCACCAACTGCAACGAGGACCGCGACCCCTGGTACCAGGACGACACGGCCTTCCACCAGTCCGACGGCAAGCCGCTGAAGGCGGAGACCCTGCCCTACGTGGTGGTGCCCAGTTCCAGCAGCATATGGAACTACTCAAGCGCCGGCATCAAGGGCGGCGGCGTGGTCGCCGTCATCTACAACAACAAGGTGGAGTACGCGGTGGTCGGCGACACCGGCCCCACGCAGATCATCGGCGAGGCGTCCTACGCCACCGCCAAGGCGCTCGGCATCGACCCCGACCCCGAGACCGGCGGTGCCGACTCCGGCGTGACCTACATCCTGTTCAAGAACTCCAAGGTCTCCCCCATCGAGAGCCACAGCGCGGCGGTGTCTCTCGGCGACCAGCTGGCGAAGCAGTTCCTCGCCGCCAACTGACCCCGGGGAGGGGCGGGTGGCCCGGTACCGGTGGGTGCCGGGCCGCCCGGTACGTCAGTTGGGCTGCCCGAGCGGGCGCACCACGAGGGTGTTGACGTCCACGCCGGCCGGCTGCCGGATCGCCCACACCACCGAGTCGGCGAGCTGGTCGGCGGTCAGCAGCAGGCCGGGCGGCAGGCTGCCGTTGCCGTCCCAGAACGGGGTCTCCACCCGGCCCGGCGCGACCAGCGTGACGCCGATGCCGAACTCGGTGACCTGACGGCGGGTGTTCTCCGCGAGCCCGGTGACCGCCCACTTGGTGGCGCCGTACAGGTTGCCGGGCGTGTTGACGAACCCGGCGACGCTGCCGACCAGGACGATCCGCCCCCGGCTCTCCTTCAGGGCGTCGACGGAGGCCCTGATCAGCAGGGCCGGGCCGAGGACGTTGGTGAGGACCATCTCCGCCCACCCCGCCGGATCGCCCTCGGCGACGGTGTCGTGGGTGGCGGACCCGGCGTTGGCGACGACGGTGTCCAGCCGGCCGAACGTCTTGAGCGTGGCCTCGACCGCCGCCCGCACGTCGGCGTACTCGGCGGCGTTCCCGGCGAGGGTCAGCAGGCCCTCCGGATCGCCGAGTTCACCGGCGAAGGCGCGCAGCCGCGCGGCGCCCCGGCCGGTGACGGCCACCCGGTGCCCGGCGGCCAGCAGTTGCCGTGCGACGGCGGCGCCGATACCGCTGCCGCCGCCGGTGATGAGCGCGACCGGAGTGTCGTTCATGATGTTTCCCCCTGTGACTGGACGAGGCCCGCAGTCCATCACTTGGAGCGCTCTCGATGTCAACCACCGCACCGGCAGCCGCCGGACCCGCGCTACGCGGGCCGCACCGCCGTGTGCACCGTCCGGGCGCCGAGGACGAACACGTCGGGCCTGCGGTGCACGCTCGCCGGATCGGCCGGGTCCAGGAGCCGGTCCAGGGTGCCGCGGTCCTCGGCGTCCAGGCCCTCGCCGACGGTGTCCCGCAGCCGGGAGAGGATCTCGCTCACATAGGCGCGGGCCCTGTCGGAGGCCGGAGCGGGCAGGTCGACGAGGAAGCTGCGGCTGCCGGTGTACCTGAGCCCGGCGGAGCCGAGCAGGGCGGGCCAGTCCTCGGTCTCCGCGACGGCTCCGGGCAGGTCGGTGCGCATCCGCGCGAACCACTCCTCCTGGAGCGCGTCCATCCGGGCCTGGAGGCCGGGCCGGCCGATGCCGACGTCACGGGGCAGGAAACGGCTGGGCAGGCCGCCTTCGAGGACGGCCAGGGTGCCGCCGGGGGCCAGCCGCTCGCCGAAGGCGGTGAGCGCGGCCCGCTGGTCGCCGAGGTGGTGCAGGCTGTGCCCGGCCCACAGCAGGTCCGCCGGGTAGTCCAGCTGGTCCAGCACACCGGGGAGGTCACCGGCGAGGACACCGAAGCGGTCCGCCACGCCGAGCCGCTCGGCGCGGGCCGCGGCCCGGTCCAGGAGCGGTTCGCTGCTGTCCACGGCCACCACCCGGGCACCCGGGAACGCCTGCGCGAACAGGCACGACACCACACCGGGACCGCTGCCCGCGTCGACGATCAGCCCCGGCTCGGCGACCCTGCCGAGCCAGCCCAGGGCGTTCTCGTAGAGCGGGGCGAACAGCTCCGCCTGCGACTCCAGGTGCGCGGCCAGCTCGGCCCAGTCGACGTCGGTGTGGGCGTGGGCGTGGGTGTCGTCGTGCTGGTGGTGGTCATCGTGCGCCATGGCAGCGGCCTCTCGTCCGGATGCCGCCAGCCTGCTCCGGCACACCGCCCGAAGGCCAGTCCTGTTGCCGTCGCGGCAAAAGACCGGTCACGGACGGCAAGGCCGCCGGGCCGCGGTGCCGCCCCGGCCGACGTGCCGGTGGTACGCGCGGTCCGCCGGGGCCGGGCCCGGAGTACCGGGACCGGGGCGCCCTTCCCGCCGGACCGGCGGGCGCCGCGGCGGCGGGCTTCAGGCGGCCGGCGGCTTCCTGAACGCCCGTACGCCGAAGCGGGGATCGGGGCGGCGGCGGTCCTGGTCGGGCAGGGCCGCGAGCCGTGCGGCGAACTCCTCGACGCGCGGATCGTCGGGCCGGAGCACCGTGAACCAGCCGCGCCGCAGGTCGGCGACGGTGGAGCGGGGCGAACGGCCCTGGCCGTGGCCGCGGAAGGCCGCCCGTCCCGCGGGCGTCAGTCCGCCGGCCGTCGCGTGCGCGGTGACCTCGGCCGCCGCGTCCACGGCCGGGCGGCGCGGCCGTGACGCGAGGACCGCGTCGACGTCGCTGCCGACGTCGTGGGCGGCCGCCTTGTCCACGGTGGTCACGTACACCCCGCCGGGCCGCAGTACCCGCGCGCACTCGGCGACCACCGCGCGGACCTCGTCGGCCCCGGCGAGGAGATGGAGCAGCCAGACGGTGGTCACCGCGTCGAACGTGCCGTCCGGGAAAGGGAGTCGGCGGCTGTCGGCCAGCAGCACCGCACCCGGCAGCCGGGCCGCCGCCAGCCGCGCCATGCCGTGCGCGCGGTCCGCCCCGGTGACCCGGAGCGCGGGCCGGGCGGTGGCCAGGCGCCGGGTGACGATGCCGGTGCCGCAGGCGAGGTCGAGGAGCCGGCCCGGAGTGTCCGGGCGGCCGGGGATCAGACCGAGGACGGCGTCGGCGGCCGCTTCGGCGCGCGCCTCGCCGCCGCGCGACTCGTCGTAGGCGCCGGCTTCCTTGTCGTAGTCGAGCACACGGCTCAGTGTGCGCCGTGGCCCGGCGCGATGTCCTCCACCCTGTGGGCGAGTTCGAAGTCCAGGGCGGTGACGGCGCCGCCCACGCTGTGGGTGTTCACGGTGAGGGTGACCGTGTGGTAGCCGAGGGTGACGTCGGCGTGGTGGTCGAGCTCGTCCTGGATGCGGGCGATGTGCACGACGAACGCGGCGGCGGCGAAGTGCGAGTCGAGGCGGTAGCCGCGGGCCAGCAGGTCGCCCTCCAGCGACCAGCCCGGCAGCTCGGCCAGCCGGTTCTCGATCTCCTGCTGCGCCAGCGGTTCGACGGCCATGGTGCGGCTTCCTTCCCTCGGTTGCCCGGAGGCGGGCTGGGGTTCAGCCTGCCACGGCCGGGCTCCGCGCTCCGTCACCCACGCGGTTCCTCGGTCACGGTCGTCCGCACGACCGCTGTGTCGTCCCGCCCCGCCGTCCCACCGCCCGCCGCCGACGGGACGGGCGTCGGCCCGCCGGCACGGCCCGGCCTGGTGCGCGCTGCCGCTGCGGATCGAGCACGAGGGCCGGGCGCTGTCGTTCGTGTCGTCCGTCTCGACGTTCAACACGCCGGTGGACGTGACGGTCGCCGAGCCGGCCGTCGAGACGTTCCCGCCCGCGGACCCCGGCGACGGCCAAGTACCTGCGCTCACTCACAAGTTGACGTGAGAGGTTGCCTCGACCAGGTGTGCGAGGCGGCATCGCGTGACACACTGCTCCCCGTACTTGTGCGCGTAGGGGAGGCGTGGCGTGAGTGAGCGGCGTGCTGCGCCCACCGTCGGGCAGGTCGTGCTCGGCAAACGGCTGCAGGAGCTCCGGGAGGCCTCCGGCCTCGGCCGTGACGAGGCGGCACGGGTGCTGCGGGTCGCGCAGGCGACCGTACGGCGGATGGAGATGGCCGAGGTCGCGCTGAAGATCCCGTACGTCCAGGTGCTGCTGGAGACGTACGGGGTGCCCGAGGAGGAGCACGCGGCGTTCGTGCGGCTGGCCGAGGAGGCCAACCAGCCGGGCTGGTGGCAGCGGTTCCACGACGTGCTGCCGGACTGGTTCAGCCTGTACGTGAGCCTGGAGGGCGCGGCCCGGGTGGTCCGCTCCTACGAACCGCACTTCTTCCCCGGCCTGTTGCAGACCGAGGCGTACGCGCGGGCCGTGCTGGAGGCCGGGACGATAGGCCACAGCGATCCGTCGGCCGTGGAGCGGCACGTGTCGCTGCGGCTGACCCGGCAGCGCCTGCTGGAGCAGGACGATCCGCCCCACCTGTGGGTGATCATGGACGAGACGGTGCTGCGGCGCCCGGTCGGCGTCCACGACGAGGTGATGCGCGACCAGGTCGACAAGCTTCTCGTGTACTCCCGGCGGGACAGGGTCACGCTCCAGATCGCCGAGTTCGCGAGCGGCCCGCACCCGGGGACGTACGCGCCCTTCACGCTGTTCCGGTTCGCCGAGCCCGAGCTGCCCGACATGGTCTTCACCGAGTACCTGACCGGCGCCCTGTACCTGGACTCCCGCGACGAGGTCGGCGCCCACCTGGAGGTGCTGGACCACATGACGGCCCGGGCCGCGTCGGCGCAGCGCACCGAGGAGCTGCTGCGGGAGTACCGCGACGGCCTGTGAGGCCCGCGCCGGGCCGGACTGGGCCGTTCGGGTGCACCGGTCCGCGACACGTCCGGATGTCCTGGACGGATGACCCGTTCGGATCCTCTGAGCAGGTGCCGTCCGCCGCCCGCCCCTAGCGTCGGAGCGACGGGTGAGCAAGGGAGCTCAGGTGACCGACACGCAGACACCTCCCGGGGATCCCGGTGCGGCGCCGCTCGGTGCCGCCCGGCTCCCGCGCCCCGGCAACCGCTCCCCCCTGGTGCCGGCGGAGGACGTCCGCCTGCCGCGCGTACGGCGGACCGCCGGCACCCCGTAAGAGGCGAAGGAGACTCGATGTCCACGGACGCGGTGTTCTACCAGGCGGCGGCGCTCTGCCTCACCTACCCGGGCGACGACTTCGTCGCCCGGCTGCCGCTGCTGCGTCAAGCCGCGCCGCGGCTGCGGGAGTTCACCGACCACGCGGCGGCGACCCCGCCCCGGGAGCTGGCCGCGCACTACGAGCAGGTCTTCGACTGCGAGAACCGGCGCAGCCTCTACCTCAGCCGGTGGCAGGACGCCGGCGCCCGGCGCCGGGGCATGTCCCTGGTCCGCTTCAAGGAGGTCTACCAGGCGTACGGCATGGAGTTCACCGGCGACGAGCTGCCGGACTTCCTGCCCGCCGTCCTGGAGTTCACGGCCCGCACCGGCAACACGGACCTGCTCACCGAGCACCGTGACTGCCTCGCCCACCTGCGACGCGGACTGGCCGACTTCGGCACCCCCTACGCGAGCGTGCTGACCGCGGTGTGCACGGCCGTGCCGGCCGCGCCCACCGGCACCCGACCGTGAGCGTCCTCCCGCTCGCCGTCGACGACCGGGGGCCGTGCGGGTGCGGCCGGGAACGGCGACGCCGCGCCCCCGGGACGGGAACGCGGCGGCCGAGGCGGGCGGGGCTCAGGCGAGCTTCGCGTCCAGGGTGATGGTGGTACCGGCCAGGGCCTGGCTCACCGGGCAGTTCTTCTTGGCCTCCTCGGCGGCGGCCTTGAAGCCGGCCTCGTCGAGACCGGGGACCTCGCCGACGACGGTCAGCTGGATCCCGGTGATGCCCTCGCCCGGCTGGAAGCCGACGTTGGCGGAGGTCTGCAGGCGGGTGGGCGGGGTGCCGGCCCCGGCCAGGGCGTGCGAGAGGGCCATGGAGAAGCAGCTGGAGTGGGCGGCCGCGATCAGCTCCTCGGGGCTGGTCTTGCCGTTCGCCTCCTGGGAACGCGAGGCCCACGTGACCGGCTGCTCGCCGATACCGGAGGAGTCGAAGGCGATGACGCCGTTGCCCTCAAGAAGGTTGCCTTCCCAGACGGTGTGTGCGGTGCGCGTGGTGGCCACGATTGTTCCTTTCGGCGTACGAAGGCGAAGAACCGGTTTCGCTCGCCCCCATCCGATCACATCCGCACTCAGCGCACGCGGAAGACCGGCCCACGGGGAGTGAACGGCAGGCGACGGCCGTCGGGCACGAGGTAGGCGTGTTCGCGCCGCACCCGCAGCACGTCGCACCAGCCGTCGGTGATGACCAGGACCGGAGCGGACGCCGGGAAGTCGTCCGCGCGCTGTAGCAGGTCGATGCCGGGCTGCAGGACGGTACCGCCGCGCCCCCGCACCCGCACCCGGCCGGCGATCTCGGTCGTCGGCAGGTAGCCCGCGTCGTGCGGGGCGGCGTCGCAGAACACCACGCGGGCCGCCGGCACGTCACGGGCCTCGGCATAGGAGGCGATCGCGCCGAGTGCCTTGCCGAGCAGGGTGCGGTCCATGGAACCGGAGGTGTCCAGGACCACGCCGAAAGTGCAACGGGCCACCTCCTCGGGCGGGTGGTAGCGGCCGGCGCGCGGAATGTCCGGGGTGGACGACTGGCGGCGGGAGGGCCGGGCGTAGGACCGCACCGCCTCGGGCCGGGGCACGAACTCGTCGAACCAGCGGGCCAGTCGCGCGTCCCAGGGCAGCGGCGGATGGCTCAGCGCGCGGATCTCCTCGACGAGGCCGCCGGGCAGGTGTCCGCGGCCCTGCGCCCGGTGCAGCTCAAGGCCCTGGCCGAGGCCCCGGCGGTAGAACTCGTCGAGGTCGACGCGGGCGCCGGGCGGCCCGATCGGCGCGCCCAGCACGTCGCCGCGTCCCTTGCCGCGCAGCGTGGCCAGGCGCCGGAGCCTGCGCAGGTCGGCGGTGATCCGGTCGTACACCTCCTCCGCAGAGAGGTCCTTCAGCTCCGGGTCGTGCAGCAGCCCTTCGGGCATGGTGCCCACCCGCATCTCGACCAGCCAGCCGTTGACGACGTAGTCGCAGGCCACGTTGAAGAGGTACGGGTCGCGGCCGCCGGCCCGGTCGCCGTGGCGCAGGGCGGCGTGCAGCATCTCGTGGGCGAGGACGAACCGCCACTCCTCGTCGTCCAGGGTGCGCAGCGGGTTGACGTAGATCTCGCCGGCCTCGGGGTCGACGGCGGCGATCGCGATGTCGTGGGCGCGGGCCAGTTCGGCGTCGGCGACCAGCCTGACGCCGGCCGCGATGCCGCCGAGCAGCGGGAAGGAGGACACGAACCAGCTCAGCGCCTTCTCCCAGGGGCGCAGCGGGGTCGGCGGCCCGGTCATGGAGGTGCGGCGGCCCCCGGCCAGGTCCATCGCCCGGGACATGGTCCGGGTCAGCGCGTGTGCGAACCCCACCTGCCAGTCGGGGACTTGGCCGGCCCACCGGTTCCAGGACAGCAGCAGCTGGTCGGGCTCGCCGCCGTTGGTGCCGCCGCGCTCGTAGGCCGCCGGGACAGCGCCGGCGCGCCGCCAGCCGGCGGCCAGCCGGTCCTCGTCGCCCTCCGGGTAGGAGGCGGGCAGGTGCTCCGGTGCCTCGCCGACCGGAAAGGTCGCCAGGAAGCGGTTGACGACGGTACAGCGGGCGGCGAGGTCGAAGCGGTCGGGTTCGGTGCGCGGTCCGGTGGCGGCCGGCAGGTGTCCGAAGCCGAGGTGGATCGTGCAGTGGGCCAGCGCCCAGGCCCACTCGGCCGGTTCGGCGCGCCGGGTGGCGTGGGCGTGCAGCACGCCGTTGGAGTCGGCCCGTACCAGGCCCTCGCGGGGCGCCAGTTCGCAGTTCTCGTGCCGGCAGAGGGTGAACTCGACGGCGCGCAGGGCCGGGTTGGTGCGCAGCAGGTCGACGCCGGCCGCGAAGTTCTCCGCGGCCGGGTCCTTCTTCTGTTCCTTCTTGTGTCCCCTGCGGCCGCCGGCACTCACCGCCGGGCCTCCACGAGCCGGGGCATGTCCCGGGCGGCCTCGATCAGGAACCACGAGGGCAGCACGGGGTTGCCGTCGGCGTCGGAGGCGATGACGGTCTGGGCGACCTCGACGGAGATCTCCGCGAGCTGCACGAGCAGCGACTTGGCGCGGTACGCGGTCTGCCGGCCGTTCGCCGACATGTGCTCCTTGGCGGCGGGCAGTTCCTTGACCAGCCGTCCGCGGAACGACTCGGCGAGGTAGTAGAGCAGGTCGCGGTCCTCGATCCGGTGCGGCCAGCCGGCGTCGCCCCGCAGGATCGCCTCGATCCCGAACCGGCTGCGCACGATCTTGACGTATCCGCAGAAGGCGGTCGCGTGGGCCGGGGTGAGCGTGCCGTGCGCGAGGACCTTCAGGGTCCCCTCGTCGAGGTCGCGGCCGAAGGAGTGCAGCGCGTCGGAGAGGATGTGCCAGGAGCGCGGGGTGGAGAACGGCTCCTCGGTCTTCGGCGGCCTGGACCACAGGTGGTCGGTCCGGTCGGTGAGGTGGTCCAGGATCCACGGGTGGATGCCGTTGGCCGCGGCCCAGGCGAGCCAGTCGTGGGCGGAGGCCTCCAGGTGGACGTGGGCCAGCCGGTTGACGAGCGCGGAGGCGAGCGGCCGGGCGAGGGCGTTGTCGGTGGCCCGGTTGCCGGCGCCGATGACGATCGACCCCTTCGGCAGTTCGTAGCTGCCGATGCGGCGGTCCAGGATCAGCGAGTAGAACGCCTTCTGCACGTCGGGCGTGGCCGCGTTCAGTTCGTCGAGGAAGAGGCAGTAAGGCTCGTCCCTGGCGATCGCCTCGGGCGGGCAGAAGACGGACCGTCCGTCGCGGATCTGCGGAACGCCGATCAGGTCCTCGGGCGCCAGCTGTGTGCCGAGCAGGCTCACGCATTCCAGCCCCAGCGACTCGGCGAACTCCCGCACCAGTGAGGACTTGCCGATGCCGGGCGCGCCCCACAGGAACACGGGCCGGACGGTGGCGAGGCCGAGGAGGAGTTCGGGGACCCGGGAGGGCGTGACGGCGACGGTGGCCTGCAAGAGGCGTCTCCTTGGGAGGTGTTCGAGAGGTTCGCGACCCGAACAGTGTGAGCCGGGGCCGGGCCGGGCGCAGCCGATTTATCCGGGGCCGGTCCGAAGCGCCGCACCGGGGGCCGGGGGCCGTGCGACCGCGCCGCGTGGGCGCGAACGATCCCCGCCGGCTCGTGCCGGACGGACTAGGCCGCCGTCTCCTCGCCGGCGGCCACCGGCACCTGCGGTCCGTCCGTCTCCAGCAGCCACCGCCGCAGCACCCCGTGCACCGCCTCGGCGCCCACGAGTTCCTCCCCCTCCGCGACCGGCGCGGAGACGTCCAGCGGCGACAGCAGGAACGGCCTGCCCTGGGCGCCGCCGAGTCCGCCGTGCGAGCCGATCTGCTCCTCGAAGGCGAGCACCTCACCGGACTCCGGGTCGTACCAGGAGTTCACCATGACGTCGGCGGTGTGCGGGAAGGAGTGGGTCCGGCGGACGGCGTCCGCGGCGCCCGGTCCGAACACGGCGAGCGGACCGGTGCCGCCGTCGAGCCGGTCCAGCGGAATCTCCGCTCCGTACGCGCCGAGCAGCACCCCGCCGTGCTCCTCGCTGCGCACCAGCAGGAACCCGATGCCGGGATGGTTGGCCAGGGTGGTGAGCAGCGCCGGGTACCGGGCGTCGATCTCCTCCTTGGTCATGCGGTGCGGCACGTCGGGGAAGGAGACCAGGCCGAGGTTGCCGGAGGCGAGCACCACCGGTTCCGAGCCCGGGGCCGGCCGGTGCTTCTCGCCGCCCTCCTCGACGGGCCTGCGCAGCGCCGCGCGGACGGCGGCCCGCGCCTCGGTGCCGCTGTGGGTGCGCTCGGCCCGGCGCGGGACGTGCAGCCCGCAGCCGGCCCGGACCAGGTCGCCGAGAGTCAGGCCGTACCGGGTCCGGAACGTCTCGCCGGGGCTCTGCCCGTGGTCGGAGAGGACCACGACGCGGTACTGCCGCGGGGCGTGCTCGGCGACCTTCTCGATCAGGGCGAGGGACCGGTCCAGGCGCTGCAGCACCTTGTCGGCGTCGCGGCTGTGCGGGCCCGAGTGGTGGGCGACCTCGTCGTAGGCGACGAGGTCGGCGTAGACGGCGGAGCGGCCGGCGAGCAGGTCGCCCATGACCGCGGCGACGACCACGTCGCGTTCGACGACGGTGGCGAAGGCGCGGACGAGGGGGTAGAGGCCGCCGCGTCCGACGCGGGGCCGCTGCTTGCGCATCCGGGCCGTGACCGACTGGCCGATCTCGCGGCCGGCGTCGGCGAAGAAGGAGAGCGCGGTGCGGACCGCGTTGGCCGGGTCGGAGAAGTAGGCGAAGTACCCGGCGCGGGAACGGTTCTCCCGGCCGCGACGCCGGGCCGCTATGGACAGCACGAGGGCCTGCTCGTCGGCGCCGCCGCTGAAGAGGTTGCCGCGGCTGGCCCCGTCCAGGGTGAGCAGTCCCCCGTCGGCGGTGCGTTCGACGGCGCGGCGCTGGAGTTCTGCGGCGCTGGTCGGCCGGTTGCAGACCATCACCTCCCGGCTGTCCTTCTCGTACCAGCGGAAGGCGGGGACGTCGAAGGTGGAGCCGTGCAGGATGCCCAGCTGGCTGGCGCCGGTCTGGCTGGACCAGTCGGTGCGCCACGGGGTGAGCCGGTGGGTGGAGCCCAGCCAGGCCGCCACCGTCGGCATCAGCCCCCTGGCGACGGCGGCGGTGAGGACGTCGTGGCCGACGCCGTCGAGCTGGAGGAAGACGGTGCCGGGGGTGTCCGGGCACGGCGGCCGGGAGCCGCGGCGGCGGGTGGCCAGGCGGGACAGCCGGCGCCGGTAGGCGTCGTCGTCGCGGACGGCGAGCGCACCGCCGGTCGCGGAGGCGACAGCGGACATCACCGCGGCCACGATCACGGCGGTCTCCGGGGCGGCCTCGCTCTGCCCTGACGGGTTGACCCGCAGGGCGAGCAGCAGCAGGGAGCCGTTGAGGAAGAAGACCAGCAGGCCGAGGACGAGGGCGGGCACCAGCAGCAGGAGCCGTACCAGAAAGGGCCACACGACGGCCGACAGCAGTCCGAAGACGCCGGCGCCGAGCGCCGCGGTCACCGCTATACGGGTGGCGCTGTCACCGTCGGCGGACTGGAGCCGGAAGTCGGGCAGGATCCCGGCGAGGACCAGCATGGTCACGGTGGACACCGCCCACACCGCGACGCTCCGCCCGATCTGACTGACGACCCGCCGCCACCGCACGCCCCACCGACCTCACGTCCGCGACCCGCGTCCGCCGCGGGTCTGCCGGCGCCCACACTGTCACACGGCCGTGGACGCGAGCGGGCTCACCTGCCGTCGTACCCCGCCGTCGGCATGGACAGCCTGCGGTGGACCCGTGCCTTCATCTGGGCGTCGTAGCAGGGCTCGGCCCGTCCCACCGTCTCCACGCGCACGCCGCGCCGCGCGCACTCCGCGGTGAAGTCATCGACCGAGGACAGCGCGCTCTCCAGGACGCGTCTGCTCGGTGCGACGAAGACGTCGAGGCCCGGCCGGACGCCCGCCCACAGGGCGCTGTGGTCGTGCCGCAGCCCGCGGACCAGCAACTCGCGGGCGATGACGTATCCGTGCTCCACCGCCCAGCGCGCGCACATGGCGTGCTGGCTGCGGGAGTCGACCAGGAACGGGTCGATCTCCAGCTCCTCCAGGGGCGTCAGACTCGCGATGGCGGTCACCCGCACGGGCGCGAGCCCGCCGTAGGCACCCCGCGCCTGTCCCATGGCGTCCCCCCTCACCTCCGGGTTTCGCCGCCGACCCTACTCCTGCACGTAGGCTTCGGGGAGTCGCGCGAAGGAGGCAAAGAGGTGCCGGTGGAGATCACCTGGTGGGGCCACGCCACCTGCACGATCGAGGATTCGGGCGTACGACTGCTCACCGATCCTCTGTTCGCGCGCCGGCTCGCGCACCTGCGGCGCCGCCGGGGCGCCCCGCCGCCGGCCGCGGCCCGTCGCGCCGACCTCGTGCTCGTCTCCCACCTGCACGCCGACCACCTGCACGTGCCCTCGCTCGCCGGGCTCGCGCCGGGCACGCGCCTGCTGGTGCCACGGGGCGCACCACGCGCGGTACCCGCGCTCCGCCGGCTGCGGCAGCTGCGGATCACCGAGGTCGGCGTCGGCGACGAGATACCCGTCGGCCCGCTGGTCGTCCGGGTCGTGCCCGCACGTCACGACGGGCGCCGGCTGCCGGTCGGCCCGCACCGCTCCCCCGCGCTCGGATACGTCGTGGAGGGCGCGGCGCGGACGTACTTCGCCGGGGACACCGGGCTGTTCGACGAGATGGCCGCGGCGGTCGGGCCGGTGGACGTGGCCCTGCTGCCGGTCGGCGGCTGGGGGCCGCACCTCGGCGAGGGACACCTGGACGCCGGACGGGCGGCGCGGGCGCTGGCCCTGCTGGAGCCGCGCAGCGCGGTGCCGGTGCACTACGGGACGTACTGGCCGATCGGCATGGACGGGGTGCGCCCGCACGAGTTCCACGCGCCGGGCGACGAGTTCGTGCGCCTGGCGGCGGAGTACGCGCCGGGGGTGTCGGTGCACAGGCTCGGTCACGGGGAGGGTGTGCGGCTGGAGGTCGCGCGATGAGACTGCTGACGGTGATGGCCGCCGCCGGTGCCGCGACGGCCACCTCGTCGCCCTCGTCGACCGAGTCCGCGCAGCAGGCCATCGGCTATCCGACGCTGTTCCTGCTGGTGCTGGTCGGGGCGCTGGTGCCGGTGGTGCCGACGGGGGCGCTGGTCAGCTCGGCGGCGGTGGTGGCCTTCCACCAGACGGCGCCGTTCGCACTGGCGCTGGTGCTGGTGACGGCGTCGCTGGCGGCCTTCCTCGGGGACGCGGCGCTGTACTGGCTGGGGCGGCGCGGGATGCGGTCGAAGAACGGGTCGCGGTGGCTGGCGGCGATCCGGTCGCGGGCGCCGGAGGACCGGCTGGAGCAGGCGCAGGAGAAGCTGGCCGCGCACGGGGTGACGGTGCTGGTGCTGTCGCGGCTGGTGCCGGCCGGGCGGATACCGGTGATGCTGGCGTGCCTGCTGGCGGAGTGGCCGTTCCGGAGCTTCGCGCGGGGCAACGCGCCGGCCTGCGTGGCGTGGGCCGCGACCTACCAGCTGATCGGTATCCTCGGCGGCTCCCTGTTCCCGGAACCGTGGGAGGGCGTGGTCCTCGCGGTCGCGCTGACGGTACTGATCAGCGTGGGCCCGGCACTGTGGCGCCGGGCCCGCTCCACGGCGTGACGGTACGGAGCGGAGCGGGGCCGCCGGGCGCGGGGCCATGACGTCCGGGGCAGCCCGGCCCGGGTCCCAGGGCCCGGGGCCATGGAGTCCGGGGCAGGCGAACGCGGGTTCAGGGGCGCGGCGGCCACCTGGCCCGGGTTCAGGGCGCGGAGCCACCGAGCGCGAGGCCAACGGGCCCAGGGCCCGCGGAGTCCGGGACCGAGGCCGGGCCCGTGAGCGCACGAGCCCACCCGGTCCGGGCCACCGCGCACGGAACCCGAGGTCGCGGTGCGCGGCGCCGTGGTGCGGCCCGGTGCATGGTGCGGGTTCGCTCTCCCCGCCGGGCGGGCGTCAGGACGGGCGGCCGGATGCGACGGGGTGAAGGGCTCTCGACGCGCCCACCGGCAGGTCCCACAGGTCCTCGCGGTCCAGGCCCGCCTTCTGCCAGGCGGCCCGCACCCGCGTCAACGGCTCCAGTACCGGTTCCGCGGACAGGACGAACGTGCCCCAGTGCATCGGGGCCATCCGCCTCGCCCCCACGTCCCGCGTCGCCCGTACCGCCTCCTCCGGATCGAGGTGGACGTCGCTGAGCCACCAGCGGGGGTCGTAGGCGCCGATGGGCATCAGGGCGAGGTCGATGCCGGGGTAGCGGCCGCCGATGCGGGAGAACCAGTGGCCGTACCCCGTGTCACCGGCGAAGTAGACGCGCTGCCCGTCGGCGGCGGTGAGGACCCAGCCGCCCCAGAGGCTGTGGCAGGTGTCGATGAGGCTGCGCTTGGACCAGTGGTGGGCGGGGACGAAGTCGAAGCGGACGCCGGACAGTTCGGCCGCCTCCCACCAGTCCAGCTCGGTGACGGTCGTGAAGCGGCGGCGCCGGAACCAGCGGCCCAGCCCGGCCGGTACGAACACCGGCGTGTCGCGCGGCAGGCGGCGCAGGGTGGGGGCGTCCAGGTGGTCGTAGTGGTTGTGGCTGATGACGACCGCGTCGACCCGCGGCAGGGTCTCCCAGGCCACCCCGACCGGGGTGACCCGGGCCGGGGTGCCGATGATGCGGCGGGACCAGACGGGGTCGGTGAGGACGGTCAGGCCGCCGATCCGGACGATCCAACTGGCGTGTCCCGCCCAGGTGACGGCGACCGTGCCGGTGTCGGTGCGGGGCAGCGGGCCCGGCTCGTAGGGCAGCCGGGGGATGTCGGCGAGGCCGTCGCGCCCGGGGCGGACGGAGCCTTCGCGGGCGAAGCGGGCCATGGCCTTGAGGCCGGGCAGCGGTGCGGTCAGCCGGTCGTGGAAGGTCCGCGGCCAGAACCGGAGTTCGCCCAGCGGACGGGGTTCGGCGAGCGGCGGGACGTCAGGCGTGCCGGGGGCCGGGGCGGTGGCCGTGTCGCCGCGGGCCGTGGTGGCGGGCGTGGTGACGGTGGCCGCGGAGGCGGTCGTGGCGGGGACAGTCGTCGTGGCGGACCCTGTCTCATGCGTCTGCTGCGTCATCGAGGAGGCTCCCATCGCTGAGCGTCGTCGCGGAGATCGTCGAGTACCGACCTCAAGGACATCAACGCGCGTTGCACGTGTGGCAGTTCCAACGGCGCGGGTGACGTGAGGCATTCCAGCCGTTCCGCGTCGCTGCCGCCGAGCAGCGGCCCGGTGGCGAGCCGGACGCGCAGCGCCTGGAGGTCGTCGCCGAACCGGTGGCCGCCGGGTGCGGGCATGCCGAGCCTGGTGGTGAGGAAGTCCTCCAACTCCTGTGCGTCGCCGACCCCCTGGGCGCCGAGCGGTCCCCGCAGGGGTTCCAGGTCGGCGTACAGGTGCCGGCCGGCCTGCGGGGGCCGGGCCAGTCCGCCGCCGTCGACGACAGCGCTGTGCAGGGCGGCGGCCACGCGCGCGTGCAGGCGTACGACGGCCTCCCGGTGGGCGGTGACCGGTTCGGGCTCGTCGAGCGCGTGGGCGGCCGCGGCGGCGACCGGTCCGGCGAGGCGGGCGCCGAGCGCGGTGAGGACGTCGAGCACGCGCGCGTGCAGGGCCGTTCCGGCCTCGCCCGCGGGGAACCGGGCGACGGCGGCGGTCCAGCCGGCCGGCAGCAGGGCGCCGGCGAGATCGGTGACGACGGTGACCCGGTCCGGGACCATCTCGGCGGGGCTGAGCAGCACGGTGGCGTGCGGGGCGTGCAGGGTGTCCCGCCAGGTCTCGTCGCTGACCAGGTGGAGTCCCTCGCCGGTGGCCGCCTCGACGGTCGCGTGCAGCAGCTCGGGCGGAGCGACGGTCGCGGTCGGGTCGTCGGCGACGGAGAGCACCAGGAGCCGGGGGTCGCCGCCCTCGTCCCGCACCCGGCGGACGGTCTCCAGCAGCGCGTACGGGTCGGGGACGCCCCCGGACTCGGCCGGTGTCGGCACGTGGAAGACGGGCCGTCCAAGGAGCCGGGCGTACGGCGCCCACCAGGCGGCGCAGGGACGTGGCACCAGGACGTCGCCGCCGCGTGCGGCGGTGAGCGCCAGCAGCAGGGCGGGGGCGCCGGGTCCGGCGGCGGCCAGGCCCGGCGCGGTGGTCAGCCCGCGCCGCTCCCAGTAGCCGCGGGCCGCGTCCAGCAGCGCGGGACCGCCGCCGACCGGCTCCTCCGCGCCCCGGTCGGCGGCGGCGGCCAGCGCGGCGGAGAGGGCGGGCAGGACGGGCAGTCCGTCGTCGGGCAGCGGCGGCCCGTAGCGGACGGGTCCGTGGCCCCGCGCGGGCGTGTCCCGGACCGGCCCCTGGCCCTCGGGATCCGTCCGCCGCATGTGCGCCTCCGCGCAGTCCGTGGTGCCGTGTGCCGTCCGGTCCTGGCCGTGCTCCTCGCCGGGTGCCGGGTCCGGTGGCCGGGTGGTCGCCGGGGAGTACCCGCGGGCGGCGGTCTCTTCCGCCCGGGCGCTCGTCCCGCCGGTTCGCGCGTCCCACCGGTTCGCGCGTCCCACCGGCGCGTGTCCGCCCGCGGGTTCATCCGCCCGCGCGCGGCCTTCCGCCGGACAGCCGGTAGAGCGCGCCGCCGCAGGCGGCCGCGATCAGTACGGCGCCCGCGGCCAGCGCGGGAACCGAGTCCGTGAAGGTGCCGCCCTCGCCGGCCTCCACGCCGTGTTCCACGGTCGGCGGGGCGTCGGCGCAGGGGCCGGAGTAGCCGGTGGCGCCGGAACCGGTGGATCCGTAGGAGTGGGAGGAGCCGCAGTCGCGGCCGCCGGAGTCCCCGCGGCCCCCGACCTCACCCCGCCCGCCCGTGCCGTCGTCACCCCGCCCGCCCGTGCCGTCGTCACCCCGGCCGCCCGTGGTGTCGTCTCCCCGGCCGCCGGCATGGGTGTCGCCCCGGCCGCCGGTGCCCGCGTCGCCCCGGGCGGCCGCTCCGCCGCCGTCGTCACCCCGCGCGCCCGTGCCGCCCTCGCCGTAGGGACCGGTGGCGTCCTCGCCGCGCGGGACGGTGGTCCCGTCGTCGCCTCGGGGGATGGTGCCGTCGTCCCCCGGCAGGACCACGCCGTCGCCCTCCCGGACCGGCCCGGCCACGCCCCCGGCCCCGGCCCCGGCCCCGGCCCCGGCCGGGCAGTCCGCGGCGCCGGGCACGCAGGTCAGGGAGACGGTGGACGCGGGGCTCGGCGGGACGGCGGACGCGGCCACGGCGGCCGTGCCGGCGACGCCGAACGCGGCACCCGAGAGGACGGCGACGGACAGGGCGCGGGCGGTACGGCGCATGGGGTGCTCCTCGGAACTGCGGCTGCGGGGACACGCGGCTGGTGCCCCCGCAGCCATCACAGCCCGCCGCACGCACCGCCGCGCGCGGCCGACCCCCATTCGCGGGACACGCCGACCCCGTTCGGGTGACGGAACGGGCTGTTCCCGGCGTGTCGGCCCCTCGTAACCGGGTACGCGTCCCGCACTCCAGAAGCAGCAAGCAGCAGGGAGTCAGCCGCGCACGGCTGGAAGACCGAGGAAGCGAGGAGTGAGCGTCATGCGTATCGCGTTTCTGACCGCGCCCGAGGGCGTCGAGCAGGTGGAGCTGACCGAGCCGTGGAAGGCCGTCGCCGACGCCGGGCACGAACCGGTGCTGGTGTCGACGGAGCCGGGACGGGTCCAGGGCTTCGACCACCTCGACAAGGCCGACACGTTTCCCGTGGACGAGGTGGTCGGCGACGTCTCGGCGGACGCGTTCGGGGCGCTGGTGCTGCCCGGCGGGGTCGCCAATCCGGACCTCCTGCGCACGGACGACCAGGCCGTGGCCTTCGTGAAGGGCTTCTTCGAGGCCGGCCTGCCGGTGGCGGCGATCTGCCACGCGCCGTGGACGCTGATCGAGGCCGACGTCGTGCGCGGCCGGACCCTGACGTCCTGGCCGAGCCTGCGGACCGACATCCGCAACGCGGGCGGCACCTGGGTGGACGAGCAGGTCCAGGTCTGCGGGGCCGGTCCCAACACGCTGGTCACCAGTCGCAGGCCGGACGACCTGAAGGCCTTCTGCGGAGCGTTCCTCGACACCCTCGGCGGGGCCTGAGCCCCGTCGGGCGCCCGGCCCCGGCCGGGGCGGTCCGTCTCAGCCCGCGGAGGCGCGCGGTGTCGCCGCCTCCGCGCAGCCGCGCTCCCGGGCGCCCTCGCGGGTGCGGCCGGCGGCGACGATGCGGCGCGGGTTGCGGCGCAGGTACTCCCCCTCCAACTGGGCCATGCGCTCGTTGTGGGCGCGCAGCGCGTCGTTGGAGCCGTACAGCAGGGTGTCGTGGCGTGTCCGGTGGATGGTCTCCAGCTCCTTCATGAGCTGCTGGTCGTCCAGCCGGCTGGGGTCGACTCCGGTCATGGTGGTACCCCGCTCGTCATGTCCGTCCCGGCGGTCCGGATCCCTGCATCCACTGTACGAAGGTCCGGGCCGCCGGGCCTGTCTGGAGGGCGGGGGGCCTAGCGGGCGCGCTCCACCCGGCGCTCGTCCCACACCGGCTCCGGGGTCTCGCGGACCCGCCCGTCGGTGCCGAAGACCAGGTAGCGGTCGAAGGCGCGGGCGAACCAGCGGTCGTGGGTGACGGCGAGGACCGTGCCGTCGAAGGCCTCCAGGCCTTCCTGGAGCGCTTCCGCGGACTCCAGGTCGAGGTTGTCCGTCGGCTCGTCGAGCAGCAGGGCCGTGACACCTTGCAGCTCCAGCAGGAGGATCTGGAACCGGGCCTGCTGGCCGCCGGAGAGCCGCTCGAAGGTCTGCTCGGCCTGGTGGGTCAGCTCGTAGCGGCGCAGCCGGGACATCGCGGCGCCCCGGTCCTGGGAGTGTTCCGTCCACAGGATGTCCAGCAGGGTGCGGCCCTGCAGCTCGGGGTGGGCATGGGTCTGGGCGAAGTGCCCGGGCACCACGCGCGCGCCCAGCTTCCACAGCCCCGTGTGGGTCACGTCCTCGCCGGCCAGCAGCCGCAGGAAGTGCGACTTGCCGGAGCCGTTCGAGCCGAGGACGGCGACCCGTTCGCCGTAGAAGACCTCCAGGTCGAAGGGTTTCATCAGGCCGGTCAGTTCGAGTCCCTCGCAGGTCACGGCCCGGACGCCGGTACGGCCGCCGCGCAGCCGCATCCTGATGTCCTGGTCCCGCGGCGGCTCCGGCGGCGGGCCGGCCTCCTCGAACTTGCGCAGCCGGGTCTGCGCGGCCGCGTACCGGGAGGCCATCTCGTGGGAGACGGCGGCGGCCTGACGGAGGTTCAGCACCAGCTTCTTCAGCTGGGCGTGCTTCTCGTCCCAGCGACGGCGCAGTTCCTCGAAGCGCGCGAAGCGCTCGCGGCGGGCCTCGTGATAGGTGGCGAAGCCGCCGCCGTGCACCCAGGCGTCGGCTCCGGTCGGCGAGGGTTCCACGGAGACGATCTTCTCGGCGGCGCGGGCGAGGAGTTCCCGGTCGTGCGAGACGAACAGGACCGTCTTGCGGGTCTCCGCCAGCTGCGCCTCCAGCCAGCGCTTGCCGGGCACGTCGAGGTAGTTGTCCGGCTCGTCCAGCAGCAGCACCTCGTCGGTGCCGCGGAACAGGGCCTCCAGCACCAGCCGCTTCTGCTCGCCGCCGGAGAGGGTGCGCACCTGCCGCCACTGGGCCTTGTCGTAGGGCATGCCGAGCGCGGCCGTCGTGCACATGTCCCAGAGCGTCTCGTGCTCGTAGCCGCGCACCTCGGCCCAGTCGGCCAGGGCCTGCGCGTAGCGGAGCTGGGCGGCCTCGTCGTCGACGGTCATGATGCCGTGCTCGGCCCGGTCCACGGCCCGCGCGGCCTCCCGGATGCCGGGCGGCGCGACCGACACCAGCAGGTCGCGCACGGTGGTCTCGTCCCGTACGGAGCCGACGAACTGGCGCATCACGCCGAGGCCGCCGCTCACGGTGACGGTGCCGCCGTGCGGCTTCAGCTCACCGGAGATCAGCCGCAGCAGGGTGGTCTTGCCGGCGCCGTTGGGTCCCACGAGGGCGACGGCCGCGCCCTCGCCGACCCGGAAGGAGACATCGCCGAGCAGCGCCCTCCCGTCGGGGAGGTAGTACTCGAGGTGCGCGGCTTCCAGATGTCCCATGGTCAGGGATTCTGCGCGGAGTCCCCGGCCGGGGGCAAACCGATATCGACCCGCCGTCCTCGGCCGCGGGACCGGCGGGGGCCGGTCGCGCGGTTCCCCGCGCCTCCGAAGGGGCGCGGGAACCGCGGTCACTCCACCGCCGAGTCCACCGGCTCCCCGGCCGGTCCGCTCTCCCCCGTCGGCTCCACCACCGCGCCCTCCCAGGACAGCGCCTTCCAGCCGTCGTCCGGTGAGCCCTCCAGGACGACGACGCCGGTGTTGCCGAGGGGTCGGGCGGCGGCGTAGGCGACGTCGACGTTGTCGGCGCGAGCCGCCGTCCACAGGCGGATCGCGGCGCCGTGGCTGATCAGGGCGACGGTCCGGGCCCCGCTCGCCGCGGCCTCGGCGACCACCGCGTCGTAGCGGTCCAGCGTCTCGGCCCCGGTCTCGCCGCCGGGCATGCGCAGCGCGGTGTCGCCGGCCGCCCACGCGAACACGGTCCGCATGTACTCCTGGCCGCGCTCGGTGTGCCCGGGCAGGAGTTCCAGGTCGCCGGCGGAGACCTCGCGGATGCCGTCGCGGACGATCGGGGTGAGGCCGCGGGCGGCGGCCAGCGGAGCGGCGGTGAGCCGGGTGCGGGTCAGCGTGGAGACGTAGAGGCGTTCGATGTCCTCGTCGGCGAGGGCCGCGGGCAGGGCCGCCGCCTGCTGTTCGCCGAGCGCGGTCAGCCCGGGACCCGGTACGCCGGTGTCGAGCAGGAAGTCGACGTTGGTCGGGGTCTGCCCGTGGCGTACGAGGAGCAGGCGCATCCGGGAGGTTCCTCTCACTCGACCGCACCGGGGACCGGCAGGAAACGGCCACTTCAGGGTAACCGGACCCGCATGAGCCCTGATGTTGACCTGACCGCCCTCAAGCCGGGCCGGCACGCGCTGCGCGACCGGCTGCTCTCGCTGGACCTGAAGCTGTTCGAGGTGGCGGCCCAGCGGAACTGGCCGTTCGCCGAGCCGGTGCTGCCCCGGCTGAGCCGCAGCGCCAACCACGGCGTGCTGTGGTTCGCGACGGCGGCCGCGGTGGCGGCGTCCCGCACGCCCCGGGCCCGCCGGGCCGCCGTCCGCGGCCTGGCCTCGCTGTCCCTCGCCTCCGCGACCATCAACACCATCGGCAAGCGCTCGGTGCGCCGGAACCGCCCCGCCCTGGACCCGGTGCCGGCCGTCCGGCACCTGAAGCGGCAGCCGATCACGACCTCCTTCCCCTCCGGTCACGCCGCGTCGGCGGCGGCGTTCGCGGCCGGGGTCGCCCTGGAGTCCCCGGGGTGGGGCGCGGTGGTGGCACCGGTGGCGTTCTCCGTGGCGATGTCCCGGGTCTACACGGGCGTCCATTTCCCGAGCGACGTGGTGGCGGGCGCGGCCCTGGGCGTGGGTGCCGCGTTCGTCGTGCGGCGGCTGGTGCCGACGCGGGCGCAGATCGGGCCGCCGCCCAAGCCCCGTGCCGACGCGCCCGCGCTGCCCGACGGGGAGGGCCTCGTGGTGGTGGCCAACCGTGCTTCGGGCAGTTCGGACCGGGTCCGGGCGCTGCGCGACGAGTTGCCGAAGGCCGAGCTGGTGGAGTGCGAACCGGAGGAGGTGACCGCCGAGCTGGAGAAGGCGGCGCTGCGGGCGCAGGCGCTCGGTGTGTGCGGCGGCGACGGCACCGTGAACGTGGCCGCGCGGACCGCGCTGCACCACGGATTGCCGCTCGCGGTGCTGCCCGGCGGCACCCTCAACCACTTCGCGTACGACCTGAGCGTGGAGGACGGCCGGGGCCTTGGCCGCGCGGTGCGCGAGGGCGAGGCGGTCCGGGTGGACGTGGGGCGCTTCACCAGCGACGACCGGGAGGGCATCTTCCTCAACACGCTGAGTCTCGGCGTGTATCCGGAGCTGGTGCGCGAGCGGGAGCAGTGGGCGCACCGCATCGGCGGCCGGGCCGCCGAGGTGCTGGCGGCGGTGCGGGTGCTGCGCACCGACCGGCATCCGCTGGAGGTCGAGGTCGGCGGCTCGTCGCACCCGTTGTGGCTGCTGTTCGTCGGCAACTGCGTCTACCACCGGATGGGCGTGACCCCGGGCCGCCGTACCGACCTGGCGGACGGGCTGCTGGACGTGCGGGTGGTGCACGGCGGACGGCATCCGGCGCTGCGCCTGCTGTCGGCGGCCGTCGCGGGCGCGCTGAGCCGGTCCCCCGCGCACGCGGAGGTACGGGTGCGCCGGCTGCGGCTCACCGGCCTCAAGACCGGTACCCCGCTGGCGTACGACGGTGAGGTCGTCGACGTGAAGGGCGAGGTGCGGGTGGACAAGCTGCCGGCGGCGCTGACCGTCTACCGGCCGCACTGACGACCTGTCAGTCCACATCGTAAAACACGGGTCTCATCATTCGGCATGCGCGCGTAGCGTTGCGGACACCGCGGGGCGGGGCCGGCCGGTCCCGTCCGCCTGGTGTGGAGCAAAGGGGCTGAGCCATGTCGCAACCGCAGGAGACCGCCGTGTACACGCATGGGCACCACGAGTCGGTGCTGCGTTCGCACACCTGGCGGACGGCCGCCAACTCCGCCGCCTACCTGCTCGGTTCGCTCAAGCCCCACATGCGGATCCTGGACATCGGCTGCGGGCCGGGCACGATCACCGCCGACCTCGCGGCGCTGGTCCCCGAGGGCCGGGTCACCGGCGCCGACCACGCGCCGGGCATCCTGGACCAGGCCCGCAGGACCGCGGACGAACGCGGTCTGACGAACGTGGACTTCACGGTCGCCGACGTGCACGCGCTGGACTATCCGGACGACACCTTCTGCGTGGTCCACGCGCACCAGGTGCTCCAGCACGTGGGCGACCCGGTGCGGGCGCTGCGCGAGATGCGCCGGGTCACCAAGCCGGGCGGCTTCATCGCCGTACGGGACTCGGACTACTCGGCGATGACCTGGTACCCGGAGGTGCGAGGGCTGGACGACTGGCGGGAGCTGTACCTGCGGGTGGCCCGGGCCAACGGCGGCGAGCCGGACGCCGGGCGGCGGCTGAAGTCCTGGGCGCTGGCCGCGGGGCTCACCGACATCACCGCCACCTCCGGCACCTGGACGTACAGCACGGCCGAGGAGCGGGCCTGGTGGGGCGGGCTGTGGGCGGACCGGACGGTCGCCTCGGCCTACGCCGAGCGGGCCGTCGAGGGCGGCCACGCGACCGCCGGTCAGCTGCGGGCCGTCGCGGAGGCCTGGCGCACCTGGGCGGCGCAGGACGACGGCTGGTTCGCCGTCCTGCACGGGGAGCTGCTCTGCCGCACGTGAGACCGGGCCGTGGAGAGGGCCCTGCCGCCGTCTCCACGACCCGCCCGCGGGTTCAGGCGCGTACGACGTCGCCGGTGAACGAGTAGGCCGCCCAGGGTCCGCTGAGTTCCACGCGCACGCCCGGCGCCTCCAGCTTCGTACGGTCCACCAGTTCCACGAACTCCTCGCAGTCGGCGCGCGCCACCAGGTAGGCCGCGTCGAGCAGGCGCCGTCCGGGGGCCTCGCCGCCCGCACCGGCAGGCGACGGGTGCAGCCGGGAGTCGTCGGCGTGCCGGCGCAGCCGCTCGTGCAGGACGCGGGCGAACTCCTCGCCGGGCGCCGGCTCCGACGGCCCGGTCCGCGGGCCGGGCGGTCCCGCGAACAGCGTGACGCCCCACTCGACCTTGCCGTCGAGCCGGTCGAGGGCGTGCAGGATGTCGGCCTCGTGGGCCTCCATCATGGTCCGTACGGCGCTGTCGTCCCGGAAGACCGTGCCCGGCGGCAGCGGCAGCGGTGTGGTGACCGTGGTGAGCGCGTCGACCACGCCCTGGTGGGCGCGGGCGGTCGCGGCCCGCCAGTCCCGGTCCGCCATGTGGTCCCGCAGGGGCGCCTCGGCGAAGTCGCCCTCCGGGACCGTGCTGACGACGGCGATCAGCCCGTGGTGCCTGAGCAGTCCGGGCGGGACGCCCGCCACCCCGGTGAGCTGGGCCTGCAGGGCCGCGGCGAAGGGGCGGCAGACGGCGTACACGTATCTGAGTCCGGTCTGTCCTGCCATGGTCCCTCCTCCCGTCGATGGTGCGGGCCGGGCCGCCGGCACCGCGGCCGGCTCGGTGCCGCCGGTCATCGCACGACCGCCTCCTCGACGAGCAGCCGGCTCGCCGCCGTGATCGCGTCGGCGTCGATGCCGGCCGCGTGCAGCTGCTGGTCGGGCGCGGCCGAGCCGGGCATGGTCCGCACGGCGAGCCGGACCAGGCGAGGTACCGGACGGCCGTCCGCGAACGCCTCGGCGACCGCGTCGCCGAGGCCGCCCTCCTCGTGGTGGTCCTCGACGGTGAGCAGGCAGCCGGTCTCCTCCGCGGCCCGCCGCAGGGTCTCCCGGTCGACGGGCTTGACGGAGTACAGGTCCACGACCCGGACGCGGATGCCGTCCTCGGCGAGCGCGTCGGCGGCCTTCAGCGCCTCGTGCAGGGTGACCCCGGCGGCGACCACGGTCAGCCGGTCCGCGTCGGAGGAGCGCAGCACCTTGGCGCCGCCCACCGGGAACTCCTCGTCCGGTCCGTAGATCACCGGGTGCGCGCCGCGCGAGGTGCGCAGGTAGCGGATGCCTTCGAGGCCGGCCATGGTGACGACGAGCCGGGCGGTCTGGTTGGCGTCGCAGGGGTACAGCACGGTCGAGTCGTACACCGAGCGGAACATCGCCAGGTCCTCCAGGCCCATCTGGGAGGGTCCGTCCTGGCCGATGGCGACGCCCGCGTGCGAGCCGACCAGGTTGATCCCGCTGCCGCTGATCGCGGCCATGCGGACGAAGTCGTGGGCCCGGGTGAGGAACGCGGCGAACGTGGCCGCGTACGGCATCCAGCCGCGGGTGGCCATGCCGACCGCGCCCGCGACGAGTTGCTGCTCCGCGATGTAGAACTCGAAGTAGCGGTCGGGGTGTTCCTTGCCGAAGAACTCGGTGCGGGTGGAGTCGCCGACCTCGCCGTCCAGGGCCACGACGTCGGCGCGGGCGGAGCCGAGCGCGGCCAGCGCCTCGCCGAAGGCGTCACGGGTGGGCACCTCGTCGCCGAGGTCGTAGCGCGGGAGTTCCAGCGCGCCGGTGGGGACGGAGTGCAGGGCGCGGGCGGCGGGCGGCTCCTGCACGTGGAGGCGGATGTTCCGCGTCCCGCCCAGCTCGGCGATGGCCTCCTCGGGGTCGGGCAGCGGCTTGCCGTGCATGCCCTCGCGGTCCTCGACGGAGGCGACGCCGCGGCCCTTGCGGGTGCGGGCCAGGACCACCGTGGGCTGTCCCACCCGGGACGTGGCCTCGGCGAAGGCACGGTCGACGGCGTCCACGTCGTGGCCGTCCACCTGCACGGCGTGCCAGCCGAAGGCCTCGAAGCGGCGGGCGTAGGCGTCCAGGTCGTGGCCGTGCCGGGTGGGGCCGCGCTGGCCGAGCCGGTTGACGTCGACGATCGCGATGAGGTTGTCGAGGTGCTCGTACCCGGCGTGCTCGGCGGCCTCCCACACGGATCCCTCGGCCAGCTCGCTGTCCCCGCACAGCACCCAGACACGGTACGGGCCGTGCTCCAGCCGCTTGCCGGACAGGGCGATGCCGACGCCGACCGGCAGGCCCTGGCCGAGGGAGCCGGTGGCGGTCTCGACCCAGGGCAGCCGGCGCGGGGTGGGGTGGCCTTCCAGGTGCGAGCCGAGCTGTCGGAAGGTGAGCAGTTCGGCGTCCTCGATGGCGCCGACCGCCCTGTAGGCGGAGTACAGCAGGGGTGAGGCGTGTCCCTTGGAGAGGATGAGGCGGTCGTTGCCGGGGTGGGCGGGCCGGTCGAAGTCGTACCGCAGGTGCCGGGCGAGCAGGACGGCCATCAGGTCGGCCGCGGACATCGACGAGGTCGGATGCCCGGACTCGGCCGCGGCGGCCGCCCGCACGCTGTCCACGCGCAACTGCTGGGCGAGTTCGACGAGTTCGGCGGTGTTCATGAGACTCCTTCGAAGGGAGTGTCCGTAGCGGGTTCCGGGGTCGCGGCGGCTGTGGCGGGCCCGTGTCCGTGGCACCGGCGGTCACGGTCCGGAGCCGGCGTCTCACACTGCGCCGCCCGGGGCCGCGTCCGGGTCCGGTGGCCTCCCAGGCAACCGTAGGCGGGCGGACCGCAGGCCGCCCGCCGAGGACGTGCCGCACGGAGTGCACCGGGCCGTGGGGCCGGCCGCGCGTCGGGCGCGGCCGGCCGCACGGG
>NZ_JBIWNY010000023.1:0-149617 GCF_044767465.1 Streptomyces sp. NPDC101237 | reverse complement strand
CTCCTCGGAGAGGGCCTTGTTGAGGTTGGTGAGCGCGGCCTTGGCCGCGGAGTAGTCGACGACCATCGGGAAGGGCAGCCGGGCGTTGATCGAGCTGATGTTGACGATGGCGGCGTCGCCCGCGGCGATCAGGTGCGGCAGCGCGGCGCGGCTGGCACGGACGGCGCTGAAGAAGGTCAGGCCGAAGACGTTCAGCCAGTCCTCGTCGCTCACCTTCAGGAACGACTCGCGCGGCTTGGTGGCGCCCACGTTGTTGACCAGGACGTCGATCCGGCCGTGACGCTCCACGGCCGCACGGACCAGGGCCTCGGGGCCCTCGGGGGTGGACAGGTCGACGGCCACGACGGTGACGTCGTGCCCGGCGGCCAGGGCGTCCAGCTCGGGGGTCGACGTACGGCTGCCGGCCACGACCTTGGCGCCCTCGCGGACCAGGCCCTCCACGACGGCCAGGCCGATGCCCTTGCTGGCTCCGGTGACGACGGCGACCTTGCCCTTGAGGTGCAGTTCCATGACAGTCCCTTTCTGGAATGATCAATACATAATCTGTGCGCGGCGGGAGTGGTCGATGTTCCGGCGGTCCGGGCCGCCGGTGAAGTGAGCGTAGCAGGAAATCTTGAATGGGTGATCCAGAATTGGGGGGGTGTCGCCCACTCCTTCGGGCAGCCCCCTGCGCGCCGACTCCTCGGGCGGAGCCGGCGCGCGGGAGCCCCGTGCCCCCGGACGCTCAGTCGTTCTGCAGGCCGGGAACCCGCATCGCGAGGATCGCCATGTCGTCCGACGGCGCGTCGGACGCGAAGCGCTCCACCGCGCGCATGATGCGCGCGGCGACCGCGCCGGCCGTCAGGCCCGTGCAGGTCGTGAGGACGTCCGCGAGGCCGTCGTCGCCGAGCATGCGCGTGCCCTCCCGGCGTTCGGTCACGCCGTCCGTGACGCACAGCAGGACGTCACCGGGGTCGAGGGTGACCGTCTGTTCGTAGAGCTCCAGGTCCTCGATCACACCGAGCAGCGGCTGGGGGTCGGCGGCGGCCTCCACCGTGCCGTCCTGGCGCAGGCGCAACGGCAGGGGATGGCCGGCGCACACCACCTTCATCTCCGCGCTGCCGTCCGCCTGCGGACGCATCTCGCCGTACAGGAGGGTCAGGAAGCGGCTGCGGGCGCCCTCGTCCAGGATGGCCGAGTTGAGACGCTCCAGGACCGCCGGGCCGCTGAGTCCCTCGCGGGCCAGCAGACGCAGCGCGTGCCGCGCCAGGCCCGTCACGGCCGCCGCGTTGGGGCCCGTGCCGCAGACGTCGCCGATGGCGAAGCCGTACGCGCCGTCGGAGATGGGGAAGACGTCGTAGAAGTCGCCGCCGACCTCGTTGCCCTCGCCGGCCGCGCGGTAGATGACCTCGACCTCGACGCCCTCGATGTGCGGGGTGCCCGGAGGCAGCAGACTGCGCTGGAGGGCCTGGCTGATGGCCGTGCGCTCCGAGTACAGGCGGGCGTTGTCCAGGGCCAGGGCGGCCCGGCGGGACAGGTCCTCGGCCAGTTCCAGGATCTCCTGGCGGAAGTGCTCGTCGGTGGGCTTGCCCAGGGTGAGCATGCCGATGACGCGGTTGCGGGCGACCAGGGGCAGGACGACGATCTCGCCGCCGACGGCCGAGGCGGTGGCGAGGGTCGGGCCGATGGCGGAGGAGACCTGGCGGGCGGGACCGCCGGTCAGGCCGAGGCTGCGCATGGAACTGCGCAGGGCGGCCTGGTGGGCGTGTTCGCCGGGGGCCGTCCAGACGCGGGCGCCCGGCGTGGGCACCGGGTCCGGCGGGGGCACCTTGGCGAGCAACGACTTGATGCCGTCGATGAGTTCCTCGTCCTCGTGCAGGACGTACGACAGGTACGGCTCGGAGGCCTGGTCGGCGATCGTGTAGACCGCGCACCAGGTGGCCAGGGTCGGGACCGTCATCTGCGCCATCAGCGCGAGGGTCTGGTCGCGGTCCAGGGTGCCGGCGAGCAGGTCGGAGGCCTCGACCAGGAAGCTGAGGGAGCCGCGGCGCAGCCGCTCCAGCTCGCCGAGGCGGGCCGACTCGACGGCCAGGGCGATGCGGTCGGCCGCGAACTGGAGGCGCAGCGCCTCCTCGTTGGAGTATCTGCCCGGGGACTCGGCGGCGACGCCCAGCGAGCCCGTCAGCCGTCCCTCCACCTTCAGCGGGACCGTGACGACCGAGCGCATGCCGGTGCCGCCCAGCAGCGGGACCGCGCCCGGAACGGCCGTCAGGTCGTCGTGGACGGCCGGCATCCGGGCCGATCCGTAGCGTCCGGGGCCGGCCTCGACGGGCACGCGCGCGAAGCGCTGGCGGGCGGACGGCAGGCCGGTGGAGGCGCGGACCTCCAGCTCCGTCTCGTCGTCGGTCGCCAGGAGCAGGAAGGCGGAGTCGCCGTCGAGCATGTCGCGGGCGCGCTCGACCGTGCGCTGGAGCAGGCCGTCGAGGTCGTCGGGGGCCGGTGAGCCGATGAACACCTCGAAGGGGTCGGCGTTCTGGCCGTCCTGGGCGCCGCCGCCGTCGGTGGCGGGCACCCGCAGGGGGGTCTGCAGGACCGCGCGTTCGTGGTCGCGCACCAGCAGGCAGACGGTGGAGGGCTCGCCGCCGGTGTCGCGGACCCTCAGGTGCGAGGCGTAGACGGGCGTGACGCGGCCGTCGGCGCCGCGGATGCCGTAACTGCCCTCCCAGCGGGAGAGTTGCAAGGCCTCGGCGACGCCGGTGCCGGTGCCCGGGGTGTGCGGCCAGGCCGCGAGGTCGGTCAGCGGCTTGCCGGTGACCTCGGTGGAGGTGTGGCCGAAGATCTCCTCGGCGTCCTCGTTCCAGGCCGTGATGGAGCCCTTGCGGTCGATCTGGACGACCGCGACGCGGACCCGGCCGTCGGCGAGGGGCAGCAGGTCAGCCGGGAGGGACGGGCCGGCCGCGCGGGTGCCCACCGGGCGCTCGGGAAGGTCGAGCTGGAACCAGACGTTCTTGTACGTCGACGTGTACTCGACACCCCAGCGGGCGGCGAGGGCCGCGCACAGCTGGAGGCCGCGGCCGCCCTCGCGGTCGGGGCTGCCCATGTTGACGGCGGAGCCCTGGAGCGGGACCTCGCGTTCCGGGTAGCGGTCGGCGACCTCGATGCGCACCCCGTCCTCCGCGCGCAGGCACAGGACGTCGGCGTGGGTGCCCGCGTGCACCACCGCGTTGGTCACCAGTTCGCTGGTGAGGACCACCGCGTCGTCGACGACGTCGGCGAAGCCCCAGCCCTGGAGCGTGTCGCGGACGAAGGCCCGCGCGCTCGCGACCGATCGCCCGACGGGCTCGAAGCTGGCGGCCGCGCGCGCGGTGATCACAGAACTCCTCGACCGGGTCTCGACATGCGGACTTCCCTGGCCGGCCGGCTCGTGCCGCTGCTGCGGCATCCGCTCGCCCGTCGGCCGTGGCTCCGGGTTGTGTCCCCCGGGGATCACTCCGGTGGTCATGGTCTGCGGCCGCCCCTCCGAATGCCCGCTCGGTCTCGTGCCACCGCCCAGGCCGAACGAAACCGGCGCGGCTGGACAGCCGCATGCAAGGTTACTTACCTTCGCCGTCCGAGCGGATGCCGGTCGCCGGTGTTTACGCCCCCAGGGTGTGCGGACGATGTGCGAAGCTGCCGAACTGTTATGGCCTGGTTCGGCCGGGGTGAAACACTGGGCAAGCTTCTGATGAAGGTACGGGCAGGCTGAGTGCGCCGCGGCCGCGGCGGGCAGCAGCCCCTGGTGCGGCCGGATCCGATCTGGCAGAACTACCCAGTAGTAACGGGTACGCCGATGTCAGCGGCAAGCCGGCCACGGCGGCATCCGAGCACAGTGGTACGGGCACAGTGGTGAAGGTCGACCCCTGCGGGAGGGACACAGTGGAGTCTGGCGCAGCGACGCGGAGCACTAAGGCGCGCGCGAAGAGCGGACAGTCCCTGAGCAGGCGGCGGGGCGGTGGCGGGACCACGGAGGTGGACTCCGCCGCCCTGGACCGGCTGCTGGTGGCTCTGACGGCGATGCGGGACGGGAACTTCCGCAAGCGGCTCACGGTCTCCGGCGACGGCATGATGTCGGAGATCGCGGCGGTCTTCAACGAGGTCGCCGACCGCAATCTCCACCTCACGGGGGAGCTGTCGCGGGTGCGCCGGGTCGTCGGGCGTGAGGGAAAACTCACGGAGCGGCTGGAGACGGGTGCCTGCGAGGGCTCCTGGGCGACCGCCGTGGACAACTCCAACGCCTTGGTCGAGGACCTCGTGCGGCCGGTCTCCGAGGTGGGCCGGGTCCTGACGGCGGTCGCCGAGGGCGACCTGTCGCCGCGGATGGATCTGCGCTCGCCGTCGGCGGACGGGGCCGGGCACCCGCTGCGCGGTGAGTTCCTGAAGATCGGCAGGACCGTCAACAACCTGGTGGACCAGTTGTCGACGTTCACCGACGAGGTCACCCGCGTGGCCAGCGAGGTGGGCACCGAGGGCAAGCTGGGCGGTCAGGCCCGGGTGCGCGGTATGTCGGGTTCGTGGCGGGACCTCACGGACTCGGTCAACACGATGGCGTACCGGCTGACGGCCCAGGTGCGGGACATCGCGCTGGTGACGACCGCGGTCGCCAAGGGCGATCTGTCGCGGAAGGTCACCGTCCAGGTCGCCGGCGAGATGCTGGAGCTGAAGGAGACCGTCAACACGATGGTCGACCAGCTGTCGGCGTTCTCCTCCGAGGTGACCCGGGTCGCCCGTGAGGTGGGCACCGACGGCATCCTGGGCGGCCAGGCGAACGTGCCCGGGGTCGCCGGCACCTGGAAGGAGCTCACCGACTCCGTCAACACCATGGCCGGCAATCTGACGGCCCAGGTGCGCGGGATCTCCGAGGTGACCACCGCGGTCGCCAGCGGTGACCTCTCGCGCAAGGTGACCGTCCCGGCCCGCGGTGAGGTCGCGCAGCTCGCCGAGACGATCAACCAGATGACCGAGACGCTGCGGATCTTCGCGGACGAGGTCACGCGCGTGGCCAACGAGGTCGGTGCCGAGGGACAGCTCGGCGGGCAGGCGAACGTGCCGGGCGCGGCGGGCACCTGGAAGGATCTGACCGACTCCGTCAACACGGTCTTCCGCAACCTCACCACCCAGGTACGGGACATCGCCGCGGTGACGACGGCGGTGGCCAACGGTGACCTCTCGCAGAAGGTCACCGTGGACGTGGCCGGCGAGATGCTGGAGCTGAAGAACACCGTCAACGGCATGGTCGACCAGCTGTCGTCGTTCGGTGCCGAGGTCACCCGGGTGGCCCGGGAGATCGGTGTCGAGGGTGAGCTGGGCGGCCAGGCGCAGGTGGCCGGGGCGGCGGGCACCTGGAAGGACCTGACCGACTCCGTCAACACCGCGTTCCGCAACCTCACCGGTCAGGTGCGCAACATCGCCCAGGTGACGACGGCGGTGGCCAACGGCGACCTCTCGCAGAAGGTCACGGTCGACGTCTCCGGCGAGATGCTCCAGCTGAAGAACACCGTGAACACGATGGTGGACCAGCTCTCCAGCTTCGCCGACCAGGTGACGCGGATGGCCAGGGACGTGGGCACGGAGGGCCGCCTGGGCGGCCAGGCCCGCGTGGACGGCGTCTCGGGCACCTGGAAGGAGCTGACGGACTCCGTCAACTTCATGGCGGGCAACCTCACCTCGCAGGTGCGCCAGATCGCCCAGGTGACGACGGCGGTGGCACGGGGCGACCTGTCGCAGAAGATCGACGTCGACGCGCGCGGTGAGATCCTCGAACTGAAGAGCACGATCAACACGATGGTCGACCAGCTCTCCGCCTTCGCCGACCAGGTCACCAAGGTGGCCCGCGAGGTGGGCACGGAGGGGCGGCTCGGCGGGCAGGCGCAGGTGCCGGGCGTGGCCGGCGTGTGGCGGGACCTGACGGACTCGGTGAACGGCATGGCCGGCAACCTCACCGCCCAGGTGCGCAACATCGCCCAGGTGGCCACCGCGGTGGCCCGGGGCGACCTCTCGCAGAAGATCACGGTGGACGCGCGGGGTGAGATCCAGGAGCTCAAGAACACCCTGAACACGATGGTCGACCAGCTGTCCTCGTTCGCCCAGGAGGTCACCCGCGTGGCGCGCGAGGTGGGCACCGAGGGCATCCTGGGCGGCCAGGCCGAGGTGCAGGGGGTGGCGGGCACCTGGAAGGACCTCACCCAGTCCGTGAACTTCATGGCGAACAACCTGACCATCCAGGTCCGCAACATCGCCGAGGTCACGACCGCGGTGGCCAAGGGCGACCTGTCGAAGAAGATCACCGTCGACGCCAAGGGCGAGATCCTCGAACTCGTCACGACCGTCAACACGATGGTCGACCAGCTGTCCAGTTTCGCCGAGCAGGTGACCCGGGTGGCCCGTGAGGTGGGCACCGAGGGCATCCTGGGCGGCCAGGCGCACGTTCCGGGTGTCACGGGCATCTGGAAGGACCTCAGCAACAACGTGAACCTGATGGCCAACAACCTGACCATGCAGGTGCGGAACATCTCCCAGGTGTCGGCGGCGGTGGCCAACGGCGACCTGACCCGGCAGGTCACCATCGAGGCGAGCGGTGAGGTGGCCCAGCTCGCCGACACCATCAACACGATGGTCAAGACGCTGAGTTCGTTCGCCGACCAGGTCACCAAGGTGGCCCGCGAGGTGGGCACGGACGGCATCCTCGGCGGTCAGGCGTACGTGCCGGGCGTGGCGGGTACGTGGAAGGACCTCACCGAGTCGGTGAACGGGATGGCGTCCAACCTGACCGGCCAGGTGCGCAACATCGCGATGGTCACCACGGCCATCGCCAAGGGCGACCTGACCAAGAAGATCGACATCGACGCGCGCGGCGAGATCCTCGAACTCAAGACGACCATCAACACCATGGTCGACCAGCTGTCCAGCTTCGCCGAGGAGGTCACGCGCGTGGCCCGCGAGGTGGGCACCGAGGGGCAGCTGGGCGGTCAGGCACGCGTGCGTGACGTCGACGGCACCTGGCGGGACCTCACCGAGTCCGTGAACGAGATGGCCGGGAACCTGACCCGGCAGGTGCGCGCCATCGCGCGCGTGGCGACCGCGGTGACCCGCGGCGACCTGAACCTGAAGATCGACGTGGACGCCTCCGGCGAGATCCAGGAACTGCAGGACTACATCAACAAGATGATCGCCAACCTGCGTGACACCACGGTCGCCAACCAGGAGCAGGACTGGCTCAAGGGCAACCTGGCGCGCATCTCGGCGCTGATGCAGGGCCGCCGGGACCTCGCGGACGTGGCGTCGCTGATCATGAGCGAGCTGACGCCGGTGGTCACCGCGCAGCACGGCGCGTTCTTCATGGCGATGCCGCTGGTGGACGGCAAGGAGCTGGGCGACGAGACCGAGGACGCCTACGAACTGCGCATGCAGGGGTCGTACGGCTACTCGATGGGCTCCATGCCGTCGTCGTTCCGGCCCGGTGAGGCGCTGATCGGCACCGCCGCCAAGGAGAAGCGCACGATCCTGGTGGAGAAGGCGCCGACGGGCTATCTGAAGATCTCCTCCGGGCTCGGCGAGGCACCGCCGGCGCAGGTGATCGTGCTGCCGGTGCTCTTCGAGGGCAACGTGCTCGGCGTGATCGAACTGGCGTCGTTCACGCCGTTCACGCAGATCCAGAAGGACTTCCTCAACCAGATCGCCGAGATGATCGCGACCAGCGTCAACACCATCTCGGTGAACACCAAGACCGAGGTGCTGCTGAAGCAGTCCCAGGAGCTGACCGAGCAGCTGCGGGAGCGGTCCGCGGAGCTGGAGAACCGGCAGAAGGCCCTCCAGGCGTCCAACGCCGAACTGGAGGAGAAGGCCGAGCTGCTGGCCCAGCAGAACCGTGACATCGAGGTGAAGAACACCGAGATCGAGGAGGCCAGGCAGGTCCTGGAGGAACGCGCCGAACAACTGGCCGTCTCCATGCGGTACAAGAGCGAGTTCCTCGCCAACATGTCGCACGAGCTGCGCACCCCGCTCAACTCGCTGCTGATCCTGGCCAAGCTGCTCGCCGACAACGCCGAGGGCAACCTGTCCCCGAAGCAGGTGGAGTTCGCCGAGACCATCCACGGCGCCGGTTCCGACCTGCTCCAGCTGATCAACGACATCCTCGACCTGTCGAAGGTCGAGGCGGGCAAGATGGACGTCTCGCCGACGCGGATCGCGCTCGTGCAGCTGGTGGACTACGTGGAGGCCACCTTCCGGCCGCTGACCGCGGAGAAGGGCCTGGACCTGTCGGTGCGGGTCTCCCCGGAGCTGCCCGCCACCCTGCACACCGACGAACAGCGGCTCCTGCAGGTGCTGCGCAACCTGCTGTCCAACGCGGTGAAGTTCACCGACTCCGGGTCGGTGGAGCTGGTCATCCGGCCGGCCGCGGGCGACGTCCCGGCCGGGATCAGGGAACAGCTCCTGGAGGCCGGCTCCCTCGGCGATCCGGACGAGCCGCTGATCGCGTTCTCGGTGACCGACACCGGGATCGGCATCGCGGCCAGCAAGATGCGGGTCATCTTCGAGGCGTTCAAGCAGGCCGACGGCACGACCAGCCGCAAGTACGGCGGTACCGGTCTCGGGCTGTCGATCTCGCGGGAGATCGCGCAGCTGCTCGGCGGCGAGATCCACGCGCAGAGCGAGCCCGGCCGCGGTTCGACGTTCACCCTGTACCTGCCGCTGCACCCCAGCGAGCTGCCGCCGCAGGGCTACCAGCAGTCCGTGCCCGCGCTGGAGGCCGGGGACCTGGTCGCCTCGCAGAACCACGGCTCGGAGCTGTCCGGCGTGGAGATCGAGACGCCGGCCGAGGTGAAGTCGTACCAGGAGACCCAGAACGGGCCCGCGGCGCTCTTCCGGCGCCGCCGCCGGGGCGCTCCGCAGATCGCCGAGTCCTGGCCCGTGCTGGCCGAGCAGGAGGCGACGGCTCCGGCGCCGCGCCGGGGCGTGCGGTTCGCCGGGGAGAAGGTGCTGATCGTCGACGACGACATCCGCAACGTCTTCGCGCTCACCAGCGTCCTGGAGCAGCACGGCCTGTCGGTGCTGTACGCCGAGAACGGCCGAGAGGGAATCGAGGTGCTGGAGCAGCACGACGACGTCGCGGTCGTCCTGATGGACATCATGATGCCGGAGATGGACGGCTACGCGACGACCACGGCGATCCGCAGGATGCCGCAGTTCGCCGGGCTGCCGATCATCGCGCTGACCGCGAAGGCGATGAAGGGCGACCGGGAGAAGGCGATCGAGTCCGGCGCCTCCGACTACGTCACCAAGCCGGTCGACCCCGATCACCTGCTGGCGGTGATGGACAAGTGGATGCGCGCGGAGTGAGCGGAGGGGCTCGATCCGATGTGAACGTTTCGGGAACCTTCCGTGCGCACGGGGAGTTGCCGACGGAAGGCCGTGGAGCCCGTGTAGAAGTGCGGGATCGGGGGAACCTTCTGGTCTCCGGCTGCGTTTCCGCTACGTGCACAGTGACATCACGGTGACAGGGTGTGGCGACAGGCGGGGTGCGGCTACCATGACCGGCACAAGGACGGGCGGCGAAAGGGAGTCGTCCCCTGGGGCGGCGCCCGGTGCACATCCGGGGCGAGGAGGGCGGGCCATGGTGCAGAAGGCCAAGATCCTCCTGGTCGATGACCGGCCGGAGAATCTGCTGGCGCTGGAGGCCATCCTCTCTGCGCTCGATCAGACACTGGTGCGGGCATCGTCCGGGGAGGAAGCGCTCAAGGCACTGCTCACGGACGACTTCGCGGTCATTCTGCTGGACGTCCAGATGCCGGGCATGGACGGTTTCGAAACCGCGGCGCACATCAAGCGGCGGGAGCGGACCCGGGACATCCCGATCATCTTCCTCACCGCGATCAACCACGGCCCGCACCACACCTTCCGGGGCTACGCGGCCGGCGCGGTGGACTACATCTCCAAGCCGTTCGACCCGTGGGTGCTGCGCGCCAAGGTCTCGGTCTTCGTCGAGCTGTACATGAAGAACTGCCAGCTCCGTGAGCAGGCGGCGCTGCTCCGGCTCCAGTTGGAGGGCGGCGGCAAGGGCGCGGTCGCCGGCAAGGAGTCCGCCGGACTGCTGGCCGAGCTGTCGGCGCGGCTCGCGGCCGTGGAGGAGCAGGCCGAGGCGCTGTCCAAGCAGCTGGACGACGAGTCCGCGGACGCGGCCGCGGTGGCCACGGCGGCCCATCTGGAGCGCAAACTCACCGGCCTGCGCCGGGCGCTGGACGCTCTCGAACCGGGCACGGCCGGCGGAGCCCCGCCGCTCACCTCGCAGAACTGACCGCGACAGCGGGCGCAGTTGCTCATGAGAGCGCGTCAGTTCCTGGCCCCCGCAAGGGCGACACGAACGGGTGAAGCAGTGGGCACACGTGTCCGCTGTCGCATCCCCCGGTAACCTCACACCCATGGCCTCACGTCCCTCGGCAGCCAAGAAGCAGCCCCCGAAGAAGGCCGCTGCCTCGAAGGCTCCGGCGAAAAAGGCCGTAGCGAAGAAGGTTCCGGCCAAGAAGGCGCCCGCCAAGAGGGTCGCGGTGAAGAAGTCCGCGCCCCCGCCCAGGCCGGCGCCCAGCCCGACAGGGGGCGTGTACCGCCTCGTGCGCGCCGTCTGGCTCGGTGTCGCGCACACCGTCGGCGCCCTCTTCCGCGGCATAGGGCAGGGAGCCAGGAACCTGGACCCGGCCCACCGCAAGGACGGCGTCGCCCTGCTGCTGCTGGGCATGGCCCTGATCGTCGCCGCCGGCACCTGGGCCGACCTGCGCGGTCCGGTGGGCGACCTGGTGGAGATCCTGGTCACCGGCGCCTTCGGCCGCCTCGACCTGCTGGTGCCGATACTGCTCGCGATGGTCGCCGTACGGTTCATGCGCCACCCGGAGCAGCCCGAGGCCAACGGGCGGATCGTGATCGGCCTGTCCGCGCTCGTCATCGGCGTGCTCGGCCAGGTCCACATCGCCTGCGGCGCACCGGCCCGCAGCGACGGCATGCAGGGCATAAGGGACGCCGGCGGCCTGATCGGCTGGGCGGTGGCCACCCCGCTGACGTACACCATGACCGAGGTCCTCGCGGTACCGCTGCTGGTGCTGCTGACGGTCTTCGGGCTGCTCGTCGTCACCGCGACCCCGGTGAACGCCATCCCGCAGCGGCTGCGCGCGCTCGGCGTCCGCCTCGGGCTGCTGCACGACCCCGAACCCGACGAGTACGACGAATACGGCGAGCCCACCGACGACGAGCGCTACGACGAGCAGTGGCGCCAGTCGCTGCCCGCCCGCTCCCGCAGGCGCTCCGCCGCCCCCCAGGACTACGACCCGGACGTCGCCGAGCAGGACGCCCTCGCCAAGCGGCGGGGCCGGCCGCGGCGCTCCGCCGTGCCGCAGCCCGAGATGGGCCGTCGGATGGACGCCGTGGACGTCGCCGCAGCGGCCGCCGCCGCGCTCGACGGCGCGGTCATGCACGGCATGCCGCCCTCGCCGCTCGTCGCCGACCTCACCCAGGGCGTCGGCGTCGGCGACCGTGAGGACACCACCCCCACGCCCCTGCCGGCCCCGGCCCCCGGTCCGGTCCCGGCCGCGAACCAGGCCCCCGCCCCTGCCGCGGCCCCGAGTCCGGTCCCGGCCGCGCGGCCGAAGCAGGAGAAGCTCGGCACCGGCCCGGTCGTAGCCGACCTGACCAAGCCGGCCCCCGCGGAGCCCCGCGACCTGCCGCCGCGCGCCGAGCAGCTCCAGCTGGCCGGTGACATCACCTACGCGCTGCCCTCCCTGGACCTGCTCACCCGGGGCGGGCCCGGCAAGTCCCGCAGCGAGGCCAACGACAAGGTCGTCGCCTCCCTCTCCAACGTGTTCTCCGAGTTCAAGGTCGACGCGCGGGTCACCGGCTTCACCCGCGGCCCGACGGTCACCCGCTACGAGGTCGAGCTCGGCCCCGCCGTGAAGGTCGAGCGGATCACCGCCCTCACCAAGAACATCGCGTACGCCGTCGCCAGCCCGGACGTGCGGATCATCAGCCCGATCCCCGGCAAGTCCGCGGTCGGCATCGAGATCCCCAACACCGACCGCGAGATGGTCAACCTCGGTGACGTGCTGCGGCTCGCCGAGTCCGCCGAGGACGACGACCCGATGCTGGTCGCCTTCGGCAAGGACGTCGAGGGCGGCTACGTCATGCACTCGCTGGCGAAGATGCCGCACATGCTCGTCGCGGGCGCCACCGGCTCCGGCAAGTCCTCCTGCATCAACTGCCTGATCACCTCGGTCATGATGCGGGCGACCCCGGAGGACGTCCGGATGGTCCTGGTCGACCCCAAGCGCGTCGAGCTGACCGCCTACGAGGGCATCCCGCACCTGATCACGCCGATCATCACCAATCCGAAGCGGGCCGCAGAGGCGCTGCAGTGGGTCGTGCGCGAGATGGACCTGCGCTACGACGACCTGGCCGCCTTCGGCTACCGGCACATCGACGACTTCAACGAGGCGGTGCGCAGCGGCAAGCTCAAGACGCCCGAGGGCAGCGAGCGCGAGCTCCAGGCGTACCCGTACCTGCTGGTGATCGTCGACGAGCTCGCCGACCTGATGATGGTCGCCCCGCGTGACGTCGAGGACTCGATCGTGCGCATCACGCAGCTCGCCCGTGCGGCCGGCATCCACCTGGTGCTCGCCACCCAGCGGCCGTCGGTCGACGTCGTCACCGGCCTCATCAAGGCGAACGTGCCCTCCCGGCTCGCCTTCGCGACCTCCTCGCTCGCCGACAGCCGCGTCATCCTCGACCAGCCCGGCGCCGAGAAGCTCATCGGCAAGGGCGACGGCCTCTTTCTTCCGATGGGGGCGAACAAGCCGACCCGTATGCAGGGCGCCTTCGTCACCGAGGAGGAGGTCGCCGTGATCGTCCAGCACTGCAAGGACCAGATGACGCCGGTCTTCCGTGAGGACGTCGTCGTGGGCACCAAGCAGAAGAAGGAGATCGACGAGGACATCGGCGACGACCTCGACCTGCTGTGCCAGGCGGCCGAGCTGGTCGTCTCCACGCAGTTCGGCTCCACCTCCATGCTCCAGCGCAAGCTGCGGGTGGGCTTCGCGAAGGCGGGCCGGCTCATGGACCTGATGGAGTCGCGCGGGGTGGTCGGGCCCAGCGAGGGGTCCAAGGCGCGCGACGTTCTGGTGAAACCCGATGAGCTGGACGGAGTGCTTGCTGTGATCCGCGGGGAGTCTGAGGGGTAGGTGTCTCTCAGGGCTTCGGGCGCCTGTAGGCCGAGTGGAGGCAGGTCGTGATCCACTCGTTAGAGACCGCCGGGCAACCGTTTCCCTGTGACGTACGTCAAGTTGAGCGAGAGGAAAGGTGGGCACCCCACCCCGGGGCGCACACCTGACCCGTCATCGGGATGGCCGGCCATACCGATGGCGTACAAAGTCCCACCGCCCGGTTGCCCCACCCTTTCGTACCCCCCATAGACTGAACTTTCAGCACAGGTGGCTACACGCTCGAAAGGCGCCCCCGTGTCCATCGGCAGCAACTCCCCTGAAGACGAGCCTCCGTTCCCAGACGTGTCCGAGGAAAAGCGTTCCTCCGTAGGCCGAGCCCTCAAGCAGGCCCGTATCGCCGCCGGGCTGACCGTCGACGAGATCAGCGGGAGCACCCGGGTCCGTATCGGCATCGTGCACGCCATCGAGGCCGACGACTTCGCGCCCTGCGGTGGTGACGTGTACGCCCGCGGGCACATCAGGACCCTCGCCAAGGCCGTCGGCCTCGACCCCGAACCGCTGCTGGCGCAGTTCGCCGCCGAACACGGTGGCGGGCGGCCCGCGCCGACGCCCGCCGCCCCGCTGTTCGAGGCGGAACGTATCCGCCCCGAGCGTCGCGGACCCAACTGGACGGCGGCCATGGTCGCCGCGATCGTGGTCGTGATCGGTTTCGTCGGCTTCACCGCCTTCAAGGGCGGCGGCGACGACGCCAAGCAGTCGGTCGCCGAGGGTGCCACCCCGCCGACCAGCGAGGCCGCCTCGCCGACCCCGAAGGAAAGCAAGCCCGACAAGGCTCCCGCGCCCTCCGACAGCGCGATCGCCGCCGCGCCCCAGGACAAGGTCACCGTCCAGGTCAGTGCGGCGAACGGACGCAGCTGGATCTCTGCCAAGGACCACAACGGCCGGATGCTGTTCGACGGGCTGCTGAAGAAGGGCGAGTCCAAGACCTTCCAGGACAGCACCAAGATCAACCTGATCCTCGGCGACGCCGGCGCCATCCAGCTCTACGTCAACGGCAAGAAGATCGAGGACCAGTTCCAGCCCGGAGCCGTGGAGCGCCTGACCTACACCAAGGGCGACCCGGAAGTCGGATAATCGTTCGGATTAAGCGCGCATCCAAGGGGTTGGCCATGATCGGCCAGCCCCTTCGACGTGGGCTGTCGGTGAGACGAAGTAGTCTTGAGCCCATGCCTGAACGCCGTACCGTCGCACTAGTCACTCTCGGCTGCGCCCGTAACGAGGTGGACTCGGAGGAGCTCGCAGGCCGTTTGGAGGCGGACGGCTGGCAGCTCGTCGAGGACGCCGAGGACGCGGACGTCGCCGTCGTCAACACCTGTGGATTCGTCGAGGCCGCCAAGAAGGACTCCGTCGACGCCCTCCTGGAGGCGAACGACCTCAAGGGCCACGGCAGAACCCAGGCCGTGGTGGCGGTGGGCTGCATGGCCGAAAGGTACGGCAAGGAACTCGCCACGGCGCTGCCCGAGGCGGACGGCGTGCTCGGCTTCGACGACTACGCCGACATCTCCGACCGGCTGCAGACCATCCTCAACGGTGGCATCCACGCCTCGCACACCCCGCGCGACCGGCGCAAGCTGCTGCCCATCAGCCCGGCCGAGCGGCAGGAATCCGCCGCGGAGGTGGCACTGCCCGGGCACGGCCCGACCGACCTGCCCGAAGGCGTGGCGCCCGCCTCCGGCCCGCGCGCGCCCCTGCGCCGCCGGCTGGACGGCTCCCCGGTCGCCTCGGTCAAGCTCGCCTCCGGCTGCGACCGGCGCTGCTCCTTCTGCGCCATCCCCTCCTTCCGCGGCTCCTTCATCTCCCGCCGCCCCAGCGACGTGCTGAACGAGACCCGGTGGCTGGCCGAGCAGGGTGTGAAGGAGGTCATGCTCGTCTCCGAGAACAACACCTCCTACGGCAAGGACCTCGGCGACATCCGCCTCCTGGAGTCCCTGCTGCCCGAGCTGGCCGACGTCGACGGCATCGAGCGGGTGCGCGTCAGCTACCTCCAGCCGGCCGAGATGCGCCCCGGCCTGATCGACGTCCTGACCTCCACCCCGAAGGTCGTCCCGTACTTCGACCTGTCCTTCCAGCACTCCGCGCCGGGCGTGCTGCGGGCCATGCGCCGCTTCGGCGACACCGACCGCTTCCTGGAGCTGCTGGACACCATCAGGTCCAAGGCGCCGCAGGCCGGCGTCCGCTCCAACTTCATCGTCGGCTTCCCCGGCGAGTCCGCGTCCGACCTGGCCGAGCTGGAGCGCTTCCTGAACGGCGCGCGGCTCGACGCGATCGGCGTCTTCGGCTACTCCGACGAGGAGGGCACCGAGGCCGCGACGTACGAGAACAAGCTGGACGAGGACCTGGTCGCGGAACGGCTCGCTCGGGTCTCCCGGCTCGCCGAGGAACTCGTCTCCCAGCGGGCCGAGGAGCGCGTCGGCGAGACCGTGCACGTCCTCGTGGAGTCCGTCGGCGACGAGGACGGCGTCCACGGCCGGGCGGCCCACCAGGCGCCGGAGACGGACGGCCAGGTGCTGCTCACGAGCGGCGCGGGACTGCGCGTCGGCCGTATCGTCGAGGCGAAGGTGGTCGGTACCGAGGGTGTCGACCTGGTGGCCGAGCCGTTGCAGGGCTCGCCCGAGTGGAGTGAGGAGGCCGGCAGATGACCGGAGTCCCGGCGTCCGCCGCGGGCGGCTCCCCGGGCGCGCAGGGCGCCCGCGGCTCCGCCGCCACCACCGGTGCCGCTCCGGACCTCTCCGTGCCGCACGGCACCGGCGCCGACGGCGTCCCGGACCACGACGCCGGGGACTCCGGTTCCCGTGACGGCGAGCGGCCGCTGCGCGGCGGGAAGATCGCCGCTGCCGCCGTCAACCAGGCGAGCGTCTGGAACGTCGCCAATCTGCTGACCATGCTCCGGCTGGTCCTGGTCCCCGGCTTCGTCGCCCTGATGCTGGCCGGCGGCGGCTACGACCCGGCCTGGCGCTCGCTCGCGTGGGCCGCTTTCGCCATCGCCATGATCACCGACCTGTTCGACGGGCACCTGGCGCGCACCTACGACCTGGTCACCGACTTCGGGAAGATCGCCGACCCCATCGCCGACAAGGCGATCATGGGTGCGGCGCTGATCTGTCTCTCCTCGCTGGGGGATCTGCCCTGGTGGGTGACGGTCGTGATCCTCGGCCGGGAACTCGGCATCACCCTGCTGCGTTTCCTGGTCATCCGCTACGGCGTCATCCCGGCCAGCCGCGGCGGCAAGCTCAAGACCCTCACCCAGGGCGTGGCCGTCGGGATGTACGTGCTCGCGCTGACGGGGTGGCTGGCGACCCTGAGGTTCTGGGTGATGGCCGCGGCCGTCGTGCTGACGGTGGCGACCGGCCTCGACTACGTGAGACAGGCCATTGTGCTGCGGCGGCAGGGAATCGCCGAGCGCGCGGCGGCGCTGGAGGAGACCCAGGCGTGAATTCCACGGCCGCCGAACTGGTGCGACTACTGACGGTGAGGGGGCAGACCCTGGCTGTCGCCGAGTCGCTGACCGGCGGCCTGGTGGCCGCGGAGATCACCGCGGTGCCCGGGGCGTCCAAGGTGTTCCGGGGGTCCGTCACCGCCTACGCCACCGAGCTCAAGCACCTCGTGCTGGGCGTCGATGCCACCCTGCTGGCCCAGCGGGGTGCGGTGGATCCGCAGGTCGCGGCCCAGATGGCGGCCGGAGTGCGCCGTGCGCTGGGCGCCGACTGGGGGGTCGCGACCACCGGGGTGGCCGGCCCCGAACCCCAGGACGGCCGGCCGGTCGGCACGGTCTTCGTGGCCGTCGACGGCCCGTTCGCAGCAGGTTCCGGTTCTGCCGCTGGCGGAAAAGTGGAGGCCCTGCGGTTGAACGGCGACCGTGCGGAAATTCGTAGAGAGAGTGTACGGAGCGTGCTCGCGCTCCTTCTGAGGGAGCTCGCGGGCGAACAGACCGGGAATGAGCGGACACAGGATACGGAACAGAACGGGGGGTTTTGATGTTTGCAGCCCTGAGTGAACACGACATCGCTCCCCGCACGGCCGCGGCGCAAGGCGGTACGGTGGGGCGTGAAGGATGCGGCTACGCGGTCCGAGGAGGGAGCCACCGATGATTCTGCTCCGTCGCCTGCTGGGTGACGTGCTGCGTCGGCAGCGCCAGCGCCAGGGCCGTACTCTGCGCGAAGTCTCCTCGTCCGCCCGAGTCTCACTCGGCTATCTCTCCGAGGTGGAGCGGGGGCAGAAGGAGGCTTCCTCCGAGCTGCTCTCCGCCATCTGCGACGCGCTGGACGTACGGATGTCCGAACTCATGCGGGAAGTGAGCGACGAACTCGCCCTCGCCGAGCTGGCCCAGTCCACCGAGTCCGTTCCCACGCCGGTTCGCCCGATGCTGGGTACCGTCTCGGTGACCGGTGTGCCACCGGAACGGGTGACCATCAAGGCGCCCGCCGAGGCAGTGGACGTGGTCGCCGCGTGACGCCCGCGCGGGCGTAGGGAACGGCGCGGCGCCCGCCCGGCGCCGAGAGAAGTGCACGAGGCCCCGGCCGGGGCCGGCCAGGAGACCTGGTCAGGCGCGGCCGGGGCCTTCGTGCGCCTGCCGGTGGGGTGCGTCCATTTGCCGGTATCCACTGGTGCGGTCATGGTGGAGTGACCGACTGGGGGCGAACCGACCGGAGTGACGCATGTACGTCGTGAAGAGCCCGCTGTCCGACGCGGACCTGAAGACCGTGGCCGAGGCCCTGCAGGGCGCGCTCGTCGACCTCGTGGACCTGGCGCTGATCGCCAAGCAGATCCACTGGAACGTGGTCGGCCCGCGCTTCCGGACCGTCCACCTCCAGCTCGACGAGGTCGTCGCCACGGCCCGCACGCACTCCGACACGGTCGCCGAGCGGGCCTCGGCGCTGGGCGTTTCACCGGACGGGCGAGCGGTCACCGTGGCCGCCGGCAGTGGCATCGCCACGGCCCCCGCCGGCTGGGTGAAGGACTCCGACGCGGTGGGCGCCCTGGTGGACGCGCTGGGCGCGGTGATCACCCGGATGCGGGAGCGGGTCACCGCCACCGCCGACCCGGATCCGGTCTCCCAGGACATCTTCATCGGGATCACGGCGGACCTGGAGAAACACCACTGGATGTTCCAGGCGGAGAACGCGTAGCAGTGGCCCGACACCGAACCGCGGCCGTTGCATCGATGAGCCCTCGGTGCGCCTTTCCGGGGCACCGGGCGGCGTTCTAGCGTCCGGCTGGAGGTGACGGCCATGGTGGGACGAATAGTGCGCTGGGGGGCTGCGCTGGGACTCGCGGCATTCTGGTGGTGGGCCGTGTTGCGGATCACCTTCGCCGACGGTGCCGGGGCCCTGGAGGGCACCGTGGCCGCCGGGGGATGGGGACTGAGCCTGCTGCCCGTCAACTGCGTGCCGAGGGCACGGGCGGCCGGGGCCATGGGTCCCCGGCGGTGGCGGACGGCCTGGCGGATGACGGACGCTACCAGGGCATCGCGACCCCTCCGTTCGGGCGCAGGATCTGACCCGTCGTGAACGCGGAGGCGTCGGACGCCAGATACAGCACGGTGTGTGCCACGTCCGCCGCCTCGCCGACCCGGCCGAGCGGCGACATCCGGGCCATCCACGTCTCGGTCTGCCGCTGCTCCTCGCCGTCGTCGCGCTCGGTCATGGGGGTGCGGATCCAGCCCGGGGCGACCGCGTTGACGCGGATGCCCCGGCCGCCGACCTCGTTCGCGAGGGTTCTGGTCAGCTGCACCACGGCCGCCTTGGCGGCGCCGTAGCAGAGCAGGCCGGGGCCGCCGGTGTCGATCGCGCCGGACGCCATGGTGACGATGCTGCCCCCGGTCCGCCGGTCGATCATCAGGGCCGCCGCCTCCTGGCAGGAGTGCAGGACGCCCTTGAAGTTGACGTCCAGTACCCGGTCGAGGTCCTCGTCCGTGGTCTCCAGCACCGTGCTGCGGTGCATGATCCCGGCGATCGCCGCCATGACGTCCAGCCGCTCGCAGGACCGGACCGCCTGCCCGAGCCGGCCCCGGTCGGTGACGTCCACGGTGTGCGTGTGGGCGGTGCCGCCGCCCTGCTTGATCAGCGCGGCCGTCTCGTGCAGGCCGTCCGCGTCCCGGTCGGCGCAGTGCACGGTCGCGCCCGCCTCGGCGAGGAGCACGGCGGAGGCCCGGCCGATGCCGCCGGCGGCCCCGGTGACGAAGGCGGTGCGTCCGGTGAGGTCGTACACCTTGAGGGACATGAAGGGACCGTACGAGCGTTTCTGACGGTCCGTCAATTGGTGGCGCGGGGACGGTTTCTCACGGTGCGGTGGGCGCCCGGGGCGGGGGCGGGGCCGGTCTGGCAGGCCGGGCACCAGTAGGTGGGGCGCTCGCGGGAGCCGTCGCCCTGGTCGGCCACCCGGATCGGGGTGCGGCAGCGCGTGCAGGGGAGCCGCGCGCGGCCGTAGACGAACAGGTCCTGGCCGCGCAGGCCCGTGGTGCGGCGGACCGGGCGGTCGCGGTTGGCCTCCAGGAGCCGCTGGGCCAGTCCGGGGAGCTGCGCGGCGCGGTCGGCGGGGAGCGCGCCGACCGGGAGCCAGGGGGTCGCGCCGATCAGGAAGCAGATCTCGCTCTTGTAGACATTGCCGATGCCGGCGAGGTTGCGCTGGTCCAGCAGGGCCTCGCCGAGCTGCCGGGCGGGGTCGGCGAGCAGGTTGTCGAGGGCCCGGCCGGGATCCCAGTCGGGGCCCAGCAGGTCGGGACCGAGGTGGCCGACGGCCTGTTCCTCCTCGCCGGTGCGCAGGAACTCAAGGACCGGCAGCCGGTAGCCGACGGCCGTGCGGTCGGCGGTGCCGAGGACGGCCCTGATCTGGTGGGAGGGACCGCCCCGCCAGCGTTCGCCGCTCCCGAAGATCTTCCAGGCGCCCTCCATCCGCAGATGCGAGTGCAGGGTCAGGCCGCCGTCGAAGCGGGTGAGCAGGTGCTTGCCGCGCGCGCTGGTGCCGAGCACGGTGCGGCCGACGAGGTCGACGAGGGCGTACTGGGGCACCCGGAAGTCGCTCAGGGTCAGCACCTTGCCGGCCAGTGCGTCGTGCAGGCGCCGCGCGGCCTGCCAGACCGTGTCACCTTCGGGCATGGGTCAAGGGTGACACGGGAGTACGCGATGCGTGCCGGGAGCGGCGACGGCGCGAGCGGCGCATGGGGGGCGCGCCGTCACCGGTGTCAGCGGTGTCCGTGGTCCTGATGGTCCGCTCCTGACGGTTCAGGCCCGCAGGCGCAGGCCGCGCGGGGTCGCGATGAAGCCGGCTGCCTCCAGCAGGGCGCCCAGCGGTGAGGTCAGGGCCGCGGCGCCGTTGACCCGCTCGACCGTCACCGTGCCGAGGCTGCCGGCACGCGCGGCGGCGGCGAGGGCCTCGGCGGCGGTACGCAGGCGCGGATCGTCACCGGCGTCCGTGTCCGGGGCGGCGGGCCAGGCCAGCAGGGTCTTGCCGCCGCGCTCCATGTAGAGGGTCAGCTCGCCGTCGACCAAGACGACCAGGGAGCCCGCCTTGCGGCCCGGCTTGTGCCCGGCACCGGTCGGCGGCTCGGGCCAGGGCAGGGCGGCGCCGTAGGCGTTGGCGGGGTCGGCGGCGGCGAGGACCACCGCTCTGGGGTCGGGTGCGGCGGGGGTACGGGCGCGGTGGTTGCCGTAGGCGTAGGGGTTGGCGGAGCTGCCGCCGCGTGGGCCGCCGTAGCCGGGGGCGGCGAAGGGGTCGGCGGGGGCGAGATCCCTGGGGGAGACGTAGTCGCCGGGGGCGGCGGGCTCCGGGGGCCAGGTGAAGTCGCCGTCCAGGACCGGGAGGTCGCTCTCGTCGAAGGGGCCGAGGGGTGTCTCGCCGCCGTAGCCGCCCGAGCCGTCGGAGGCTACCGTGGCGCCGTGCGCGAAGCGCGCCGCACCGGCCGGGGCGCCGACACCGAAGGCGGTGCCCGGGAGCGCGTCGCCGCGATCACGGGCGTTGGAGACGGCGCGCAGCCGGTCCACCGCGCCGTCCATCGCGAACTGGGCCGCGCCGAGCCCCTCCACCACATAGCCCCGGCGGGCCTGCCCGCTCTCCTCGAACACCGACAGGATGCGGTACACCGCGGAGAAGCCGCCCTCCACGCCCTCGGCCGCGACCGCTCCCCGGGTGACCACGCCGTGCCGGTCGAGCAGCGTGCGGGCCAGGGCGTGGGCGCGCACGGTGGTGTCCGGCTCGCGCTGCGGGAGCAGGGACCAGCGGCCCGCGACGGTCGGCGGGCCGGTGCGCGAGGCGGTGCGGGCGGCGGCGGTCAGCGAGCCGTAGCGGCCGCGCGGGACGGTCCGTTTGGCCCGGTGGGCGGTGGCGCCCACGGTGCGGCCCGAGCCCAGCAGGGAGCGCATCGGAGTCAGGGTGTCGTTGGTGAGCCGGCCGGACCAGGCCAGGTCCCAGACCGCGTCGGCCAGTTGGGGATCGGTGGCAGCGGGATGCGTGGTGGCGCGGACCTGGTCGGCGATCTGCCGGAAGAACAGGCCGTAGCCGCCGGAGAGGGCGTCGAGGACGGACTGGTGGAGAGCCGTCAGCTCCAGCGGATGCGGCGGCGGCAGGAGCAGCGGTGCCGCGTCCGCCAGATACAGCGACACCCAGCCGTCCTTGCCCGGCAGGGCGCCCGCACCGGCCCACACGATCTCCCCGGCCGCGGTGAGTTCGTCGAGCATCGCGGGCGTGTAGCCCGTCACGCGGGACGGCAGGACCAGCTTCTCCAGGGCCGACGCCGGGACGGAGGCGCCCTGCAGCTGCTCGACGGCGCGCACCAGTCCGTCGATGCCGCGCAGCCCGTGTCCCTTGCCGATGTGCTGCCACTGAGGCAGGAACTGGGCGAGCGCGGCGGGCGCCACCGGCTCCAGCTCGTGCCGGAGCGCGGCCAGCGAACGGCGGCGCAGCCTGCGCAGCACGGCGGCGTCGCACCACTCCTGGCCCATGCCCGCCGGATGGAACTCGCCCTGCACCACCCGCCCGCCCGCGGCGAGCCGCTGCAACGCGCCCTCCGTCACCGCCACTCCGAGGCCGAAGCGGGCGGCGGCGGTGGCCGAGGTGAACGGGCCGTGGGTGCGCGCGTACCGGGCGAGGAGGTCGCCGAGCGGGTCCTTCACCGGCTCGGTGAACGCCTCGGGGACACCGACGGGCAGGGCGGTGCCGAGGGCGTCACGCAGCCGGCCCGCGTCCTCGATCGCCGCCCAGTGATCGACACCGGAGATCCGGACCCTGATCGCCCGGCGGGCCGCCGCCAGCTCCTCGGCCCACCGCGGGTCCGCGCCGCGCTCGGCCAGCTCGGCGTCCGTGAGCGGCCCGAGCAGCCGCAGCAGGTCGGCGACGCCCTCGGGATCCTTGACCCGGCGTTCCTCGGTACGCCACTGGAGTTCCGCCTCCAGCTCGCTCAGCACGTCCGCGTCGAGCAGTTCGCGCAGCTCCGCCTGGCCCAGCAGCTCGGACAGCAGCCGGGAGTCCAGGGAGAGCGCGGCGGCGCGCCGCTCGGCGAGCGGCGAGTCGCCCTCGTAGAGGAACTGCGCGACGTAGCCGAACAGGAGCGAGCGGGCGAACGGGGACGGCTCGGGGGTGGTGACCTCGACCAGGCGGACCCTGCGGGATTCCAGGTCGCCCATCAGCTCGACCAGACCGGGCACGTCGAAGACGTCCTGGAGGCACTCGCGGACCGCCTCCAGGACGATCGGGAAGGACCCGAACTCGCTCGCCACCTGGAGCAGCTGGGCGGCGCGCTGACGCTGCTGCCACAGCGGCGTGCGCTTGCCCGGGTTGCGGCGCGGCAGCAGCAGCGCGCGGGCCGCGCACTCGCGGAAGCGGGAGGCGAACAGGGCCGAACCGCCGACCTGGTCGGTGACGACCTGTTCGACCTCGCTCTTGTCGAAGGCGACGTCCGCCGCACCGATCGGCGCCTGGTCCGCGTCGTACTCGGTGCCGACCTTGCCGGGCGCCTGGTCGAGCAGGTCCAGGCCCATCAGGTCGGCGTCCGGCAGCCGCAGCACGATGCCGTCGTCGGCGTGCATCACCTGGGCGTCCATGCCGTACCGCTCGGACAGCCGGGCCCCGAGGGCCAGCGCCCACGGGGCGTGCACCTGGGCGCCGAAGGGGGAGTGGACCACGACCCGCCAGTCGCCCAGTTCGTCACGGAAGCGCTCCACGACGATCGTCCGGTCGTCGGGCACGTGACCGCAGGCCTCGCGCTGCTCGTCCAGGTACGACAGCACGTTGTCCACCGCCCAGGCGTCCAGGCCCGCCGCGAGCAGGCGCAGCCGGGCGTCGTCCTTGGGCAGCGAGCCGACCTCGCGCAGGAACGCGCCCACCGCGCGGCCCAGTTCGAGCGGGCGGCCCAGCTGGTCGCCCTTCCAGAAGGGCAGCCGGCCCGGCACCCCCGGGGCCGGGGAGACCAGGACGCGGTCGCGGGTGATGTCCTCGATGCGCCAGGAGCTGGTGCCCAGGGTGAAGACGTCACCCACCCGGGACTCGTACACCATCTCCTCGTCCAGCTCGCCGACCCGGCCGCCGCCCTTCTTCGGGTCGGAGCCCACGAGGAAGACCCCGAAGAGACCGCGGTCGGGGATGGTGCCGCCGGAGGTGACGGCGAGCCGCTGGGCGCCGGGACGGCCGGTGATCGTGCCCGCGACCCGGTCCCACACCACGCGCGGGCGCAGCTCCGCGAACGCGTCCGACGGATAGCGGCCCGCGAGCATGTCGAGGACCGCGGTGAACGCCGACTCCGGGAGCGCGGCGAACGGGGCCGCCCGGCGGACCATGGCGAGCAGGTCGTCGACCTGCCAGGTGTCCATCGACGTCATCGCGACCAGTTGCTGCGCCAGCACGTCGAGGGGGTTGGCCGGCACTCGCAGCGACTCGATGGCTCCGGTGCGCATCCGCTCGGTGACCACGGCCGCCTGCACCAGGTCGCCGCGGTACTTGGGGAAGACGACGCCGGTGGAGACCGCGCCGACCTGGTGTCCGGCCCGGCCGACGCGCTGCAGACCGGAGGCGACCGAGGGCGGGGACTCGACCTGGACGACCAGGTCCACCGCGCCCATGTCGATGCCCAGTTCGAGGCTGGAGGTGGCCACCACGGCGGGCAGCCGGCCGGCCTTCAGGTCCTCCTCCACCAAGGCGCGCTGCTCCTTGGAGACCGAGCCGTGGTGGGCGCGGGCGATGACCGGCGGTGCGCCCTGGGCGGCGCCGGAGCCGCCCATCAGCTCGGCGGGGGAGTGGTGCTCGTCCAGCGGCTCGCCGGTCACGCGCTCGTAGGCGATCTCGTTGAGCCGGTTGCACAGCCGCTCCGCGAGCCGGCGCGAGTTGGCGAACACGATCGTCGATCGGTGGGCCTGCACGAGGTCGGCGATCCGCTCCTCCACGTGCGGCCAGATCGACGGCCGGTCCCCGCCCTCCTTGGCTTCGGTCGCCGGGGAGCCGCCCAGCTCGCCCATGTCCTCCACGGGCACGACGACGGAGAGGTCGAACTCCTTGCCCGACTCCGGCTGGACGATCTCCACCTTGCGGCCGGGCGAGAGGTAGCGGGCCACCTCGTCCACCGGGCGGACCGTCGCCGACAGGCCGATGCGGCGGGCCGGCTTCGGCAGCAGCTCGTCCAGCCGCTCCAGGGAGAGCGCGAGGTGCGCGCCGCGCTTGGTGCCGGCGACCGCGTGCACCTCGTCCAGGATCACGGTCTCGATGCCGGTCAGCGCGTCGCGCGTGGCCGACGTCAGCATCAGGAACAGGGACTCCGGGGTGGTGATCAGGATGTCCGGCGGGCGGGTGGCCAGGGCGCGGCGCTCGGCGGGCGGGGTGTCGCCGGAGCGGATGCCGACCTTGATCTCCGGCTCGGGCAGGCCGAGGCGCACGGACTCCTGGCGGATACCGGTCAGCGGACTGCGCAGGTTCCGCTCGACGTCGACCGCGAGGGCCTTCAGCGGCGACACGTACAGCACCCGGCAGCGCTTCCTCGGGTCGGCCGGGGGCGGGGCCGAGGCCAGCTGGTCCAGGGCGGCGAGGAAGGCGGCCAGGGTCTTGCCCGAGCCGGTCGGGGCGACCACCAGCACGTCCGAGCCCGCACCGATGGCCTGCCACGCGCCGGCCTGGGCCGCGGTGGGCGCGGAGAACGCCCCCGTGAACCAGCCGCGGGTCGCGGGGGAGAAGCCGTCGAGGGCCCGGTGTGCGGATTTCGCCATGCGTCTATCCTGCACCCGGTCACTGACAATAGCCCTGACCTGCGAAAACGAGAGTGCAAACGGTGTCGGGCAGGGTGGACAATGGCCGGATGGCGGGAATCGGGGAACGGGCACGGCACTGGCGGTACGAGGCGCTGCCCGACGTCGACCTGCTGCGCGCCCGGTATGTCCGGAAAACTTTCGTCCGGCACACCCACGAGCACTTCGTGATCGCCGCGATCGCCGACGGGGTCGAGGTGTTCCGGCACCGCGGCTCCGACGTGACGGTCGGTGCCGGGGCGCTCGCGCTCGTCAACCCCGACACCCCGCACACCGGCCGGGCCGGGGTCCCCGAGGGCTGGCGGTACGGGGCGGTCTACCCGTCCCCCGACCTGGTGGCGGCGATCGCCGCGGAGACCACCTCCCTCCGCGGCACCCCCGGCTTCGTCAGCCCCGTGCTCGACGACCCGCACTCCGTCGCGCTGGTGCACCGGGTGCTGCGCGCCGCCGACGAGGGCAACGCACTCGCCGCCGACACCCTGCTGCGGGCCGTGGTGACCCGGCTGCTGCGCTCGAACGGCGGCCCGCTGCCGCCGCGCCCGGTCCGCACCGCGGGCACCCTGCTCGCCGCCCGCGCGCGTGCCGTGCTGGAGGAGCGAATGGCCGAGCCGCCGACCCTGGAACGGCTCGCCACCGACCTCGGCACCAGCCCCTTCGCCCTGCTCCGGGCGTTCCGCGACGCCTACGGCATGCCCCCGCACACCTGGCTGACCGACGCCCGGGTGCGCCGGGCCCGGCTGCTGCTGGACGCGGGCACCGCACCCGCGGCGGCGGCCGTCGCCGTCGGCTTCACCGACCAGCCGCACCTCAACCGCCACTTCGCCCGGATCGTCGGCGTCCCGCCGGGCGCCTACCAGCGCGAACGCGGATCCGGACACCGTCGGGCCGGGCGCAAGAACGTACAAGACGCGCACGAGAGCGGTCCGTAACGTCCTGCGCGTGGCACAGCAGACAGCACGCGCAGACATACGCGACGGGAACGAACCGAAACCGGACTCCGCCGTCGTCCGGGACGCCTTGGGAGTCGGCGTCGCCGTGGGACTCTCCGGATTCGCCTTCGGGGTGACCTCGGCGGGCAGCGGCCTCGGCCTGCTCCAGACCTGCGCGCTCAGCCTCCTGGTGTTCACCGGAGCCTCCCAGTTCGCGCTGGTCGGGGCGCTCGCGGCCGGCGGCAACCCGCTCACCGCGGCGGCCGGCGCCTTCTTCCTGGGGATCCGCAACGCGTTCTACGGGCTGCGCCTGTCGCAGGTGCTGGCCCTTCCGCGCGCGCTCCGGCCGCTGGCCGCCCAGTGGGTGATCGACGAGACCACCGCGGTGACGCTCGCCCAGCCGACCCGGCGCGCCGCACGGATCGGCTTCACCGTCACCGGTCTCAGCCTCTACCTGCTGTGGAACCTCACCACCCTGCTCGGCGCGCTCGGTGCCAAGGCCGTCGGCGACACCGACGCCTGGGGCCTGGACGCGGCCGGACCCGCCGTCTTCCTGGCGCTGCTCGCCCCCATGCTCAAGACCACGACCGACCGCGCGGTCGCCGCCCTCGCGGTGCTGCTGGGCCTCGGCCTGCTGCCCGTGCTGCCCGCCGGGGTGCCGGTCCTGGCCGCCGCGCTGGCGGCACCGGTCGCCCTGTACGTCTCCGGCCGCCGGTCCGGCCGTACCCGTGACGACGCTCCCGAGGAGCCCCGTTGAACGCCTGGATCGCGATCGGCGCGACCGTCCTCGGCTGCTACGCCGTGAAGCTCGCCGGCCTGCTGGTGCCCGCTGACGTCCTGGAGCGGCCGGTGGTGCGGCGGCTCGCCGCCCTGCTGCCGGTGGCCCTGCTCGCCGCGCTCACGGCGCAGCAGACCTTCGCCGACGCTCACGCACTCGTCCTGGACGCCCGGGCCGCGGGGCTCGGGGCGGCCGCCGTGGCGCTCGTACTGCGCGCGCCCTTCCTGGTCGTCGTCGGCGCGGCCGTGCTGGTGACGGCGGGGGTGCGGGCCCTGGCGGGCTGAGCACGCGCGCGTGCGTCATCCCACGAAGCGGCCGTACGCCCTGAGCGTGCGCAGCGCCTCGATCGTCACCCGGGGGCGGGACTCCAGGGTGGCGGCGGGCGTCCACCGCAGCCAGCGGACCGGCCAGCCGCCGTCGTCCTCCTGCTCGCCGGCGAGGTGGTCGAGCGACCGGGTCATCTCCTCGTCGGTGAACCACGCGCGTGCCAGCGAGTGCGGGGACCGCGCGAAGTCGTGCGGGAAGTGGTGCTCGCCCGGCGCGTAGCCGGGTGCCACCGGGTACGCGTCCAGGTCCCCGGGGTCCAGCGCGGCCAGCCGGTGCTCGCGCACCAGGCGGCCCAGCCGGTCGGCGGCCGCCTCCGCGCGGGCCCGGTCGGGCACCGCGTCCAGGAAGGCGACGGCGGCCTCGACCTCGTAGGGGTGCGACTTCTCCAGCGAGTCGACGGCCTCCCAGCAGAAGTCGGTGGCCCGGAACAGCCAGGCGTGCCAGACCTCGTTGCGGTGCAGCAGCCCCACCACCGGCCCGGTGGCCAGCAGCTCGCTGGGCGGGTCGTCGGTGATCGGGACGAACGGGGCGGCCGGGTAGCCGCGCTGGCTCGGACGGATCGCCGGCAGCGCCCCGTCCGCCCTGGAGACGGACGTCAGGTAGCGGCACACCCGCTCCACCCGCTGCCCGCCGCACCGCCCGAGGGCGTCCAGGACGGCCAGCGCGTGCCCGGTGTGCAGCGGCTGGCTCACCGGGCCGCGCAGATCGGGCTCCAGCGCGTGACCGTAGCCGCCGTCCTCGTTGCGGTAGGCGTCCAGCGCCGTCTCCACGGGATCGGCGCTGCCGTTCAGGAAGTGGTACGCGAAGAGGCGCTGCTCCAGCACGCGCGCGGTGAGCCACATGAACTGTTCGGCGCGGAAGAGCGGGGAGTGCGCCGGGGGCGTGGGGGGGAGTGGGGAAGCTCCGGTGTCGGCCATGGGTCAGACCGTAGGCCGGAAAGCGGTCTCGGCAAGCGGTCCCGGGCAGGGCCCACTCTCAGGGGCGGGATACTGATGTCATGCGGTTGACGGTCTTCTGGGAGCGGATGGCGGAACACTTCGGTTCCGGGTACGCCGACACCTTCGCGCGCGATCATGTGATGACGGAGCTCGGCGGGCGTACGGTGCACGAGGCGCTGGACGACGGCTGGGAGGCCAAGGAAGTGTGGCGCGTGGTCTGCGCGGTCATGAACGTTCCCGGGGAGCAGCGCTGAACGTGCACGGAGATCGGACGCGGGTCACGCGTTGTCAGTGGCGTCGGCGAGACTTGCACCGTGGCACCCACTGACGACGACGGGCGCACCGCCCTGGACGCATCCCCGGCCGACACGACGCCGCCCGCCGGAACGCCGGCCGCCGGCGCCGCGCCGCGCGGCGCCCGCATGCCGCGCTGGCTGCCGCGCGCCATGATCCTGGCGCTCGCCCTGATCGCCGCCTTCCAGCTCGGCAGCTGGGCCTTCCACCAGCTCACCGGCCTGCTGATCAACATCCTCATCGCGTTCTTCCTGGCGCTCGCCATAGAGCCCGCGGTGAGCTGGATGGCCGCCCGCAACATGCGCCGCGGGTTCGCGACCTTCCTGGTCTTCCTCGGCCTGGCCATCGCCACGGCGGGATTCGTCACGCTGCTCGGCTCCATGCTGGCCGGCCAGATCATCAAGATCGTCGAAGACTTCCCGGACTACCTGGACTCGGTCATCAACTGGGTCAACCACACCTTCCACACCGACGTGAAGCGGGTCGACGTCCAGGAGGGACTGCTGCACTCCGACTGGCTGCGCAAGTACGCGCAGAACAGCGCGGCCGGTGTGCTCGACGTCTCCGGACAGGTGCTCGGCGGCCTCTTCCAGCTGCTGACGATCACCCTGTTCGCCTTCTACTTCGCCGCCGACGGCCCACGGCTGCGCCGCACCCTGTGCTCGGTCCTGCCGCCCGCCCGCCAGGCCGAGGTGCTGCGGGCCTGGGAGATCGCCGTCGACAAGACCGGCGGCTACCTGTACTCGCGCGGTGTGATGGCGCTGATCTCCGGCATCGCCCACTACATCCTGCTGGAGGCCCTGGGCGTGCCCTACGCGCCCGTGCTCGGTGTCTGGGTGGGCCTGGTCTCGCAGTTCATCCCCACCATCGGCACCTATCTCGCGGGCGCGCTGCCGATGCTGATCGCGTTCACCGTCAACCCGCTGTACGCGGTGTGGGTGCTGGTCTTCGTCGTGATCTACCAGCAGTTCGAGAACTACATGCTCCAGCCCAAGCTGACCTCGAAGTCCGTCGACATCCATCCGGCGGTCGCCTTCGGTTCGGTCATCGCGGGCACCGCGCTGCTCGGCGCGGTCGGCGCGCTGATCGCCATCCCGGCGGTCGCCACGCTCCAGGCGTTCCTCGGCGCCTACGTGAAGCGGTACGACGTCACGGACGACCCCCGGGTGCACGGGTACGCCCGGCGCGGCACGGGCGGTCCCGGGCTGCGCACGCGCGTACGGCGGCTGATCTGGCAGCGGCCGGCCGGGGAGTCGGGCGAAGGACCGGCCTGACGGCCGCGGGCCTCAGTAGGCGAGCACCGCCCACACCCCGGCGGCGGCCACGGCGGCCGCGTAGCACCCCACCGCCGTGGCCACGATCCGCCACCGGACCCGTCCGCTCCAGGAGGTACGGGACAGCGACCAGGCCAGCGCGGGCAGGACCAGCACCGCGTGCAGGCTGACCCCGTGCAGCGGCTTCAGCGGGGCCGTCGAGTCGTACGCCGCCTCCTGGTGCCCGGTCCTCACGAGCACCACACCGCGCGCGATCATCGCGGCTCCCGAGACCAGCGCCACGAGCAGCATCGCGAACCCGGAGCGCACGGCGAGCGCCATGCCCTCGGGACCGGCGGGCCGCCGCCGGAACGACGCCACGGCGAAGACCGTGAGCAGCACCACCAGCACGCCGCCGCCCACCGCGAGCGTCATCGACACCGCCGTGTCGAACGGCGTCTCCATGTCGAGGTGCGAGGGCACCCGGCGCCACGCCTGCAGGGTGATCCCGCCCACCTCCACCACGCAGTCGGCGGCGAACACCACCAGCAGCACGGTCCGCAGCCGCTCCCCGGTCCTCAGGTACGAGGTGACCCAGGTGACCGCCATCAGTGTCAGCCCGAAGGACAGCCCGAACGTGACCGGCTTGCGCCAGGACACCGGGCCGTACCAGGGGCCGCCGTCGACGGCGAACACCACCAGGTGCGCGAGCCCGGACAGGACGAGGACCGACCCGGTGGCATGACAGAGACGCTCGGCGGGGCGGACTCCGCGCAGCCGGCTCACCGGTCGATCGCGGGGCGGGGTCTTCAGGGACGACGACATGCGGAAAGCCTCCCGGGAGCCGTCCGCACGGTCGTCGTCCGGCCGAAGGCACCCGCCGTACGCCGTGGGGAGTACGCGTGGCGGCGCGCGGGCGGACGGTCAGGTGACCGTGGCGGCCGGCGGGGTCCACCGCCGGGTGCGGGGCACGGCGCCCTGGACGCCGTAGTCCTTCTTGAGGTGCTCGGGGATGGCGTAGTGCATGACGCGGCCTCGGGTGAGCGAGGACAGTTCGAAGACGGTGGTCAGGCGGCCGATGTGGTCCAGGGCCCAGGCGCCCAGCGGGGAGCGGTCCTCGATGGTCTCCAGGACGCCCAGGAGGTGCGGCACGGCCTTCGCCACGGTGTCCCACGAGGTGCGCGGCACCTCCAGCCAGTCCGCGCAGGTGTCGCCGACGAGGTGGCGGACGAGGGCCGGGACGATCGGGTCGAAGAAGGTGCCGGGGACGACCTCCTGGTAGAGCTCGACGAGTTGCCGGGTCAGGTGGGCGCCCTCGGCCGAGGGACCCATGTTGCGGATCATGTACCGGTCGAGGAAGGCGCGGGCCTCGTCGAGGGTCTTGGGCACGGCCTCCTGGTCGACGCCGAGCATGGCGCCGACCACCCGCCACGCGTAGTAGTACGCTTCCGCGCCCTCCGTGGACAGATGGACGCCCAGCCGGTGCAGGCTGTCGAGGACCAGCAGGGAGAAGAACATCTGCCCGCCGATCATGTCCTCCTGGCAGATCGGCGTCCCCAGTGCCTCGGTGTCCCACCGGTTCTCGCGCTCGAGGTGGTGCCGGATCGAGGCGTGCAGCAGGCGCACCTTCTGGGCGGCGGGCACGAAACGGCCGCCGGCCTCGAAGGCGTCGGGCTGCATCAGATGGACGGTGAACTGGCCGGTCTCCGCCATGCGCTTCGAGGGGTACGCGAGCCCGTGGGTGGCCGACAGCAGCTTGGCCACGCGCGGGACGAGGTAGCAGGCGGGCATGGCGGCGAAGGAGAGCGCGGTCGCGATGTGCACGTTGTTGTCGATGAAGAAGAGCCGTGCCTTCTCCATCTCGCCCCAGTCCACCCACGACGGCGGCGTCCGGGTGGCCTCCAGGTACGCGCGGGCGACGTCGGGCAGCCCGTCAGGCAGCGGGGCGCCGGCCGTGGAGACGTAGCGCATCAGGGTGTTGAACGTGCCCACCTCCCCGCGCTCGAAGAGTGCGGCGACCGTGGCGTCGGCCAGTTCGTCACCGGCCTGCCGCAGGGTGTCCGACGATGCCTCGGTGTGGGTCACGCAGGGCTCCTTGTCTTCACGGGTCACGTCGTTCTCACGGGGGCGCGTGTTCCGCGGGCCGTGGACGGGGGTCAGGACACGGACGGGGATCAGGACACGCGGACCGCCGCGGAGCGGGCCAGCGCGGTCAGGGCGCCGGCGGCGGGGGCAGGCACGGCCAGTGCGCCGAGGGCGTCGAGCGCTTCCACGACCCGTGTGCCGATCATGTGCTCGATCCGGTCGGGCGCCCCGAGCCGGCACATCACCTCGCGGACCGCGTCCAAGCCCTCCGCGCCCAGATCGGGTCGGCCGAGAAGCGCGCCGAGCCGTTCCCGGTCCTCGGCGCGGGCCAGCCGCCAGGTCTCCGCGAGCAGCGCGGTGGGCCGGTGGCCGCGGACGTCGTCGGCGTTGGCCTTGCCGGTGCGCTCCGTCTCCCCGAACAGGCCGAGCAGGTCGTCGCGGAGCTGGAACGCCTCGCCCAGCGGCAGCCCGTACGCGGAGTACCCGGCCCGCAGCCGCTCCCCGGCCCCGGCCAGGGCGCCGCCGATCAGCAGGGGCTGCTCCACGGTGTACTTGGCGGTCTTGTAGCGGATCACCTTCAGCGAGGCGGCGGTGTCCGGACCGGTGCCGGTGCGCAGGATCTCCAGGCACTCGCCCGCGATCAGCTCCCGGGCCAGCAGCGACCAGAGGGGGCGGCCCCGGGCGAGGTAGGCGGCGGGCAGGCCGCAGGTCGCGAACAGCTGCCCGGCCAGCGACATCAGCAGATCGCCCACCAGCATCGCCAGCGACCGGGCCGTTCCGTCGGCGCACGGGCGAGCGGACACGGCGGTCCGCAGGGCGACATGTGCCGTGGGGCGTCCGTGCCGCAGCGGGCTGTCGTCGATGAGGTCGTCGTGCACGACGGCGGCGGCGTGCACCAGCTCCATGGAGGCCGCGGCCCGCACCAGAGCGTCACTGTCCGGCTGGCCCGCCGCCCGCCAGCCCCAGTAGCAGAACGCCGCCCGCAGCCGCTTGCCGTCCGCGACCGCCGCCTCCAGCTGCCCGGCCACCGGGCCCAGGAGCGGATCGATCGCCGCGAACAGGTCGGCCTCCTGGGCGACGAACCGGTGCAGCACCTCGTCGACGCGTTCCTTGAAGGCGGTCGGATCCCACCGGTCAGTCATCGTCGTCGGTCCGCCGGGCCAGGGCGTGCCGGGCGAGGATCTCCAGATGGGCCGCGGGAGCGGTGGCGAAGCGGTCAAGCACCAGGCGTCCGCGGGCGGTCAGGTCGTGCTCGGCCTCCGCCGCCAGCGCGCCGGCGTCCGAGCGGCGCAGCAGTCCGCGCACCGTGCCGACTGCGGTGCCCAGCGTGCTCACCGCCAGATCGGCCAGTCCCGCCGCCAGCAGGACGGCCTGCTCGTCCAGGCCGCGTCGTACCGTCTCACGTGTCATGCGCTCTCCCACCCACGGCACCCAGGGGCGCCGTCCGCCGGCCGCCTCTTCGAGGATCGCCATCCGGCAGGAGCGGCATGCGGGAAGCCACGATCGGGTGAACGCCTCTCGGGGGCACGGGTCGCCAAGGCGCGGTGCCCGGTCCGGACCGCCGCCCCCGGTGTGCCGCGCGCTCCCGCACACGTGCCGCGCACGCCCCGGTTCCGGGGCCGCCGCGCGTCCCTGTCCCGCGCCCCCGCCGCCCCGGTGGAGATGTGCGGGAGCGCCGTGTGGTGCGCTTGACACGAAATTCGAACATCCATTCTGATGGAAGCTCCGGCGAGGTCCTCGGCGAGAACCCGCAGTGGCAGTTCGACGTGGTCCGGGTGGGTATGTCCCCGAGTTGTCCACAGGTCGGACCGGCGTCGGGGCGCATTGTCAGTGGCAGGCGTTAGCGTCTTTGACGTGAAGCGATCGACTCAAGCAAACCGGGTGGAACCCATGGCAGGTACCGACCGCGAGAAGGCTCTGGAAGCCGCTCTCGCACAGATTGAACGGCAGTTCGGCAAGGGCGCGGTCATGCGCATGGGTGACCGGACGAAGGAGCCCATCGAGGTCATCTCGACCGGGTCGACCGCGCTCGACGTCGCCCTGGGCGTCGGCGGCCTGCCGCGCGGCCGGGTCGTGGAGATCTACGGGCCGGAGTCCTCCGGCAAGACGACCCTGACCCTGCACGCCGTGGCCAACGCGCAGAAGGCGGGCGGTCAGGTCGCGTTCGTGGACGCGGAGCACGCCCTCGACCCCGAGTACGCGCAGAAGCTCGGCGTCGACATCGACAACCTGATCCTCTCCCAGCCCGACAACGGCGAGCAGGCCCTGGAGATCGTGGACATGCTGGTCCGCTCCGGCGCCCTCGACCTCATCGTCATCGACTCCGTCGCCGCGCTCGTCCCGCGTGCGGAGATCGAGGGCGAGATGGGCGACAGCCACGTCGGCCTGCAGGCCCGCCTGATGAGCCAGGCGCTGCGGAAGATCACCAGCGCGCTCAACCAGTCCAAGACCACCGCGATCTTCATCAACCAGCTCCGCGAGAAGATCGGCGTGATGTTCGGCTCCCCGGAGACCACGACCGGTGGCCGCGCGCTGAAGTTCTACGCCTCGGTGCGGCTCGACATCCGCCGCATCGAGACCCTGAAGGACGGCACGGACGCGGTCGGCAACCGCACTCGCGTCAAGGTCGTCAAGAACAAGGTGGCCCCGCCCTTCAAGCAGGCCGAGTTCGACATCCTCTACGGCCAGGGCATCAGCCGCGAGGGCGGCCTGATCGACATGGGCGTGGAGAACGGCTTCGTCCGCAAGGCCGGCGCCTGGTACACGTACGAGGGCGACCAGCTCGGCCAGGGCAAGGAGAACGCCCGCAACTTCCTCAAGGACAACCCCGACCTCGCCAACGAGATCGAGAAGAAGATCAAGGAGAAGCTGGGCGTCGGTGTCCGCCCGGAGCAGCCCGCCGCCGAGCCGGGCGCGGACGCGGCGGTCGCCACCGCGGCCACGGACGACGCGGCGAAGACGGTGCCGGCCCCGGCCGCCGCCAAGGTCACCAAGCCCAAGGCCGCCACCGCCAAGAGCTGACGCCGTGACACGACGAACCGACTGGGCCGACCACGAGTACACGTCCCCCGGTGCCCCACGGGGGAGGGGCACCGGGGACGGTTCCGCGGCCCACGGCACGGGCGGCGACGGATACGGGGACGACAACGGGGGACAGCCGGTGCCGCGCCGGCGCCGGAACGGGGGTGCGGCACCGGGAAGCGACGGCTCGTACGGGCGTGACGGCGCGTACGAGGACGACGGCCCGCCCGACCCGTACGACGAGTACGGGAACGGCACGCAGGACGGCCCGGACGGGCCCCGCGGACACGGATCACCCGGCCGTGGCTCGCGGCGGCCCGGGACGCGCCGCCGGCGTGGCTTCGGGGAGCCGTCGGGTGAGGACGGGGGTTCCTCCTCCTCGTCGAGGGCCGAGCAGGGGGAGTCTCCGGCGGACCCGGCTGAGCGGGCACGGGCGATCTGTCTGCGCCTGCTCACCGGGACCCCGCGCACCCGGAAGCAGCTAGCGGACGCCCTGCGCAAGCGGGAGATCCCCGAGGATGTCGCCGAGGAGGTGCTGTCCCGGTTCGAGGAGGTCGGGCTGATCAACGACAGCGCGTTCGCGGACGCCTGGGTGGAGTCCCGCCATCACGGCCGGGGGCTGGCCCGGCGCGCACTCGCCCGGGAACTGCGGACCAAGGGGGTCGACTCGACGCTCATCGAGGAGGCCGTCGGGCAGCTCGACTCCGAGCAGGAGGAGGAGACGGCCCGCGAACTCGTCGCCCGCAAGCTCCGTACCACCCGGGGCCTCGACCGGGACCGCCGCCTGCGCCGCCTCGCCGGCATGCTCGCCCGCAAGGGATACCCCGAGGGCATGGCCCTCAGGGTCGTCCGGCGAGCCCTGGAGGAGGAGGGCGAGGACACGGACTTCTCTGAGGGCGGGGACTTCTGACGGACCGACGGATCCGGGGCCGTCCCGGATCCCGCACCGGACACACCGGCCGTCGGCACCGCCGTGGGCGCCGTCGGCGGGGGAGTCAGGGAGTGACCGGCAGTCCCGCGCCCTTCCAAGCCTGGAAGCCGCCGATCAGGTCCGTGGCCCGGTGCAGGCCCAGTTGGTGCAGGGAGGCCGCGGCCAGGCTGGACGCGTACCCCTCGTTGCAGATCACGACGACCTGGAGGTCGTGACCGGTGGCCTCGGGAACCTTGTGGCTGCCCTGGGGGTCCAGGCGCCACTCCAGTTCGTTGCGCTCTATGACGAGGGCGCCCGGGATCACGCCGTCCTGCTCGCGCAGCGCCGCGTACCGGATGTCGACCAGCAGAGCCTCTCCGGAGCGCGCCGCCTCGTACGCCTCCCGCGCCGCCACACGCCGGTAGCCGCCGCGGACCCGCTCCAGCAACTCGTCGATGCCCACGGGGTGTTCGGATGCGCCGCTCACTGCCAGTCCTCCGGTCGCTCGACCTGCTCCAGGCGCAGCACCGGCCCGCTGCGGCTGTAGCGGCGGATCCGCGGCAGCGGCGGGTAGTAGGCGTGGACGGAGACCGCATGGTGCTCGGTGGACTCGTTGAGCACCTCGTGGACGTGGTCGCGGCCGAAGGAGCGGCCCTTTCCGGCGGGCAGCCGGCGCTCCCGGTCGACGTCCTCGGAGAGTTCCAGGGTCTTCCAGCCGTCGGTGGGCAGCCGGGTGGCCAGCGAGTTCTCCCGCAGCTCACCCGCGGCGGTGAGGAAGGCGCCGACCGACTCGGCGTGGTCGTGCCAGCCGGTGCCGGATCCGGGCGGCCAGCCGATCAGCCAGGCCTCGCTGCCGCCGGGACCTTCGAGCCGCACCCAGGTGCGGCCCTCCGGGTCGAGCGGGAGCGAGGAGATCAGCTCGGTGTCCGCGGCCGTACGGCGGACGAAATCGAGGAGGTCCGCCTGGGTGGGCGCGGCGCCGGGCGCGGAGGCGGACGGGGAGACGGAGGACGACGGGGTGGAGAGAGAGGCAGACACGTGCACCGTTCCTGATGAAGATTCGCCGAAGGGGGGCGCCGACGGCGCCCCGCGAAGGAGGGAGAGAAAGCGAAATCAGCAGGACGGAAGACACACGCAGCCCGCATAGCGGACCAGGTCGACATGGACCTTCCGCCACAGGCGCACAGTGGTGTCGTTCACGTTGCGGAGTACACCACGCCGGTGTGGACGGGTCAACTCACCGTCAGCATGTGGACCGCATGGTCACCGGGCCCGGGATCCGGCCCCCGCTTCCGCCTCCGTTTCCGGCTCCGCCTCCGTCTTCTCCGGGTCCTTGCCGCCGAGCGTCGCCTCGGCCGCGGCGTACAGATCGGCCGGCCGGACGCCGCTCAGGGCGGTGACCAGATGGCCGTCGGGGCGCACGAGCAGCACGGAGTGCGCCGGGGCGCCCGGGTACTCCTCGGCGACCAGCAGCTCGGCGGGGTGCGGCAGCGCGGTCACGGCCGCGGCGAGCCGCGGCATGACACCGGCGGAGACCCAGTGCTTGCGGTCCCACACCCCCGTGCCGGGCGCGATGAGGACGACGAGCAGCGCACCGCGGCCGAGCCGTGAGCGCAGCTGCACGAAGGTGCCGTCCTCCGCGGTGACCCGGACGTCGGTCACGGGTGCCCCCGGCGGGGTGTCCACCGGGATCTCGTGCTCCAGGTGCCGGGGCGCGAGCGGCGAGCCGGCGTACGTCCCCGGCGCACCGAGCGGGCCGTGCCCCAGGTGACCGTCGGTGAGGAGCGCGTCGTGCCCGCGGGCCGTGCCGGGCACCATGCCGCGCAGCCCGCCGCCGCCGCGCAGCACCGGCAGCACCTGGTCGGCGGCGCGCAGCCGGGCGGCGACCACCGCGCGCCGTTCGGTCTGGTAGCTGTCCAGCAGGGCCTCGTGCGGGCCGTGGTGCCAGGACGGCGCCAGCTTCCAGGCGAGGTTGTCCACGTCGCGCAGGCCCTCCTCCAGCCCGTGCGTGCCGAACGCGCCGAGGAGGTGCGCCGCGTCCCCGGCGACGAACACCCGGCCCGCCCGCCACCGGCGGGCGAGCCGGTGGTGGACGGTGTGCACCCCGGTGTCGAGCAGGTCGTACGGCGGAGTGGTGCCGTCCGTCCAGCCCGCGAGGGTCTCCCGGATCCGGTTCACCAGGAGCTCGGGGGTGACGAGATCCTTCCCGGGCGGCAGCAGCCAGTCCAGGCGCCAGACGCCGTCCGGCAGAGGGCGGGCGGTCACCTCGGCGGCCGGGGGCCCGGACATCCGCCACGGCGGCGTCCGGTGCAGCAACGCCTGTCCGGGCCAGGGCAGTTCCGTGCGCAGGGCGGCGACCGCGTGCCGTTCCACCGCCGTACGGCCCGGGAAGCGGATGTCCAGGAGCTTGCGGACGGTCGAGCGGGGGCCGTCGCAGCCCACCAGGTAACTGCCGCGCCACCACGTGCCGTTGGAGCCACGGGTGTGCGCGGTGACGCCGGAGCGTTCCTGCTCGACGTCGTCGAGCCTGCTGTCCGTGGCGATCTCGACCAGCGGCTGGGCGGCGACGGCGGCGCGCAGCGCGTGGGTGAGCGTGTGCTGGGCGATGTGCAGCGGAGACGGCTCGCTGGCGTCGTCGAAGACGACCTCGCGCATCACCTGCTTGCGGCGCATCGAGCGCCACCCGGTCCAGCGGGTGCCCAGCTCGTCCAGCGGGGCGCCGGACAGCCGTGTCAGCAGGGCCGCGGTGTCCTCGCGCAGCACCACCGTGCGCGCCGGCCGCGGCTCGTCCTTGCCCGGCCCCTCGTCCAGGACGACGGAGGGCACCTCCTGGCGCGCGAGCGCCAGCGCCAGCGTGAGCCCCACGGGCCCCGCTCCTACGATGATCACCGGGTCCACGGCGCGACGCCCCCTGCCCGTACGCGAGTCCCGACGGAGACGGATGAACAGGTCGGTGGAGCAGGGTGCACGATCACAGAACGTATGCAACAGACTGGGCGGCACCCGGTCAAGCGGCGCACCCGGGGACACGTCAGCATGGCGGGCGCGCAGGCCCCGTGGGGCACGGGAAAACGGCGGAGGCGGTGACCGTACGGTCACCGCCTCCGGGCGCGTCGCGCGGGTTGACCCGACGTCAGTGGAGGTTCCCGCCCGCCCCGGTGGCGTAGCTGCCCGGGATCTCGGCCGCGTTCAGTTCGGTGACGTCCTCGGCGCCCAGGACGGCGCCGGTGCCGCGTGTGCTGCGGCGCAGTCGGCGCTCCAGCCAGGACGCGAACGTGGTGAGGGCCAGGTTCAGCAGGATGAAGACGATCGCTACGACGATGAAGCTCGGGATGACGTTGGCGTAGTTGGCGGCCAGGGTGCCGCGCGCGTTGAGCAGGTCGGTGAACTGGAGCATCACACCGCCCAGCGCGGTGTCCTTGACGATCACCACGAGCTGGCTGACGATGGCCGGCAGCATCACGGTGACCGCCTGCGGCAGCAGGATGCCGGCCATCGTCTGCCCCTTGCGCAGACCGATCGCGTAGGCCGCCTCCGTCTGTCCCCTGGGCAGGGCCAGGATGCCGGCCCGGACGACCTCGGCGAGCACCGAGGCGTTGTAGAGCACCAGGCCGGTCACGACCGCGTACAGCGGCCGGTCCTCGCTGGCGACGCCGGTGGAGCGGACGTAGAACTCCATGGCGAACAGCATGAGCAGCAGGACCGGGATCGCGCGGAAGAACTCCACGACGGCGCCGGCCGGGACGCGTATCCACGCGTGGTCGGACATCCGGGCTATGCCGAAGAGCGCGCCCAGCGGCAGGGCGATGACCATGGCGAGGGCCGCGGCCTTGAGGGTGTTGCCGAGGCCCGGCAGGAGATATGTGGTCCACGCCTCGGAGGTGGTGAACGGCTGCCACAGACCCCACTTGAGCTGGCCCTTGTCGTCCATCTTCTGCCAGATCCACCACAGCGCGAGGGCGAGGAGCAGGACGAAGACGACGGAGAGCAGGACGTTGCGCCGTTTGGCGCGGGGCCCGGGGGCGTCGTACAGAACCGAACTCATCGCTTCACCGCCAGGCGCTTGGCGAGCCAGCCGAGGAACAGGCCGGTCGGGAGGGTCAGGACCACGAAGCCGAAGGCGAAGACGGCGCCGATGGCCACCGTCTGGGCCTCGTTCTCGATCATCGTCTTCATCAGGGCGGCGGCCTCGGCGACGCTGATCGCGGCCGCCACGGTGGTGTTCTTGGTCAGCGCGATCAGGACGTTGGCCAGCGGGCCGATCACCGCGCGGAAGGCCTGCGGCAGCACGATCAGACGCAGCGTCTGGGAGAAGTTCAGGCCGATCGCGCGGGCCGCCTCGGCCTGTCCGACCGGCACCGTGTTGATGCCGGAGCGGATCGCCTCGCAGACGAAGGCCGCGGTGTAGGCGACCAGACCGAGCACGGCCAGCCGGAAGCCCTGGACCGCGAAGTCGTGGGCGCCGAGGGTCACGCCGAAGATGTCGGCGAGACCGAGCGAGGTGAAGATGATGATGACGGTCAAGGGGATGTTCCGGACGATGTTGACGTAGGCCGTGCCGAACCCGCGCATCAGAGGGACCGGGCTGACCCGCATCGCGGCCAGCAGGGTGCCCCAGACCAGCGAGCCCACGGCGGAGAAGACGGTCAGTTTCACCGTCGTCCAGAACGCCCCTAGGACGTCGTAGCCTTGAAGAAAGTCGAACACGATTTCCCGCGCTTCCGGGTGTGTGGCATAGGTGGAGGGCATCGCGCGCCGCCGCCAGGGGAAGCGGTGGCGGCGGCGCGCCCGGGGAACCGTGCGGCCTGCCGGAACCCCGCGTCGGCGGTGTTCCGCGGGGCGCCGCGGAACCGCGCCTTACTGGACGATCGCGCCGATCTTCGGGGCGGGCTCGTTCTTGTAGCCGGCGGGGCCGAAGTTGGCGTCGACCGCCTTCTGCCAGGAGCCGTCGGAGACCATCTTCTCCAGCGCCTTGTTGATCTTGTCGAGGGTGGCGGAGTCGCCCTTCTTGACGCCGACGCCGTAGTTCTCGTTGCTCAGCTTCAGGCCTGCGAGCTTGAACTGGCCCTTGTACTTGTCCTGCGCGGCGAAGCCCGCGAGGATCGAGTCGTCCGTGGTCACGGCGTCGACGGAGCCGCTCTGCAGGCCGGCGATGCACTCCGAGTAGGTGCTGACCTCCTTGAGGTTGGCCTTCGGGGCGATCGTCTTCTGGATGTTCTGCGCCGAGGTCGAACCGGTCACGGAACACAGGTTGTTGCCGTTGAGGTCGGCACCCTTGGTGATCTTCGAGTCCTTCTTGACCAGCAGGTCCTGGTGGGCCAGCAGGTACGGGCCGGCGAAGTCCACCTTCTGCTTGCGCTCGTCGGTGATCGAGTAGGTGGCCGCGATGAACTTCACGTCACCGCGCGCGAGCGCGTTCTCGCGGTCGGCGCTCTTGGTCTGCACGAACTGGATCTGGTTCGGCTTGTAGCCGAGCTGTCCGGCGACGTACGTCGCCACGTCCACGTCGAAGCCCGAGAAGGAGCCGTCCGGCTCCTGGAGGCCGAGGCCGGGCTGGTCGAACTTGATGCCGACCTTGATCTTGCCGCCGCCCGAGGAGCTGTCGTCGCTCTTGTCGCTGCCGCCGCACGCCGTGGCGGACAGGGCTAGCGCGAGCACGGCGGCCGAGGCGGCGGTGACCTTGCGGAGCTGCATGTTGAACATCCCTCGTTCGGTGAAGACGACTGTGGAAAGGAAGCGGGCCCTGCCGGGACTCAGTGGTGGAGGATCTTCGACAGGAAGTCCTTGGCCCGGTCGCTGCGCGGGTTGCTGAAGAACTGCTCGGGCGTGGCCTCTTCGACGATCCGGCCGTCCGCCATGAACACCACCCGGTTCGCGGCCGAACGCGCGAAGCCCATCTCGTGGGTGACGACGATCATCGTCATGCCGTCCCGGGCCAGCTGCTGCATGACCTCGAGGACCTCGTTGATCATCTCGGGGTCGAGGGCCGAGGTCGGCTCGTCGAAGAGCATGACCTTCGGGTCCATCGCCAGCGCCCGGGCGATCGCCACGCGCTGCTGCTGGCCGCCGGAGAGCTGGGCGGGGTACTTGTCGGCCTGGGTGCCCACGCCGACGCGGTCGAGCAGGGTGCGGGCCTTCTCCTCGGCCTGCTTCTTGTCCGCCTTGCGGACCTTCACCTGACCGAGCATCACGTTCTCGAGCACCGTCTTGTGCGCGAACAGATTGAAGGACTGGAAGACCATGCCGACGTCGGCGCGCAGCCGGGCCAGCTCCTTGCCCTCCTGGGGCAGCGGCTTGCCGTCGATCGTGATCGTCCCGGAGTCGATGGTCTCCAGGCGGTTGACGGTGCGGCACAGGGTCGACTTGCCGGACCCGGAGGGTCCGATCACCACGACGACCTCGCCGCGGGCGATCGTCAGGTCGATGTCCTGGAGCACGTGCAACGCGCCGAAGTGCTTGTTGACGCTCCTCAGGACGACCAGTTCGCCGGTCGCGGCCACGTCTTCCTCGGCCGCCGATACTTCGGTCATCGCTCTCGGGCTCCGTCCTCCTCGGTTTCGGAGGAATGTAGTGAGCGCGCGTGATCAGCGTCATCACATCTGAGGGAGATCTGAGCATCACGATCCGATAGCATTCGGGTACATGTCGTAGCGGTCGTGACCTGTGCGCGTATCGGCCGGGTAACGGAACCCGCGTGCCGCCTCATCTCACTTGACGTCGTCGTCGTACATCGGCGTGACTGCCATCGTGCACGCGCGCGTGCGCGCGATTTCTACAAGGCGCGGGTTCTGCGCAGGCAAGCCGAGAGCGAACCAGCGCGATACGACCGCTGAACCGGAGGGGGCCGGGATGAGACTGCTGCTCGTCGAGGACGACAACCACGTCGCCGCGGCGCTCTCCGCCGTCCTGGCCCGGCACGGGTTCGCCGTCACCCACGCCCGCAGCGGCGAGGAGGCCCTCCGGGCGCTCGTCCCGGAGAGCGACGGCTACGACGTCATCCTGCTCGACCTCGGCCTGCCCGACCAGGACGGCTACGAGGTCTGCGGCAAGATCCGCAAGCGCACCGCCACGCCGGTCATCATGGTCACCGCCCGCTCCGACGTCCGCTCCCGCATCCACGGCCTGAACCTCGGCGCGGACGACTACGTGGTGAAGCCCTACGACACCGGGGAACTGCTCGCCCGGATCCACGCCGTCAGCCGGCGCACCCACCACGAGGACGGCACGGCCGACGGCGACGACGCGCTCCGCCTCGGCGCCGTCCACATCGAACTGCCCACCCGCCAGGTCAGCGTGGACGGCAAGGTCGTCCAGCTCACCCGCAAGGAGTTCGACCTGCTGGCGCTGCTCGCCCAGCGGCCCGGGGTGGTCTTCCGCCGGGAGCAGATCATCAGCGAGGTCTGGCGCACCAGCTGGGAGGGCACCGGCCGCACCCTGGAGGTGCACGTCGCCTCCCTGCGAGCCAAGCTGCGCAGGCCCGCGCTCATCGAGACGGTACGAGGCGTGGGATACCGGCTCGTCGCTCCGGCCGCGTAGCGGGGACGGGTGCGCACACGCCTGCTCCCGCTGCTCATCGTCCTGATGGCGGCCGTCCTGCTCGCGCTCGGCGTGCCTCTCGCCGTCAGCGTGGCCGCCGCCCAGCAGCAGAAGGTCGTCGTGGACCGCATCGACGACACCGCGCGGTTCGCGGCCCTCGCCCAGTTCGTCGACGGCACACCCAGCGCCTCGCGCCCGACGCGCACCGACGACCGCCAGGAGACCCTGCACCGCGAACTCATCAGCTACTACGAGGTGTACGGCATCCGTGCCGGCGTCTTCTACCGCAACGCGTCCTCCATGGCCAACGCCCCCGACGACTGGGTGCTGCCGAAGACGGGCGAGGTGCGCGCCGCCTACGACGAGGCACTGCTCAGCCGGCGCAGCCACGACCCGCAGCAGGTGTGGCCCTGGCAGCGCAACCGGCTCGTCGTGGCCTCCCCGGTGATCCGCGACGGTGACGTCGTCGCCGTGGTGGTCACCGACTCGCCCACCGGACCGATGCGGTCACGGACCCTGCGCGGCTGGCTGTTCATCGGCGCCGGCGAGATCGCCGCGATGCTGCTCGCCGTCGGCGCCGCACTGCGGCTGACCGGGTGGGTGCTGCTGCCGGTACGGGTCCTGGACGCCACCACCCACGAGATCGCCAGCGGCCGGCTCAAGTCCCGGGTCGCCGCGGCGGGCGGTCCGCCGGAACTCAGACGGCTGGCCCACGCGTTCAACGAGATGGCGGACAACGTCGAGGAAGTCCTGGAGCAGCAGCGCGCCTTCGTCGCCGACGCCTCCCACCAGCTGCGCAACCCGCTGGCCGCGCTGCTCCTGCGCATCGAACTGCTCGCCCTCGAACTCCCCGAGGACAACGAGGAGATCGCCTCGGTCCGCACCGAGGGCAAGCGGCTCGCCACGGTGCTGGACGACCTGCTCGACCTGGCGCTGGCCGAGCACGCCGAGGCGGACCTGATGCTGACGGACATCGGGCGGCTGGCGGCGGAGCGCGTCGCCGCGTGGGCACCGGCCGCCGCGGCGAAGGGCGTCCGGCTGAGCGGACAGTGCCCGGCGACCACCGCGTGGGCCGACCCGATCACCCTCTCCAGCGCGCTGGACGCGGTGATCGACAACGCGGTGAAGTTCGCACCCGACGGAGGTTCGGTGGACGTGGAGGTCGCGGCCGAGGGCGACGTGTCGAAGGTCGTGGTCACCGACACGGGCCCGGGGCTCACCGACGAGGAACTCGCCCGCGTGGGCGACCGGTTCTGGCGCAGCGGGCGTCACCAGAACGTGAAGGGATCGGGGCTGGGCCTGTCGATCACCCGGTCGTTGCTGGCGGCGGGCGGCGGCTCGCTGTCGTACGAGCACCACGAGCCGCGGGGCCTGCGGGTGACCGTGTCGGTGCCGCGGAGCGGCTGACGGGACCGGCCTCAGGGCTTCACGGAGCGGTAGTACCGCCTCGCGCCCTCCTGCAGCGGCAGGGGATCCGTGTAGATCGCCGTGCGCAGGTCCACCAGCTGCGCCGAGTGGACGTGGGCGCCGATGTCGTCCCGGCTCTTGATGACCGTGCGGGTCACCCACTCGATGAGGCGCGGATCCATGTCCTCGCGGGTCATCAGCAGGTTGGAGACCGCGATCGTCGCCACCGACGTGCCCTGCTGCACCGACGGGTACGCCGACTCCGGCATGTCGGTCGCCCGGTAGTAGAGCGCCGCCTCGCTCTTGGAGTGCAGCTTGGCCACGAGAGCGCCGTCTATCGGCACGAACCTGAAGCTGAACGTCCGCGCGAGGTCCCGCAGGCCTTTGGTCGGCAGTCCGCCCGACCAGAAGAACGCGTCGATCTTGCCGTCGCGCAGTCGGTCCGGGCCGGTGTTTATGCCGTCGGCCAGCGGCGTGATGTCCTTCGTGGGATCGATCCCGGCGGCCCTGAGCACCCGGTTGGCGATCAGCCGGACCCCCGAGTCGGGCAGCCCTATCGCCACCCGCCTGTGCCGCAGTTGCGCCACGCTGGAGATGCCCGAGTCGCGGGCGACGACGAGCTGCACGTAGTCGTCGTACAGACGTGCCACCCCACGCATCCGGTCGGCACCGCGGCCGCCGTTGAGTTCGTACGTCTCCACCGCGTCGGCCGCCGCGATGGTGAAGTCGGCCTCGCCGGTCGCCACCCGCTGGACGTTCTCGTACGACCCCGCGCTCTGGACCAGGTTCACCTTCAGACCGGGCATGTCCCGGCTCAGCTCGGTGCGCAGCCGCGTGCCGTACTCCTGGTAGACCCCGCGCAGCGTCCCCGTGCTGAAGGTGATCGTCCCGGACGGCGGCTTGTCGCCGAGCGGCAGCAGCCACCACAGCAGCAGGCCGAACGCGACGACGGCCGCGGCCGAGCCCTGCAGGGCACGGCGCCTGCCGATCCGGGGAAACACCTTTGGCATGCGCGCGATCCTGCCAGCCGGTCCCCTTCCTGACCAGGGCCGGGGTACGGCGGCGGACCGGGACTGTCGGTGACGGCGGCTACAGTCGTCCGCATGACCAGCTCCTCGCCCGCCCGCCTCGTCCGAGAGTTCCACCACGCCTTCGGTCTGGACATCCGCACCACGCCGACGGAGATCTCCCCCGAGCTGGCCGCGCACCGGGGAGAGCTGCTCGCCGAGGAGGCGGCGGAGGTCGCCGAGGTGGCCGTCGGGCCCCTGGACCGGCTCGCGCACGAACTGGCGGACGTCGTCTACGTGGCGTACGGGACCGCTCTGGTGCACGGCGTCGACCTGGACGCGGTGATCGCCGAGATCCACCGTTCCAACATGAGCAAGCTGGGGCCCGGCGGACAGGTCGCCCGCCGGGCCGACGGCAAGGTGCTCAAGGGCGAGCACTACCGGGCGCCGGACGTCTCGGCGGAACTGCGCCGCCAGGGCTGGACCGCGGGCGGCGCGTCCTGACCCGGGCTCAGAGCGAGCCGTCCGCCGGCTTCCACGCGCGGTGCGGGACGGGCTCCGGGCGCCGTGGGCCCGCGCACCGGGGGTCGCGGAGTCGGCGGTGACGGTGCCGGAGGCCCCGCCGCGCGGCTAGGGCGTCAGGTCGCCCGCGGCGCCGTGGGGCCGGGCGCTACCTGCCCGCCTGGCCGAGGCGGAGGTTCCAGCGGCCGGGGCCGCCCGTGATCTCCGTCGCGGCGAGCGGTGGCACGTCCACGCGCCAGAACGCCGCCTCGGGCGCCCCGAGCGCGTGCAGCACCACGGCCCGCACCACCTCGGGCTCCACGACCGCGACGGTCCGGCCGGCGGTGCGGCCCGTGCTCTCCAGCCAGTCGGTGACGCGTGAGCGGAACTCCCGTACCGACTCGCCTCCGTGCGGCGCCGCCGCCGGGTCGGACAGCCAGTGGACCAGCGCCTCGGGCTCGGCGGCGCCCACCTCCTCCAGCGTCCGGCCCCGCCAGCGGCCCGCGTCGAGGCCGGCGAGGCGGGGCTCCGCGACGGCGTCGAGCCCGAGCGCGGCGGCCGTCTCACGGCAGCGGACGCTCGGAGAACTGACCGCCCGGCCCGCGGGCAGCGACAGCGCCACCGCTTCCGGATTCTCGATGGAGTCGCCGTCGTCGAAGCGGGCCCGCCGCAGCGAAGGGGTGATCGCCGGGGCTACGAGGATGACGCGGCAGGTCACGGAGCGGATCCTCCTGGGATGTTCCTCGGGCGCGTGGGGGTGTCGGACGCGCACGACAGTACGCCCTCCGCCGGAGGCCGCCGGAGCCGGTCACCGGCACCGTCGCGCACCCGCCCGCGGCGCGCAGGAGCCTCGCTGTCGGTGGCTCCTGCCAGACTGGCGCCGTGGACACTCAGCGTCGGGAACTGGCCGCACGTTTCGTCGAACTGCACCGCGAGGGCTGCTTCCTGCTGCCCAACGCCTGGGACGCGGGAAGCGCGCGCGTCCTGGAGTCGGCCGGGTTCCCGGCCGTGGCCACCACCAGCGCGGGCGTGGCCTTCTCCCTGGGCCGCCCGGACCACGACTACGCCGACGAGGGATCGGCCGGGGACCGCGTGGACGGTACGACCATGATCCGCCGGATCGGCGAGATCGCCGCCGAGGTACGGATCCCGGTGAGCGCGGACCTGGAGGACGGGTTCGGCGAGGCGCCCGCGACCGTGGCCGAGACGATCTCGATGACCCTCGCCGCGGGAGCCGCCGGCGGCACCATCGAGGACTTCACCGGCGACCGCTCCCGCCCGCTGTACGACGCGGAACTGTCGGCGGACCGCATCCGTGCCGCCCGGGAGGCTGTCGACGCGTCGGGTGAGCCGTTCGTCCTGCTCGGCCGCACCGACGTGCTGCTGACCGGAGGCCCGCTCGACGAGGCGGTCCGGCGGGCCAACGCCTTCCTGGCGGCCGGGGCGGACTGCGCGTTCGTGCCGGGAGCGGCCGACGCGGACACGATCGGCACCCTGGTCCGCGAGATCGACGGCCCGCTGAACGTCGTCATGGGTCTGACCGGCGCCGCCCTGTCCCTGGCCGACCTGCGCGACCTGGGAGTACGCCGGGTCACGGTCGGCGGCAGCATCGCCCGGGCCATGTACGCGCACCTGCTCGGCGCGGCGAGGGAACTCAAGGACCGGGGCACCTTCTCCTACGCCGAACACCAGATCGCGCAGACGGACCTGAACGATCTGTTCCGGCGCACGACCGAGTGACGATGGCGGACATCCGCCCCCGCTACGGACGGCCGAGGCCCTGCGGAAGCGCTGGGGCGAGGCGATCGCGGGCGGCCACGCCGCGGACGACGCGGTCTCGGCCATCACGGTCGCGGGCCCGGCCCGGCGGTGAACCGGGCGGCGAATGGCCGGCGTGGCAGGCTCAGGGTGGCCGACGCGGCCCCGGCCGGTCGGACGGGCCCGGCGCCGGCCACGGCCCGTCCCCGGATGCCGGAGACGGGCCGTGGTGGTGCGGTGGGTCAACGTGCGAGCGAGAGCCGGGAGGCCGGGGCGGCTACCAGCCGACGGCGACCAGGAGCCATTGCGGGTCGGCGTGGGAGATGAACGAGGACTGGCCCGCCACGTCGTCGTAGGGGAAGCCGTAGGCGAGGTGGTTGATGGCGTTGTCGTGCCAGAACTTGGCGTAGTAGTTCGCCGGAGCCGCCGTGTAGAACCGGCTGGGGTCGGACTGCTGGGAGGCCGGCAGGGTGGCGACGTGCCGGTTGAGCGCGGCGCACATGTCCGGGTTGGAGGCCAGGGAGGCCGCGCAGCCGAAGATGTCGGAGGTGGCCGCGTTGAAGCCGACCGACTGGGCGTAGGAGGTGAAGTAGTTCGCGTTGGCGCCGCCCGCGCGGAAGCTCGGGTCGCTGCCGGGCGCGATGATCCGGTAAGGGGCCTGGGTCTGGGCGAGGACCTTGAACTGGTCCGGCACCGCGTTGGTGAAGCGCTGGAAGGTGGTCGCGCGGTCCTCGGCGAAGGTCTGCCGGTTCTCGCCGACCTCCGTGTCGAAACCGTCCTTGCTGTGCAGGCGCATGGCCAGCTTCAGGCCGAAGGCGTCGACGCGGGTGGTGTTGCCGTTGAAGACGTTGTTGCCGACCGTGAACTCGATGAAGTCGTAGTACGCGCTGTTCGGTGAGCCCAGATAGAAGTACATGCGGCCGGCGGAGTTGGCCGGCATGTCGAGGTAGGGCTGCTCGGCGATGGAGTGCGTCTGGCCGTTGAAGCTCCAGTACACCTGGCTGTCGGGGTACTTGCCGTTGGTGCGGTTGAGGATCTTCACCTCGACGGCGTTGTGCGCGGCGGGGATGTCGCTGGTGCTGCCCCAGAAGTCGTCCGGCGGGGTGGTGGAGCCGGGGCCATAGACCTGGAACTCCCACAGGGAGTAGCCGTAGGGGGTGGCCCGGGCGGTGCCGTAGAGACGGACGTAGCGGCCGCTGCCGCTGACCGTCAGGTTCTGGGTTCCGCCGGTGGCGGTGCTGGTGGAGTAGACGGTGGTCCAGGTGGCCGCGTCGGTGGAGGTCTGGATCTGGAAGGCCGTCGCGTAGGCCGCCTCCCAGGTCAGGCTCACCCGGCTGAGCTGCTGGACCGACCCGAGGTCGACCTGCAGCCACTGGGGGTCGGAGAAGGCCGAGGACCAGCGCGTACCGGTGTTGCCGTCGACCGCCGCGCTCGCGGGGAAGGACGCGTTCTCGGTCGAGGAGGCGGTGGCCGGCCTGCCCTGGGACAGCAGCTGGTCCGCCGCGTGCGCGGGGGTGGGGGCGAGGACCGCGAAGAACGCGGCGATCAGGACGACGACCAGTCCGAGAGCCGTGCGCGGCCGCACGGCACCTGACGGTGGTCTGCGGGTGGGCACGCCGGCGTAACTCTGCATGCGGGTCTCCTCAAGCCGGTTCGGCGTTGGTGGGGATGGAGCAACAGCAGATCTGAGAGCGCTCCCTCGGGTTGTAGACCCAGCGGTGTCCGCCGTCAACAACTGAAGCCGAAATCAACGAAGTTGCCGCCGATGCGGCGACACGAGGCCGATCCGGGCACAGCCATCCCGCGCCGGGCGGCCGCCGTCTTCGGTTCCCGACCGCTCGACCCGCTCCGGATCACCTCGCTTCTACAACCCTTGACGCAGCCGGTACGGACCTTTCCGCGCGCCGGGTCGGCGTCCGAGGAGATCGCGGGCAGCGAGGCCCGAGGGAGGGGGAGCGGGGGAGCGGCGAGGGGGTCGGGAGCGGCCGGCTCTCGCGTCGGGTGCGCCACACGGCTGCCGCTGCCCCTGCCGGTGCCGGTGCCGGTGCTTGGGACGTACGGGCGACCGTGCCGGGCGGGGCCCGTCCGGCGGTCCGGGCCGGGGTGTCGGCGGGACCGCCTACCCTTTAGTCATGACCAGCAACAGCGACCGGAGCCCGGCTGTGGACCCTCGTTCATCTAAAACCTACGAAATCCGCACTTATGGGTGCCAGATGAACGTCCACGACTCCGAGCGATTGTCCGGACTGCTGGAGAACGCCGGGTACGTGCGCGCGCCCGAGGGAGCGGACGGCGACGCCGACGTCGTCGTCTTCAACACCTGCGCCGTCCGGGAGAACGCCGACAACCGCCTCTACGGCAACCTCGGCCGCCTCGCCCCGATGAAGACGAAGCGCCCCGGCATGCAGATCGCCGTCGGCGGCTGCCTGGCGCAGAAGGACCGCGACACCATCGTGAAGCGGGCCCCCTGGGTCGACGTCGTCTTCGGTACGCATAACATCGGCAAGCTGCCCGTCCTCTTGGAGCGCGCCCGCGTGCAGGAGGAGGCGCAGGTGGAGATCGCCGAGTCGCTGGAGGCCTTCCCCTCCACGCTCCCCACCCGCCGCGAGAGCGCCTACGCGGCCTGGGTGTCGATCTCCGTCGGCTGCAACAACACCTGCACCTTCTGCATCGTCCCGGCCCTGCGCGGCAAGGAGAAGGACCGGCGCACCGGCGACATCCTCGCCGAGATCGAGGCCCTGGTCGGCGAGGGCGTCTCCGAGATCACCCTGCTCGGCCAGAACGTCAACGCGTACGGCTCCGACATCGGCGACCGTGAGGCCTTCAGCAAGCTGCTGCGCGCCTGCGGGCAGATCGAGGGCCTGGAGCGCGTCCGCTTCACCTCGCCGCACCCGCGCGACTTCACCGACGACGTGATCGCCGCCATGGCCGAGACGCCGAACGTGATGCCGCAGCTGCACATGCCGCTGCAGTCCGGTTCGGACACCGTGCTCAAGGCCATGCGCCGCTCGTACCGGCAGGACCGGTACCTCGGGATCATCGAGAAGGTGCGGGCCGCGATCCCGCACGCGGCGATCACCACCGACATCATCGTGGGCTTCCCCGGCGAGACCGAGGAGGACTTCGAGCAGACCATGCGGGTGGTCCGCGAGGCCCGCTTCGCCCAGGCCTTCACCTTCCAGTACTCCAAGCGTCCCGGTACCCCGGCCGCCACCATGGACGACCAGATCCCCAAAGAGGTCGTCCAGGCGCGCTACGAGCGCCTCGTCGCCCTCCAGGAGCAGATCTCCTGGGACGAGAACAAGAAGCAGGTCGGCCGCACTCTGGAGCTGATGGTCGCCGAGGGCGAGGGCCGCAAGGACGGCGCCACCCACCGCCTCTCCGGCCGCGCCCCCGACAACCGGCTGGTCCACTTCACCAAGCCGGACCAGGAGGTACGGCCCGGCGACGTCGTCACCGTCGAGATCACCTACGCCGCCCCGCACCACCTGCTCGCCGAGGGCGCCGTCCTGGACGTGCGCCGCACCCGCGCGGGCGACGCCTGGGAGAAGCGCAACGCCGCGGAGGCCGCCAAGCCGGCGGGTGTGCTGCTCGGGCTGCCGAAGATCGGCGTGCCGGAGCCGCTGCCGGTGGCCGCGGGAAGCGGCTGCGGCTGCGACTGACCGAACGGGACCGTCACGTCGGCCGTGATCCCTCGTCGTACCGGGCACGGTCCCCGTGGAATCGGACCCGCCGGGTCCGCGACGGTCCCGGCGGCCCGTGTGACCGGCTGAGCCGAGGGCGGTCCCGGACGGTCGTCACGACTACGCTGCCGGTCATGCTTGTCGCCGCAGCAGTCTGCCCCTGCCCGCCGCTCCTCGTGCCCGAGATCGCCGCGGGCGCCGCCCCCGAGCTGGACGCCGCGCGGGCCGCCTGCGCCGACGCGCTGGGCGTACTCGCCGCGGCGAGGCCCGACCTGCTGGTCGTGGTCGGGCCGGCCGACCCGTCCGGGCGGGGCGTGTTCCCGCAGGGCAGCCGGGGCTCCTTCCGGGGCTTCGGCGTCGACGTCGGCGTACGGCTGGGCAGCGGCGAGGCCGCCGAGCGGGAGCTGCCCGCTTCGCTCGCGGTCGGCGCCTGGCTGCTGGAGCGCACCGGGTGGGCCGACGCGCCGATCGAGGGGCTGGGGGTGGGCGAGCCTCTGGGGGCCGAGCGGTGCGTCAGCGCGGGCCGGGAGATCGCCGGGCGAGCCGCACGGGTGGCGATGCTCGTCGTGGGCGACGGCAGTGCCTGCCGCACCCTGAAGGCGCCCGGTTACCTCGACGAGCGGGCGGCCCCGTTCGATGCCGAGGCGGCCCGCGCGCTCGGCACCGCGGACCTCACGGCGATCAAGGCACTCGACGCCGACCTGGCCGCCGAGCTCCAGGCCTCGGGCCGGGCCCCCTGGCAGGTCCTGGCCGGTGCGGCCGAGGGCGCGGGCCTCGCCGGTGCGCTCCTCCACGAGGACGCGCCGTACGGCGTCTGCTACCTCGTGGCGACCTGGTCCTGAGCCCTCGGGCCGCGCGGCGCCTGCGCGCAATGACTCCTCCGCGCAACGACTCCTCCGCGCAACGACTCCTCCGCGCAACGACTCCTCCACGCGACCGCACCGCGTGCACCTTCGCCCTCGCCCCCAGCCGTGCTTCCGCCCACCCTCGCGCACCGGCCGGAATCCCCGGCAGATCGGCGGACGGCCGGGAGTCGGGTGACTCTCGGCCGTCCGCCGATCTGCGGGGTCCCGTCCGGCTCAGGGGGCCGGTGGCGGATCCCCGGGCCGGGTCGGGGCGGTGGGGTCGGTCGCATCCGGGTGCACAAACCGGTCCATGGCGTCCTTGGCCTTGCCCGTGCCCGTCTGGATTTTGTCGCTGTACTTGCCCTTGGTCTTCTCGTCGACGACCCGCGCGGCCTTGTCGATGCCGTGCTGGAGCTTGTCGATCTTGTCCTCGTGCTGCTGCGCGAGGTCGGAGACCCGGTCCCTGGCCGGGCCGAGCTTGGCCTTCAAATTGTCCATCAGACCCATGGCTACCTTCCCTGTGGCTTCCCTCGCGGACCGCTATGTGCGGACGCCCTCGCCGACCTCGTTGTCGGCGGCCTCCTTGGCGGACTGCTGCCTGGGGATCTCGGTGCTCTCGGCGGCGCCGGCCGCGACCGGCGCCGGCTGCGCCGGTGCCGCCGCGCTCTCGCCGCCGTCCGCGTCCGTGCCTTCGGTCACCGAGGCCCCTGCGGTCTCCTCCGCCGTCTCCTTCACCGCGTCCCGGGCCGCCGACCCGTCCGGCTCGACGGAGGCCGGGGCCTCGGTGACCGGCTCCTCCGTGGTCTTCCGCTTCTTTCCGAGGAACCGTGCAAAAACGCCCATATCCACTCCATACGTTACTCGTGCGAGCGAAATCCCGCGTGACCCGGTGCACACGACTGCGCCACCCCGGTCACCGCCTCTCGATGGCGGCGGGAACCTCGCAACGGGCAACGAAGGCGGACACGGACTGTCACGTAACTCGTTCGAGACCCGCCGCCGAGGTTTGCGAGACTGGTGCGGTGAGCAGCGCACCCCTCGCCCCCCGTGTCATCGCCGTCGTCGGCCCCACCGCGGCCGGAAAGTCCGACCTCGGCGTCTTCCTGGCCCAACGGCTGGGCGGCGAGGTCGTCAACGCCGACTCCATGCAGCTGTACCGCGGGATGGACATCGGCACCGCCAAGCTGACGCCCGAAGAGCGCGCCGACGTCCCGCACCACCTGCTCGACGTCTGGGACGTGACCGTCACGGCCTCCGTCGCCGAGTACCAGCGGCTCGCCCGGGCCCGCATCGACGCGCTGCTCGCCGAGGGCCGCTGGCCGATCCTGGTCGGCGGCTCCGGGCTGTACATCCGCGGCGCCGTCGACAACCTGGAGTTCCCCGGCACCGACCCCGAGGTCAGGGCCCGCCTGGAGGAGGAACTCGCCCTGCGCGGCTCCGGCGCCCTGCACGCCCGGCTGTCCGCCGCCGACCCCGAGGCCGGCCGCGCCATCCTGCCCAGCAACGGGCGTCGCATCGTCCGGGCCCTCGAGGTGATCGAGATCACCGGCCGGCCCTTCACCGCCAACCTTCCGGGCCACGACTCGGTCTACGACACCGTCCAGATCGGCGTGGACGTGGCCCGCCCCGAGCTGGACGAGCGGATCGCGCTGCGCGTCGACCGGATGTGGGAGGCCGGACTTGTGGACGAGGTGCGCGCCCTGGAGGCGCACGGACTGCGCGAGGGCCGTACCGCGTCACGGGCGCTCGGCTACCAGCAGGTCCTCGGGGCGCTCGCCGGTGAATGCACGGAAACGGAGGCGCGGAACGAGACCGTCCGCGCCACCAAACGCTTCGCGCGCCGGCAGGATTCGTGGTTCAGGCGGGACCCCCGGGTGCACTGGCTGAGTGGGGCCGCGGCGGATCGCGAGGAACTTCCGCGACAGGCCCTGGCGTTGCTCGAACGACCGGTCACAGCCTGATCACGTGATGGCATCGGGATGCGCCACCGGTCATCGGGGCCTTCGGCGCCGTGCCATCATCGAGCTTCGATCGCAAGTGGAGTCCTAGTTGGGAGGGCGCGTGGCGATGGAGGCCGGCCCTCGCGACACCGCGCGAGACACCGAGTACGTGGCCGTGGAACCGGGTGATCCGGACGAGGGTGCGGACCGGCTGACGCCTGACGGTCCGGACGACACGGTGGGCGGCGGAGTGACCGCCGACGGCCCCGAGCCGGAGGAGATGTTCGCCGGCGGCCCCGAGGTCGAGGTCGAGCTCCGTCCGCAGCGGCGCCTGCGGCTGTGGCAGCTGGCCCCGATCGTGGGCCTGGCCGCGATGGGCTCCCTGATGTTCGCCTTCCCGCTCGCCTTCGACTTCGGCGACAGCGGCGCGGTGATCGCGATGCTGGGCCTGCTGATCTGCTCGTGCGCGGCCGGCTGGGGCATGATGGCGGCCCGCAGGGTGGGCTACACCGTGCCCGGGTTCCCCGCCAGGGGCTCGGACCGCAGGCCCGACTGGCGCGTGGTGATCGGATACGTCGTCCTGGTCGCGATCGTCGTCGTACTGGCCGTCTGGCGCGTGGCCCGGCTGCGCTGAGCCGCGTACCGCGCGGCCGCCCCGAGTGGTGACCGCGCCCACCGCGGCGCGCCGGAGACGGGTCCCCAAGAACCGTGGCGCCCCCGGAGGCGGGTCCCCGGAAACCGCGGGGCGCACCCGGCAGCCGCTCCCGGAGAACCGCGCGACCAGCCACGACGTGCCCTCGACCGGCCCTGGCCGGCGCCGTTCCCGAGAGCCGTTCCCGTACGATCTAAGAATGCGCATCCCCTTCCTCAAGGGCCACGGCACCGAGAACGACTTCGTGATCGTCCCGGACCCGGACAACGCCCTGGACCTCACCCCGGCCGCCGTGGCCGCCCTGTGCGACCGCCGGGCGGGGATCGGCGCCGACGGCGTGCTGCACGTCGTCCGGTCCGCCGCGCACCCCGAGGCCAAGGGGATGGCCGCCGAGGCGGAGTGGTTCATGGACTACCGCAACGGCGACGGGTCGATCGCCGAGATGTGCGGCAACGGCGTCCGCGTCTTCGCCCGCTACCTCCAGCACGCCGGGCAGGCTCCGGCGGGCGACCTCGCCGTCGCCACCCGCGGGGGGATCAAGGCCGTCCACATCGCCAAGGACGGCGACGTCACCGTCGGGATGGGCCGTGCCCTTCTCCCCGGGGTCGACGTCGCGGTGAGCGTCGGGGACCGCATCTGGCCCGCCCGGAACGTGAACATGGGCAACCCGCACGCCGTCGCCTTCGTCGACGACCTCGCGGACGCCGGGGACCTGCGCACCCCGCCGCCCTTCAGCCCGGCCTCGGTCTACCCCGACGGGGTCAACGTCGAGTTCGTCGTCGACCGCGGCCCGCGCCATGTCGCCATGCGCGTGCACGAGCGCGGCTCCGGCGAGACCCGCTCCTGCGGCACCGGCGCCTGCGCGGTCGCCGTGGCCGCCGCCCGCCGCGACGGCACCGACCCCGCGGTCACCGGAAGCCCGGCCACCTACACCGTCGACGTGCCCGGCGGACGTCTCGTCATCACCGAGCGGCCCGACGGCGAGGTCGAGATGACCGGCCCCGCCGTGATCGTGGCCGAAGGGGAGATCGACTCCGAGTGGCTGGAAAACGCCACCCGCTGAACCGGTCACCCACCGAGAACCGTGGTCCGGGGCGCCGTCCAACACCCCGATCCACGGCTCGTGTTGCCGCCGACGGCGAGAAACGTCGGCCACCCCCCGAACAGGTGGCGCAAAATCGTAAACCTCCAAGTCGTCGCTCGAATGGGTGATCCGTTTCACGCTGGGCGAGAGGCGGTCAGTCGGGTGTGTTGGGCTCGATAGCATCAAGCACCGGCACGGACGGGGGAACGCCACCGATCCCTGAGCCTCGTATGCCCTGGGGCCCCGCCCGCCGGTTCACGAGCCGGAGGTGCCCATGAGTGCGGAGGCCACGAACCCTGCGACGCCCGGACCTGTAGTGCCCACAGCGGCCCGCAGGAAGGCCCGCCCCCGGATCGATCTGCGTCGGCTCGGCCGGGCCGCGCTGCTCGGCAACGCCGCACGCGGCAAGCTCCCCGACGCCATCGGCCACGTCGCCGAGGCCCACCGCGCCCACCACCCCGACGCCGACCTCGAACCCCTGCGCCGCGCCTGGGTGCTGGCCGAGTCCTCGCACCGCGGGCAGATGCGCAAGAGCGGCGAGCCCTACATCACCCACCCCCTCGCGGTCACCCTGATCCTCGCGGAACTCGGAGCCGAGACCACGACCCTGACGGCGTCCCTGCTCCACGACACCGTCGAGGACACCGACGTGACCCTCGACCAGGTCCGGGAACAGTTCGGCGAGGAGGTCCGTTACCTGGTCGACGGGGTGACGAAACTCGAGAAGGTCGACTACGGGGCCGCCGCCGAACCCGAGACGTTCCGGAAGATGCTCGTCGCCACCGGCAGCGACGTCCGGGTGATGTCGATCAAGCTCGCCGACCGTCTGCACAACATGCGCACCCTCGGCGTGATGCGCCCCGAGAAGCAGGAGCGCATCGCCAAGGTCACCCGCGACGTCCTCATCCCGCTCGCCGAACGGCTCGGCGTGCAGGCCCTGAAGACCGAGCTGGAGGACCTGGTCTTCGCCATCCTGCACCCCGAGGAGTACGCGCACACCAGAGAGCTGATCGCGCGGAACGCCGCCCGCGCCGACGACCCCCTGGCCGAGATCGCCGACGAGGTGCGCGGAGTGCTGCGCGAGGCCGACATCCCCGCCGAAGTCCTCATCAGACCGCGCCACTTCGTCTCCGTCCACCGCGTCGGCCGCAAACGCGGCGAACTGCGCGGCGCAGACTTCGGCCGGCTGCTCGTGCTGGTCAACGAGGACGCGGACTGTTACGCCGTCCTCGGTGAACTGCACACCTGTCTCACCCCGGTCGTCTCGGAGTTCAAGGACTTCATCGCCGTACCGAAGTTCAACCTCTACCAGTCGCTGCACACCGCGGTGGCCCGCGCCGACGGGCAGGTCGCCGAAGTCCTCATCCGCACCCACCAGATGCACAAGGTCGCCGAGGCCGGCGTCGTCGCCCTCGGCAACCCCTACGCCCCGGCAGGCGAGGCACTTCCCGCCGACGCCCCGGACGACGGCGAGCGCGCCGACCCGACCCGCCCCGGCTGGCTCTCCCGCCTCCTCGACTGGCAGAAGGCCGCGCCCGACACCGACACCTTCTGGTCCACCCTCCGCGAGGACCTCGCCCAGGACCGCGAGATCACCGTCTTCCGCCCCGACGGCGGCACCCTCGGCCTCCCGGACGGCGCCACCTGCGTCGACGCGGCCTACGCCCAGTACGGCGAGGACGCCCACGCCTGCATCGGCGCCCGCGTCAACGGCCGCCTCGCCACCCTCAGCACCGTCCTCAAGGACGGCGACAGCGTCCAGCTGCTGATGGGCCAGGACCCGGCCTCCGAACCCTCCCGGGAATGGCTGGACCACGCCCACACGCCCGCCGCGCGCATCGCCATCCAGCGCTGGCTCGCCGCCCACCCGGACAGTGCCGACGAGCCGCACACCCCGGTGACCGTGCCCACCCGCCCGGTCCCGGAACCCCAGGCCGCCGCGCCCCGCACCGCCAGCGCCGTGGTCGTCGACCGGCCCGACGCGACCGTACGGCTGGCCGGCTGCTGCACGCCCGTACCGCCCGACGAGGTCACCGGCTTCGCGGTCCGCGGGGGAGTGGTCACCGTGCACCGCCTGGCCTGCGCCTCGGTCGCGCACATGAAGGGCAGCGGACGCCCCGAGACCGCCGTCAGCTGGGGCGACAGCACCGGCTGCCGGGTCACCCTGGTCGCCGAATCGTTCGGCCGCCCGCACCTGCTGGCCGACCTCACCGAGGCGATGGCCCAGGAGGGCGCGGAGATCGTCTCGGCGACCGTGGAGCCGCCCAGCCAGCAGCGCGTCCGCCACACCTACACCGTCGAGCTGCCCGACGCCGCCCACCTGCCCGCCCTGATGCGCGCGATGCGGAACGTGCCCGGTGTGTACGACGTGGACCGAGCGCAACATCAGTAGGCACCCGTTCGAGTGAACCGGACGCGAGGCGTCACCGCGGGCCGGGAGCGCGCTGGTAGCGGTGGTCCATGTCGCTCATCCTCCGCGTCCGTCGGCCCCGGCGCCGGCACGTCGCGCTGCTCGCCTCCGCCGTGTCCGTCGCCCTGCTCGGCGCGAGCGCCCCGCCGGCGCCGCTGGGCATCGGCGACCGGCTCTTCCCCTACCTCGGAAACCCCGGGTACGACGTGGCGTCGTACGACCTCTCCTTCACCTACCCCGGCCGCAACGACAAGCCGCTCCAGGCCGTCACCACCATCGACGCCTGGACCACGGCCGACCTGAACCGCGTCAACCTGGACTTCGCGCACGGCAAGGTCGAGTCCGTCGAGGTCGACGGCCGGCCCGCCGCCTTCGCGAACGCCGGCGAGGACCTGGTCGTCACACCGGACCGGCCGCTGCGGCAGGGCAGCTGGACGCGGATCACCGTGAAGCACACCAGCGACCCGGTGGCCGCCAAGGGACAGGACGGCGGCTGGGTGCGGACCACCGACGGGCTCGCCATGGCGAACCAGGCCGACGCCGCCCACCTGGTCTTCCCGTGCAACGACCACCCGTCGGACAAGGCGATGTTCACCTTCCACGTGACCGCACCGAACGGCTACACCGTGGTCGCCAACGGCATCCCCACCGACTCCGCCAGGATCGGGCGGCAGACCACCTGGACCTATCGCACCGAGCACCCCATGGCCACCGAGCTGGCCCAGGTCTCCATCGGCCGCTCCGCCGTACTGCGCCGCAAGGGCCCGCACGGCCTCCCCGTCCGCGACGTCGTCCCGGCCGCCGACACCAAGGCCCTCGAACCGTGGCTGGCCAAGACCCCGGACCAGATCGCCTGGCTGGAGAGCAAGGTCGGGCCCTACCCGTTCGAGACGTACGGCGTGCTCATGGCACAGGCGGCCACCGGCTTCGAGCTGGAGACCCAGACCCTCTCCCTCTTCGAGAAGGGCCTGTTCACCGAGCCCGCCTATCCCAAGTGGTACATCGAGTCGATCATGGTGCACGAGCTGTCCCACCAGTGGTTCGGCGACAGCGTCAGCCCGCGCGTCTGGTCGGACGTCTGGCTGAACGAGGGCCATGCGACCTGGTACGAGGCGCTGTACGCGGAGGAGAAGGGCAAGCAGCCCATGGTCAACCGGATGAAGGCCGCCTACGGCGCCTCCGACCGCTGGCGCGCCGCCGGCGGACCGCCCGCCCGGCCCAAGGTGCCCGAGCCCGGCCAGAAGATCAGCATCTTCCGCCCCAGCATCTACGACGGCGCCGCCCTCGCCCTCTACGCCCTGCGCCAGGAGATCGGCAGGCCCGCCTTCGAGCGACTGGAGCGGATCTGGGTGCAGCGGCACAGGGACTCCACCGCCACCACCGCCGACTACGTCCGGCTGGCCTCGGCGGTCGCGAACCGCGACCTCACCGGCTTCTTCGACGCCTGGCTGTACGGCGCGAAGACCCCGCCGATGCCCGGCCACCCGGACTGGAAGCAGGTCGCGGCCCCGGCCAAGCAGTCCAAGAAGTGACGGCGGGACGGCCCCCGGAATAACACGATGCCGGGGCGGCCCGTACCGTGCGACCATCATGGGGTCGGCGCGGTACGGGTCGCGGGGAATCTCCCGGGGTACTCGTACGTTGAGTGAGAGCGAACGCCGATTTCGGCATCCCCATCGACGTAAGGACCCAATGACCTCCTCTTCTTCCCCTTCCCAGGACACCAGGCGCCTCGCGCAGGACTACCCCGAAGGTCTTCGGGCCGATGCCCTGATGGAAGAGGACGTCGCCTGGAGCCACGAGATCGACGGAGAGCGGGACGGCGACCAGTTCGACCGCTCCGAGCGCGCGGCCCTGCGCCGCGTCGCCGGTCTCTCCACCGAGCTCGAGGACGTCACCGAGGTCGAGTACCGCCAGCTCCGCCTGGAGCGGGTCGTGCTGGTCGGGGTGTGGACCTCCGGCACCGTGCAGGACGCGGACAACTCCCTCGCGGAGCTGGCCGCCCTCGCCGAGACGGCGGGCGCACTGGTGCTCGACGGCGTCATCCAGCGCCGTGACAAGCCCGACGCGGCCACCTACATCGGCTCAGGCAAGGCCCTTGAGCTGCGCGACATCGTCGTCGAGAGCGGCGCGGACACCGTCATCTGCGACGGTGAGCTGAGCCCCGGCCAGCTGATCCAGCTGGAGGACGTCGTCAAGGTCAAGGTCATCGACCGGACCGCCCTGATCCTGGACATCTTCGCCCAGCACGCCAAATCCCGAGAGGGCAAGGCGCAGGTCGCGCTCGCGCAGATGCAGTACATGCTGCCGCGACTGCGCGGCTGGGGTCAGTCGCTGTCCCGGCAGATGGGCGGCGGCTCGGGCGGCGGTCTCGCCACCCGTGGTCCCGGTGAGACCAAGATCGAGACGGACCGGCGTCGGATCCGCGAGAAGATGGCGAAGATGCGCCGGGAGATCGCGGAGATGAAGACCGGCCGCGACATCAAGCGCCAGGAACGCAAGCGCCACAAGGTGCCGTCCGTCGCCATCGCCGGATACACCAACGCCGGCAAGTCCTCCCTGCTCAACCGCCTCACCGGCGCCGGTGTCCTGGTCGAGAACGCCCTGTTCGCGACCCTGGACCCGACCGTCCGCCGCGCGGAGACCCCGAGCGGCCGCCTCTACACGCTGGCGGACACCGTCGGCTTCGTGCGCCACCTGCCCCACCACCTGGTCGAGGCGTTCCGCTCCACCATGGAGGAGGTCGGCGACGCCGACCTGATCCTGCACGTGGTCGACGGCTCCCACCCGGTACCGGAGGAGCAGCTGGCCGCCGTGCGCGAGGTGATCAGGGACGTCGGTGCCACCGACGTACCCGAGGTCGTGGTGATCAACAAGGCGGACGCGGCGGACCCGCTGGTCCTCCAGCGGCTCCTGCGCAACGAGAAGCGGTCCATCGCCGTCTCGGCCCGCACCGGCCAGGGCATCCAGGAACTCCTCGCCCTGATCGACGACGAGCTGCCCCGCCCGTCGGTCGAGATCGAGGCCCTCGTCCCCTACACCCACGGCAAGCTCGTCGCCCGCGCCCACAACGAGGGCGAGGTGCTCTCCGAGGAGCACACCGCCGAGGGCACCCTGCTCAAGGTCCGGGTGCACGAGGAACTCGCGGCGGAACTCACGCCGTACGTGCCGGCCCCGGCCGCATGACGAGCACCGCCTGACGAGCACCGCGTAAAGGGCCGGCCCCCTCCCAGGGGGCCGGCCCTTCGGCTTTGCCGGTGCGCGGAAAGCCTCACGGTCAGCCGCTACGGCAGGCCGGCCGCCGAAGCACTTCCCTCACGGGGCGCGACGGCGGCAACCACCCCGCTCACTGCCCGGCGAACTCCTTGCTGAGCCCCTCGTACACGTCCTTCGCCACGTCACCGAACCGCGGTCCGGCCAGCCAGCCCGAACTCACCGGCCCGATCGACGTGTTGGACACCAGCGCCGGCTTGCCGTCGGCACCCGTCTCCACCCAGCCGCCGCCCGACGCCCCGCCGGTCATCGTGCAGCCGATCCGGTACATCGTCGGCGCCGACGCGTCGACCGACAGCCGCCCCGGCTTGTCCGCGCACTGGTACATCAGCGACCCGTCGTACGGCTTCGCCGCCGGATACCCGGTGGCCGTGATGCTCGGCACCTTCGGCACGGCAGGCCCGGCGAAGTTCACCGGCAGCGCCGAACCGACAGTCTCTTCCAGGGACTTGCCGCCACTTCCCTGCTCGGGCGTCACATGGATCACGGCGTAGTCGTACGAGGCGCCGTTACCGCCCGTCTCCCCGCCCTGGTCGATCCACTGCTGCGAGGTCTGCGCCCCGTCACCCCACCAGACCCCGTAGGGCGCGATCCGGGACCGCGCCGCCTGCGCGAGCGCCGTACCCGTCAGTCCCTGGTCGTTGTACGACGGCACGAACGCGACGTTGCGGTACCAGCCGCCCTTCTTGCCCGCGTGCACGCAATGGCCGGCCGTCCACACCAGGTTGGACTTGCCCGGGTGCGCCGGATCCTCGACGACCGTCGCCGAGCAGACCATCGTGCCCTCGGGGGAGTCGAAGAACACCTTCCCGGCGGTGGCCGCGTTGGCGTGGTACGACGGCCGCACGGCCTTCGCCTGGACCGGGGCCGGCGTCGGATCCGTCACGCCCTGGTCACCGGAGAGATCGTTCTCGTCGACGCCGTTGCCCTGGTTCGGGTCGTCGGCGTTCCGCATCCGCTTCGGGTCCCACAGGCCCTTGATGATGGGATTGACGAAGTCGTTGGCCTCACGCAGCCAGTCGGCCCTGTCCCAGTTCTTCCAGGCGCCGTTCTTCCACTTGTCTATGTCTATCCCGTGCTCTTTGAGCTTGTTCTTGATGTCGTCCGGGATCTTGATCTTGCCGTCGCCGGTGTCGGCCGTGGCGGACGCGGACGCCGGGCCGCTCGCGTTGTCGTCGCCGGAGCTGTCGCAGGCGGTGGCGGTCAGCGCCAGCGCCGAGGCGAGGGCGACGACCGCCAGCGCCCGGGGCGCGCCCCCTCGACGGGTGAACGACGGCCGGATGGATCGCATGCTGGTGACTCCCCCTGTTGGTAAGGAACTTCGGCGTCACACTAGGCGCTCGCCGTGCGGGCCCGCCCATGGGAGGGCAACGGTTTGGCTACGGGCCCCGGGACGGCGACACCCCACGCTCCACGCGGCCCACCGGTCTCGCCGGGGGCCGAGGGGCGGTCTGGCGGCCCTGCCCGTATCGGCCTCCTCCGGTCTGCCGTGACGGTCCGGACGGGCCGGCTGTGAGGCCCCGGAAGGGGGTGGGGCGTGCTGCCGTCGCCGGAGTGTCAGGCAGGCGCGTGGGCGCCGCTGCCGGTGTCCCTCGGTACGGCCCAGGTAATGATCTTGGGGCAACCCGTAACCCACCGGCCGGTCCGGGGTTGGTAGCGGTGGGGGTTCCGCTGCCTGTGCCCGGTGCCCGCCGATCAACTCGCCTCTGGACAGCGGGGAGGACAGCGAGCCGTGGCCGTGACGGAGTCGGTGACCGGGGAGACGTCCGGGGGAGCGCGCGAGGCGCACGAGGGGATCCTGAGACGCCAGTCGGCGCGCGAGTCGCGGGCCCGGACCTACGCCCGCGCCCTCCCCATCGTGCCGGTGCGAGCCCGCGGCCTGACCATCGAAGGTGCCGACGGCCGCCGCTACCTGGACTGCCTCTCCGGTGCCGGCACCCTCGCGCTCGGGCACAACCATCCCGTCGTGCTGGAGGCGATCCGCAAGGTCCTCGACTCCGGCGCCCCGCTCTCGATCCTCGACCTGGCGACCCCCGTCAAGGACGCCTTCACCACCGAACTGTTCCGCACTCTGCCACCCGGCCTCGCCGACCGCGCCCGCGTCCAGTTCTGCGGGCCCGCCGGCACGGACGCCGTCGAGGCCGCCTTCAAACTGGTCCGGGCCGCCACCGGCCGCACCGGGATGCTCGCCTTCACCGGCGCCTACCACGGCATGACCAGCGGTGCGCTGGCCGCTTCCGGCGGGGCCGGTGACGTGCGGGTCGCCCGGCTGCCCTACCCGCAGGACTACCGCTGCCCGTTCGGAGTCGGCGGCCCCGGCGGCGCCGAACTCGCCGCCCGCTGGACCGAGTCCGTCCTCGACGACCCCAAGTCCGGCGTCCCGCTGCCCGCCGGCATGATTCTCGAACCCGTCCAGGGCGAAGGCGGGGTACTTCCCGCGCCCGACGTGTGGCTCCGCCGGATGCGGCAGCTGACCGCCGACCGCGGCATCCCCCTGATCGCGGACGAGATCCAGACCGGGGTCGGCAGGACCGGCGCCTTCTGGGCCGTCGAGCACAGCGGCGTCGTCCCCGACGTGATGGTCCTGTCCAAGGCCATCGGCGGCAGCCTGCCGCTCGCCGTCGTCGTCTACCGCGACGACCTCGACGTCTGGGAGCCCGGCGCCCATGCCGGAACGTTCCGCGGCAACCAGCTCGCCATGGCGGCCGGCACGGCCACCCTCGCCCACGTCCGGGAGAACGGCCTCTCCGAACGCGCGGCCCTGCTCGGCTCCCGCATGCTCTCCCGATTGCGCGCTCTGCAGGACGAGTTCGCGTGCGTGGGCGACGTGCGGGGACGGGGCCTGATGATCGGGGTCGAGTTCGTGGACCCGGAAGACGAGCGGAGCACGGCGGCCGCGCGAAACGGACACGCGCGGCCCGCGGGCGAGTCGAAGGACCACCCGGGGAGCCGGTGGGACGGCGACGGTGGGTTCCGCGGCTCGGTGCCGGACACGGTGGTGGAGCCACGGGGTGCCGCCGTGGAGGGAGTCGACACGGTCCGCGAAACCGGAGGCGGGAGCAGCGTCGGCGCCCTCGTGAGCGGAAGGGACGGCGGCGCGCTGAGCGGGTGGGACGACGGGAGCCGTTCCCGGCCGCACCCGGCCGCTCCCGAACTGGCCTCCGCCGTCCAGCGAGCCTGTCTGGAGCGCGGACTGATCGTCGAACTCGGCGGCCGTCACGCCGGTGTCGTGCGGCTCCTGCCGCCGCTGACCATCACCGACGAACAGGCCGCGGCCGTCCTGGACCGTCTCGCCGACGCCGTGGCGGCGGTCGCCCGCGACCCGGTGGCCCACGGCGTGCGACCACCCCGCCGACCGGACGGGCGCGACGAGCCGTCCGGCTAGGCGACCCACCCGTAACAGGCCGCCCGGCCACCGCGCCCAAGGCGGCCGAGCCGAGCGGACGCCCCGGAGCGCATCGGCCCGCCGGACCACCCACGAGCCACGCCCTCCAGGGAACGCGGCCTGCCTCCCGGTGTCCCGGCACCGCCGGACCATCGCCGTAGGCGCACCGTCCCCTCGGTGCCGACGGCGACGCCGAGTCCGACGCACCCCGTCGCTCACCCCACGGGCCGTCATCGACTCACCCGGCCCGACCGGGCCACGCCTCGAACTCCACATCGTCCACTCCTCTTCCGTCAGGACAACCACCCCCCGATCCGCACCCCCCGGCCGGCCGAATCGCCGCAGGCGACGGGCGACGACCACCGGCCGGTACCGCACCGCCCAAGCCCCGAGGAACCGCCTTGAACGCCACCCCCGCCCCCGACGACCACGGCGACCACGGTCCGCAGGGACACCCCGTTCCGCTCGCCGAGGCGGTTCCCCAGCAACGCGGCCGCACCGACCCGCCCGAGCCGCACCGGGACGACACAACGGACCTCCTGGAACACCCGGACCCGCACGTCGCCGCCCAGGCCGCCGCCGTGGAGAACCTGCTGCGCTGCTGGGCACGCGAGACGAACCTCCCCGCCCCCGACACCGGCGCCCTCCACATCCCGCTGCCCGCCAGCGGCACCGCGCTGATCACCCCGGTCCGCCACTGGTCCCCGACCGGCTGGCACCGCTTCGGCCCACCGCGCCTGGCAGGGGCCCCGGACACCGCCCCGCCCGTCGACGCCCTCACCCTCGCCGCACTCCTCGGCAGGGAGACGACCGGAGCGGCGAGGGCGACAGCGGCCCAGCGCGAGAGCGTACCGGCTCAGGCCGAGCGCGATAGCGGGCCTGTGCCGGTGCACGGCAGTACTGGCCTGGCCGAGGGCAGCGCGGGCCAGGCTCCCGGCGCAACCGATCTGGTCGAGGACAGCAGCGGCCCCGACGAGAGCGGCATCGCCGAACAGCGCGGCGACACCAGCCCGGTCCACAGCGGCACCAGCCCCGGCGAGGGTTCCGGTGGCCCGGTCGCGAGCGCCGTTGCCGAAGCCGGCGGCAACCGATCCCGCCTCGGCGGAGACTCCCCGCGCCCCGACGCGCCGTCCCGCCCCGCCGACGGCGCCGTCCGTACACCGGTAGCTCCCGCCGCCGGTGACCTGGTGGCTCGCGTAGCCGACTCCCTGCGCCGTACGGCCACCTTCATCGCGGACAGGCGGGCCCACCCGGCCGACGGGCCCGACCGCTTTCTCTCCGCCGAACAGGCGCTCCTCCTCGGTCACCCGCTGCACCCGACCCCGAAGAGCCGCGAGGGCCTGACCGACGCCGAAGCCCGGCTCTACTCACCGGAGCTGCGCGGCTCCTTCCCCCTGCACTGGATGGCCGTCGCCTCCTCCCTCCTCGCCACCGACTCGGCCTGGACCGAGCGCGGCCGTCCCGTCCCCGCCGCGCACCTCATGGAAAGCCTGGCCGGCACGGCTCTCCCCCTGCCCTACGGCTGTGCCGCCGCCCTGCCCCTGCACCCCTGGCAGGCCCGCGAGATCCGCCACCGCAGGACGGTCGCCGCCCTGCTCGACGCCGGCCTCCTGCGCGACCTGGGCCCCCTGGGCGCCCCCTGGCATCCCACCTCCTCCGTACGGACCGTGCACCGCAGCGGCGCCCGCGCGATGCTCAAGCTGTCTCTCGGCCTGCGCATCACCAACTCCCGCCGGGAGAACCTGCGCAAGGAACTCCACCGCGGTGTGGAGGTGCACCGGCTGCTGCGCACCGGACTCGCCGAGCGCTGGCAGGCCGCCCACCCCGGCTTCGACATCGTGCGCGATCCCGCCTGGCTCGGCGTGGACGGCCAGGACGGCCGGCCCGTGCCCGGACTCGACGTGATGATCCGGCACAACCCGTTCACCTCCGCCGAAGACGTGTCCTGCCTCGCCGGACTGGCCGCACCCGTCCCCCTCGACCTCCCGGCCGCGAAAGGCGGTCCACGCCCGTACCGGTCCCGGCTCGCCCGGGTGGTCGCCAGGCTCGGCGAACGCTGCGGCCGCCCCGTCGGCGCCGTCAGCGCCGAGTGGTTCCTGCGCTACCTGGAGCAGGTCGTCCGCCCGGTGCTCTGGCTCGACGGCGAGGCCGGAATCGCCCTGGAGGCACACCAGCAGAACACCCTGCTCCTGCTGGACGCCGACGGCTGGCCCGCCGGTGGCCGCTACCGGGACAACCAGGGCTACTACTTCCGTGAGTCCCGGCGGGCGGAACTCGACGCCCGGCTGCCCGGTATCGGCGAGCACAGCGACACCTTCGTCCCCGACGAGGTCGTCGACGAACGCCTCACCTACTACCTCGCCGTCAACAACGTCCTCGGCCTGATCGGCGCCTTCGGCTCCCAACGGCTCGCCGATGAGCGTGTGCTGCTCGCGGCCTTCCGTCGATTCCTCGCCGACGTGGCCTCCGGACCCGCCCGGCTGCGCACCTCTCTGCCCGGCCGACTGCTCGACTCACCCGTCCTGCGCTGCAAGGCCAACCTCCTGACCCGGCTGCACGGACTCGACGAACTCGTCGGTCCGGTCGACACCCAGTCCGTCTACGTGACCATCGCCAACCCCCTCCATTCCTGACCGTCCGACCGTCCGACCGTCCGACCGCCCGGCCGCCCGGTCGGCACCGGCTTCGGCGCCGGCCCTCCAGCCTTCGGTCGCCGACTGCCTCACCGGCCACCGTCGACCGACATCTCTCCACGGATCTCTGTCCATCGCCCTCCGTTCACCTCCCGACCGAGGAACATGCCCCACCTCGTCTCCTGAAGGAGCGCACCATGCCTCCCACCGACGCGAGCGCCGACGCAGGCCCCGTACCGGTCCACCCCGTCCACCCCGGCGATCCGGCGCACTTCGGCCGCCCGGGTCCCGCCGAGGACACCCGCGACTGCGAGGACACCCTGGATCTCCGGCTTCCCGCCGATTTCCTCGCTCTCCTCTCCCAGAAGGGGCCCGCCCCCGACCACGGCAGTGGAGACCTCCCCGCACCGGCAGCCCCGGAACGAGCCGCCGCCCACGACCGGGCCGCCACGCTCGACGACGACCGCTCCGCCGAGCCCGGTCACGACCGGCCGGTCTCCGTCCACGACCAGCTAGGCCCACTCGACACCCTCGACCTGCTCGACCAGCCGGCCGGCTGGGCTCCCACGGAGACCCCCGTCGGCACCTTCCACCTCGTGCCGCTCGACCTCGAACGCGACCTGCCGGTCATCAGCCGCTGGATGAACGACCCCGCGGTGGCCGCCTTCTGGCAACTGGCCGGCTCACCGGCACGGACGGAGGACCACCTGCGTGCCCAGCTCGCCGGGGACGGACGCAGCGTGCCCTGCCTGGGCAGCCTCGACGGCACCCCGATGAGCTACTGGGAGATCTACCGGGCCGACCTCGACCCGCTCGCCCGCCACTACCCCGCGCGCCCGCACGACACCGGACTCCACGTCCTCATCGGCGAAGCGGCCGACAGGGGCCGTGGGCTGGGGTCCGTCCTGCTTCGAGCCGCTGCCGATCTCGTACTCGACCACCGCCCCGCCTGCGCACGTGTGGTCGCGGAGCCCGATCTTCGCAACACCCCCTCCGTGGCCGCCTTCCTCGGCGCGGGCTTCCGCTACGCCGCCGAACTCGACCTGCCTGCCAAACGGGCCGCCCTCATGATCCGGGACCGGCCCCTACGTCATCTGATGTAGCGCTGAGTGATGGCGCGTACACATGTAGTACGAAGCGGCGGCCGATCAAGTTCCCGGCCCACGAAGAAATTCGGAAGCCTCGGCTTGCGGCCGCACAGCATGACGAAGAGTCCCTGCTTGCGGGCCGCGCGTATAAGGAAAGGACACGGGTGTCGCCCTCGCCTGCTCCGCGCCCGGCCCGGCTTTCCAGTGCTCCGGACCTGACCCGCCCGGACCCGACCCGCCCGGTCCCGGCCATCCCGCCCGGTCCCGGCCCTCGTCCCGCCGTGATAGCCCGTTTGTCAGTGCCGGGCCGTAGGGTGGTCGCGCTATGACGAAGCCCTCACTCCCTGAACTCCTGCACGCCGCGGTCACAGCTGTCGGCGGTACGGAGCGCCCCGGCCAGGTGACCATGGCCGAATCGGTCGCCGAAGCGATCGACGACGGATCCCATCTGCTGGTCCAGGCCGGTACCGGCACCGGAAAGTCCCTCGGCTATCTGGTGCCCGCGCTGGCCCACGGGGGGCGGGTCGTGGTGGCCACGGCGACCCTCGCTCTGCAGAGACAGCTCGTGGAGCGGGACCTGCCGCGTACCGTCGACTCCCTGCACCCGCTGCTGCGCCGCCGCCCGGAGTTCGCGATGCTCAAGGGCAGGTCGAACTACCTGTGTCTGCACCGGCTGCACGAGGGCGTACCGCAGGACGAGGAGGAGGGCCTCTTCGACCAGTTCGAGGCGGCGGCGCCGACCAGCAAGCTCGGCCAGGACCTGCTGCGGCTGCGGGACTGGGCGGACGAGACCGACACCGGTGACCGTGACGGCCTCACCCCGGGCGTCTCCGACAAAGCCTGGGCGCAGGTGTCGGTCTCCTCGCGGGAGTGTCTGGGCGCGTCCAAGTGCGCCTACGGCGCCGAGTGCTTCGCCGAGACGGCCCGCGAGCGCGCGAAGCTCGCGGATGTCGTCGTCACCAACCACGCGCTGCTGGCGATCGACGCCATCGAGGGCGCCCCGGTGCTCCCGCAGCACGAGGTGCTGATCGTGGACGAGGCACACGAACTGGTCTCCCGTGTCACCGGCGTCGCCACCGGCGAGCTCACCCCGGGTCAGGTCAACCGGGCGGTCCGGCGTGCCGCCAAGCTGGTCGACGAGAAGGCCGCCGACCAGCTCCAGACCGCCGCCGAGGGCTTCGAGCGGCTGATGGAGCTGGCCCTGCCGGGCCGCCTTGAGGAGATCCCGGAGGATCTGGGCTATGCCCTGGCGGCTCTCAGGGACGCCGCCCGTACGGTGATCTCCGCCATCGGCACCACCCGCGACAAGTCGGTCCAGGACGAGGACGCGGTCCGCAAGCAGGCACTGGCCTCGGTGGAGGGCGTGCACGACGTGGCGGAGCGGATCGTGAACGGCTCCGAGTGGGACGTCGTCTGGTACGAACGCCACGACCGCTTCGGCGCCTCCGTGCGGGTCGCCCCGATGTCCGTATCGGGCCTGCTCAGGGAGAAGCTCTTCGCGGACCGCTCGGTCACCCTCACCTCGGCGACGCTCAAGCTCGGCGGCGACTTCAACGGCGTGGGTGCCTCCCTGGGGCTCGGCCCGGAGGGCGCCGAGGGCGACGACCTGCCGCAGTGGAAGGGGGTCGACGTCGGTTCGCCGTTCGACTATCCGAAGCAGGGCATCCTCTACGTCGCCAAGCATCTGTCGCGTCCCGCGCGGGACGGCGACCGCGCCGACATGCTCGACGAACTGACCGAGCTGATCCAGGCGGCCGGCGGCCGCACCCTCGGTCTCTTCTCCTCGATGCGGGCCGCCCAGCAGGCCGCCGAGGAACTGCGCGTCCGGATCCCCGAGTTCCCGGTGCTGCTGCAGGGTGAGGAGACCCTCGGCGAACTGATCAAGAACTTCGCCGCCGACCCGCGGACCTGTCTCTTCGGCACGCTGTCCCTGTGGCAGGGCGTCGACGTGCCGGGCCCCAGCTGTCAGCTGGTGGTCATGGACAAGATTCCGTTCCCGCGCCCGGACGACCCGCTGATGAGCGCGCGGCAGAAGGCCGTCGAGGACGCCGGCGGCAACGGCTTCATGGCGGTCGCGGCCACGCATGCCGCGCTGCTCATGGCCCAGGGCGCGGGCCGGCTGGTCCGGGCGTCCGGCGACCGGGGCGTGGTGGCCGTGCTCGACCAGCGGCTGGCGACGGCGCGGTACGGCGGCTATCTGAAGTCGTCACTGCCCGACTTCTGGTACACGACGGACCGTAACCAGGTCAGGCGGTCGCTGGCCGCCATCGACGCGGCGGCGCAGCAGGCGGAGGCGCAGTGATCGCGGGTTAGCCTGACCCGGAGCCGGGTCAGGCTAACCCGCGATCGAGAAGAGACGGGCGCCAGGGGTCTGGGGCGAGGTGGTCCGGGCGGTTCCGGACAGTGCAAGACCCCGGAACCGGCGCAGGGGTCCCGGGGCCCGATCGGAGGGCGGGCGGAGTGGCCGCCCGCCGTCGGCGTCAGACGCGCCGCAGTACCGCGACGACCTTGCCCAGGATGGTCGCGTCGTCGCCGGGGATCGGCTCGTAGGCCGCGTTGTGGGGGAGGAGCCAGACATGGCCGTCCTCGCGCTTGAAGCGCTTGACGGTGGCCTCGCCGTCCAGCATGGCCGCGACGATGTCGCCGTTCTCGGCGACCGGCTGGCGGCGGACGGTGACCCAGTCGCCGTCGCAGATCGCGGCCTCGATCATGGAGTCCCCGACGACCTTGAGCACGAACAGCTCGCCGTCGCCGACCAGCTGCCGGGGGAGAGGGAAGACGTCCTCGACCGACTCCTCGGCGAGGATCGGGCCACCGGCGGCGATCCGGCCGACCAGCGGGACGTAGGACGCGGCGGGCTTGCCGGCGGTGTCCGTGGGCTGCACGCTCACGGCCTGGTCCGAGCCGCGCACCTCGTACGCGCGCGGGCGGTGCGGGTCGCGGCGCAGGAAGCCCTTGCGCTCCAGAGCCATCAACTGGTGCGCCACCGAGGACGTGCTGGACAGCCCGACGGCCTGGCCGATCTCGCGCATCGACGGCGGGTAGCCCCGGCGCTGCACCGAATCCCGGATCACCTCGATCACCCGCCGCTGCCGGTCGGTCAGGCCCGAGCTGTCGGCCCGGATGCCTGGAGGTCGGCCCGGCAGGGACCGCTTGTGTCCCTCGGGGTTCACGGCTTCGTTCACGGCATGCACCGGGTCGAGTCGGCCCTGGGAGCGGTCCTGGGCGGTGATGGTGGCACTGTCTGCGGTCGTGGTCACGTCGGCCCCTCTCGATGGTCTCCCTGCTGGACAACGGTAGTTGCTTTCGAAAGGTTGCGCCAAACACACGTTCGAGTGAAAAAACGCGGTTCACCGTACGCGACCACATGTTTGGGTGTATGGCTCATGCGGCACCCAGCGGACAAAAGGTTCCATTGCTGTACTCTTCACCGCCGGGCCGATGGCCTTGTGGGTGTGCCCAGTCTGCCATCAGGACCGCCGCCCACCGGGGCCGCTGTCCCCATCTGCGTCGGAGTCGCACGTGACCTCCGTGCGGCGCCCACGGTATCTCCGTATCCGCGGTAGCGGTACGTGTGCGACACGCGCAACCTGGCGATGTATCAGCCAATCACCACATCTAGTGGTTGGATTCCGGAGGCGGCCCACAAGTTGTGGTCCCCCGGGTCTCCGGCGGCTCTGAGATCGCCTATGCTTGGGGCTGCTTCGCGGGGCCCGAGTGGCCTGGCGAGGTCATCGAGTCTGCTGTGAGGAGGGTTGGAGATCATGCACTGCCCCTTCTGCAGGCACCCCGACAGCCGTGTGGTCGACAGCCGTACGACCGACGACGGCACGTCGATCCGCAGGCGCCGCCAGTGTCCCGACTGCTCCCGTCGTTTCACGACCGTGGAGACGTGCTCGCTCATGGTGGTGAAGCGGTCCGGAGTCACCGAGCCGTTCAGCCGTACCAAGGTCATCAACGGCGTGCGCAAGGCGTGCCAGGGGCGGCCCGTCACCGAGGACGCGCTCGCGCTGCTCGGCCAGCGGGTCGAGGAGGCGGTGCGGGCCACCGGAAGCGCCGAGCTGACCACCCACGACGTGGGCCTGGCCATACTCGGCCCGTTGCAGGAACTCGACCTCGTCGCCTACCTGCGGTTCGCCTCCGTCTACCGGGCCTTCGACTCGCTCGACGACTTCGAGGCCGCGATCGCGGAGCTCAGGAAGGCGGCACAGGACCCCGCCGCGGACGACGAAGACGCGGGCGCGGGGAGCCAGAAAGGCGATCACGGGCCGGGCGGAGGCACCCGTACGCCCGAGCCCGTCCACATCACCGGCTGACGGGCGGACCGGAACCGGGCGGAGGGCTCGGATCCGGTTGTCGAACGGCGATCCAGGACTTGTCGCGGATGGCAGCTGAGGGTGTCCGCGGCGTGACTACAGAACAGCGTGTCACGGGAACATCGTGGCATTTCAGGGCGTTTTCGCCCGTAGAGGGAGGCGGCATGACAGAGACGGCGAGCGGTCCGGCACGGAGTTCCCGCGCGAAGGGAACCAAGGCCACCAAGGGACTGCGCATCGAGCGCATCCACACCACTCCCGGCGTGCATCCGTACGACGAGGTGAGCTGGGAGCGCCGTGACGTCGTCATGACCAACTGGCGCGACGGCTCGGTCAATTTCGAGCAGCGTGGCGTCGAGTTCCCCGACTTCTGGTCGGTGAACGCGGTCAACATCGTCACCAGCAAGTACTTCCGGGGCGCCGTCGGCACCCCGCAGCGCGAGACCGGCCTCAGGCAGCTGATCGACCGCATCGTGAGGACGTACCGGAAGGCCGGCGAGGACCACAAGTACTTCGCCTCGCCCGCCGACGCCGAGATCTTCGAGCACGAGCTGGCCTACGCCCTCCTGCACCAGATCTTCAGCTTCAACAGCCCCGTGTGGTTCAACGTGGGCACGCCGCAGCCCCAGCAGGTCTCCGCCTGCTTCATCCTGGCCGTCGACGACTCCATGGAGTCGATCCTCGACTGGTACAAGGAAGAGGGCATGATCTTCAAGGGCGGCTCCGGCGCCGGCCTGAACCTCTCCCGGATCCGTTCCTCCAAGGAACTGCTCTCCTCCGGCGGCAACGCCTCCGGTCCGGTCTCCTTCATGCGGGGCGCGGACGCCTCCGCCGGCACCATCAAGTCGGGCGGCGCCACCCGCCGCGCCGCCAAGATGGTCATCCTGGACGTCGACCACCCCGACATCGAGGACTTCATCAAGACCAAGGTGACGGAAGAGGAGAAGATCCGCGCCCTGCGCGACGCGGGCTTCGACATGGACCTGGGCGGCGACGACATCACGTCCGTCCAGTACCAGAACGCCAACAACTCCGTCCGTGTGAACGACGAGTTCATGAAGGCGGTCGAGCAGGGCGGACAGTTCGGTCTGCGTGCCCGCATGACCGGCGAGGTCATCGAGGAGGTCCAGGCCAAGAGCCTGTTCCGCAAGATGGCCGAGGCCGCCTGGGCCTGCGCCGACCCGGGCATCCAGTACGACGACACGATCAACCACTGGCACACCTGCCCGGAGTCCGGCCGCATCAACGGCTCGAACCCCTGCAGCGAGTACATGCACCTGGACAACACGTCCTGCAACCTCGCCTCGCTGAACCTGATGAAGTTCCTGAAGGACGACGGCAAGGGCACCCAGTCCTTCGACGTCGAGCGCTTCGCGAAGGTCGTCGAGCTGGTCATCACCGCGATGGACATCTCCATCTGCTTCGCGGACTTCCCGACCCAGAAGATCGGCGAGAACACCCGCGCCTTCCGCCAGCTCGGCATCGGCTACGCCAACCTCGGCGCCCTGCTGATGGCGACCGGCCACGCCTACGACTCCGACGGCGGCCGTGCGCTGGCCGGTGCCATCACCTCCCTGATGACCGGCACGGCGTACAAGCGCTCCTCCGAGCTCGCCGCGGTCGTCGGCCCGTACGACGGCTACGCCCGCAACGCGGACGCCCACAACCGGGTCATGCAGCAGCACGCCGACGCCAACGCCGTGGCCGTCCGCGTGGACGACCTTGACACCCCGGTGTGGGCCGCCGCCACTGAGGCCTGGCAGGACGTGGTCCGCCTCGGCGAGAAGAACGGTTTCCGTAACTCCCAGGCGTCCGTTCTCGCTCCCACCGGCACCATCGGTCTCGCGATGTCCTGCGACACCACCGGTGTCGAGCCCGACCTGGCGCTCGTGAAGTTCAAGAAGCTGGTCGGCGGCGGCTCGATGCAGATCGTCAACGGCACCGTTCCGCAGGCCCTGCGCCGCCTGGGCTACCAGGAGGAGCAGATCGAGGCGATCGTCGCTCACATCGCCGAGAACGGCAACGTGATCGACGCCCCCGGCCTCAAGCCGGCGCACTACGAGGTCTTCGACTGCGCCATGGGCGAGCGCGCCATCTCCCCGATGGGCCACGTCCGCATGATGGCCGCGATCCAGCCGTGGATCTCCGGTGCCATCTCCAAGACGGTCAACATGCCGGAGACGGCGACCGTCGAGGAGGTCGAGGAGATCTACTTCGAGGCCTGGAAGCTCGGCGTCAAGGCGCTCGCGATCTACCGCGACAACTGCAAGGTCGGCCAGCCCCTCTCCGCCAAGACCAAGGAGAAGGAGAAGACCGAGGTCACCGAGAAGGCCGAGGCGACCATCCGCGAGACGGTCGAGAAGGTCATCGAGTACCGCCCGGTCCGCAAGCGTCTGCCGAAGGGGCGTCCCGGCATCACCACGTCCTTCACCGTCGGCGGCGCCGAGGGTTACATGACGGCCAACTCCTACCCGGACGACGGCCTGGGCGAGGTCTTCCTGAAGATGTCCAAGCAGGGTTCGACCCTCGCGGGCATGATGGACGCCTTCTCCATCGCGGTCTCCGTAGGCCTCCAGTACGGCGTGCCGCTGGAGACGTACGTCTCGAAGTTCACCAACATGCGCTTCGAGCCGGCCGGCATGACGGACGACCCGGACGTGCGGATGGCGCAGTCGATCGTCGACTACATCTTCCGTCGCCTGGCGCTGGACTTCCTGCCGTTCGAGACGCGCTCCGCCCTCGGCATCCACTCCGCCGAGGAGCGCCAGCGGCACCTGGAGACCGGCTCGTACGAGCAGTCCCTGGAGGACGGCGACGTCGATGTCGAGGGGCTGGCCCAGTCGGCGCCGCGCGCCCAGGAGCTGAAGGCCGTGGCGGCCCCGAAGGTCGAGGCCGCGGTTGCCGAGCCCGCCCCCAGGCAGGCCCACACCAGCGCCGAGCTGGTGGAGATGCAGCTGGGCATCCAGGCGGACGCTCCGCTCTGCTTCTCCTGCGGTACGAAGATGCAGCGGGCCGGTTCCTGCTACATCTGCGAGGGCTGTGGCTCGACCAGCGGCTGCAGCTGACGCGTTGACATGAGATGAGGTAAGGGGCGTCGGCCACGGCCGACGCCCCTTACCGCTGCTCCGGTTCCCTTCCCGTCACGGCCGGCCGAGGCCGCCCATGGCACGGGTGAAGACCTCGGTGTCGTCCTCGAAACCGTGCAGGCCGGGCCGGAAGCTCCAGGCGCCGGAACCGTCGCGCACGAACTCCGCGACGGCGGCCGCGGTCGCCCCGAGGACTGAGCCGAAGTCGTTCTCGGCCAGCACGTTGTAGCCCTCCCGCACGCGTACCTCCGGGTTCAGGACGTTCACGAACGTCCGGTGCGCGGAACGCTGCTGGATGACGGCCCCGACCACCACGCGGGCGTACCGGGCGTCGAGCCGGTCGAGTTCGAGCGTCATCACCTCGTCCCAGCCGAAGCCCTTGCCGTCCTGGCTGTCCCGGTTGAGAAAGATCGTCCCGTCGGGCGAGCGGCTGTCGAAGTGCACGAGGTACGCGGCGGTCCCGTAGGGATCGTCCGCCGTGTACGTACCGGCGATGATGTCGAGATCCGTGGGCGGCTGCCCGGACGGGCTGGGATCCCACTTGAGCGCGACCTCGACCTTGCCGATCGCCTTGCTGAAACCGCTCATCACGTGTCCCCTTCCCCCGGGAGATCAACTACCCCAACTACTGGGCTGCCAAGGCTCTTTGTCCATCGTGCCACGTGCGCGGGGGCGCGTGCGCGGGTGATCTCCGCCGGAGCGTGACCGGCGCCACGTCCCATGGCCGTACGATGGCGCGGTGCTGGTCAAGTGGATTCGCTGCACCGTGGTGGACCGCCGCGGCTTCGAGCGGGGGCAGCGGAAATGGGCGGGGCTTCTGGGGGAGCCGGGATTTCGGGGACAAGGCGGTGGCTGGAGCCGGCGGCGGGCCGGAGTGGCGCATACCTTCGCCTTCTGGGAGAGCCGTGCCTTCTACGACTCCTTCATGGCGCGTTCGCACGACCGTCTGGCCGCGTCCCAGGCCGGTACGTTCAAGGACCAGCAGGTCAGGCTGTTCGAGTACCGGTTCGACGTGAAGACCGGTTTTGAACCGCGCTTCACGGACTCCGACCTCGTCAGGGTCGCCCACTGCCGGGTGCGCGAGGACCGCGTCGAGCACTTCACGCTGATGCAGGAGAAGGTCTGGAACCCGGCGATGGCGGGCTCACCCGGCATGATCCGAGGCATGTTCGCGGAGGCCCCGGCGAACGAGTTCATGATCCTCTCGATGTGGCGGGCCGCCGCCGAACACGGCAAGTACCGCACCGAGCGAGTGGAGCGTCTGGCGCTGCGCGCCCAGACGGAGACCGACATCACGGCCCTGACGGGCGACATCGTGGAGCTCGAACCGAGCTGGATCGTATGAACCTCCAACCCGGATATGTGTGACCTACGCCGTATGGGGCCCTTCCGAGTGCTCGATTTTCCGCCACTCGCTCTAGGGTTTTGGCATGGCACGACCACGGCGCATCGTCCTTGTCCGGCACGGCGAGTCAACCGGCAATGTCGACGACTCCGTGTACGAGCGGGAACCCGACCACTCACTGCCCCTGACCGAGCGGGGCTGGCGGCAAGCCGAAGAGACCGGAAAACGTCTCCGGGAGATCTTCGCCGAGGAACCCGTCAGCGTGTACGTCTCCCCGTACCGCCGCACGCACGAGACGCTCCGCGCCTTCCACCTCGACCCGGATTTCATACGCGTGCGCGAGGAGCCCCGGCTGCGCGAGCAGGACTGGGGAAACTGGCAGGACCGCGACGACGTACGGCTGCAGAAGACCTACCGGGACGCCTACGGCCACTTCTTCTTCCGCTTCCCCCAGGGTGAGTCAGGGGCCGACGTCTACGACCGGGTCGGCGGCTTCCTGGAGAGCCTGTTCCGCAGCTTCGAGGCACCGGACCATCCGCCCAACGTGCTCCTGGTGACCCACGGCCTGGCGATGCGGCTGTTCTGCATGCGGTGGTTCCACTGGACGGTCGCGGACTTCGAATCGCTGTCCAACCCGGGGAACGCCGAGATGCGCATGCTCGTTCTCGGGGAGGACGGCAGGTACACGCTCGACCGGCCGTTCAGCCGCTGGCGGGACCCGGAGGTCAACTGGATGAGCGGCTAGGCTGGCCGCGATGACCTTTTCCTCCGAATTTCCGAACGCCGGGCGCCTGGAGCGCGCCCTGGCCAGCCTGCGCGGGCTCGCGACCGGCGACGCGCTGGGCTCCCAGTTCTTCGTCCCCGTGAACTACCCGCTGCTCCAGCGCCGCGAGCTGCCACCCGGCACCTGGCAGTGGACCGACGACACCGAGATGGCCTGCTCCGTCGTCGCCGTCCTCGCCGCCCACCACCGCGTCGACCAGGACGCCCTGGCCCACTCCTTTGCCGCGCACCACGACTTCGACCGGGGCTACGGTCCCGCCGTCAACCGCCTGCTCCGGCTCGTCAGGGAAGGCGGCGACTGGCGCGAACTGGCCGCCGCGCTCTTCAACGGGCGAGGTTCCTGGGGCAACGGCGCGGCGATGCGGATCGCGCCCTTGGGTGCCTGGTACGCGGATGATCCGGAGCAGGCCACCCATCAGGCCGAGATCTCGGCCTACCCCACGCACCAGCACCGCGAGGCCGTGGTCGGTGCCATGGCGGTCGCCGCGGCGGCGGCCCTGGCGGCGGCACCCGACGGCCCGCCCGGCCCCGAGGAGCTCCTCGACGGGGTCGTGGCACTCGTTCCCAGGAGCGCCGTCGGCCAGGGCCTGCGACGCGCCCGCGACATGCTCGACTACGACGACGCGGGCACCGTGGCGGCCGTCCTCGGCTGCGGACGGCGCACCAGCGCCCACGACACCGTCCCCTTCGCCCTCTGGTCGGCGGCACGGGCTCTCGGCGACTACGAGACGGCGTTCTGGACGACCGCCGGCGTGGGCGGCGACGTGGACACCACGTGCGCGATCGTGGGCGGCGTGCTCGCCGCCGGTGCGGCGGGAGCGCCCCCGGCCGCGTGGACCGAGCGGACGGAGGCGCTGCCGCAGTGGGCGCCGACGGGCGCCGAGGTCGGCGGGAGAAGCGCGTCGGCGTAGTGCCGATTGTGCCGGCGCACTTGGGAATCGGAACTCTCCGTGCTTGCCGGGAACTCTGCGTGACCTCTGGCCGTTTTTCCGGTGTCCCCTCCGTGCTCCGTCCGAGTGCGGAGGTCGGAGGGCGAAGGGGAGAGCCGGGTCGCGGGGGAGGTGTCGGCGGTGGGTGTCGTGTTGGCTTCGCTGATGATGTTCGTGGCCCGGGTCGCCTGGAGGTGGTCCGTCGTGGGGCGGACGGCCGGACCGCCGCCTCCGCCGTCTGTGCTCTGGTGGCGGTCCGGTCGTCCACGACTTCGCGCGAACCGGGCGGGGCCGTCAGCCCAGGCCGGGGCCGGCCGTGCCCGCGAGGGCTTCGAGGTCGCTCTTCCGGACCTTGATCACCAGCCAGGCGGTGAGCAGGCCGAGGCCGGCCATGACGGCCGCCGGGACGAACGCGGTCGAGATCCCGTGCGCGAGCACCTCGTGCCCCCAGGGCGCCGGCAACTGATGGGACTTGGCGAACTCCGCCTTCTGCTCCGGCGAGCCGCCGGCGAGGAACTTCGGCAGTTGCTTGTTCGCCTCGTCCTTGCTGGCCGAGCCGAAGACCGTGGTCAGGATCGACAGACCCAGCGAACCGCCCACCTGCTGCATGGCGTTGAGCAGTCCGGAGGCGGCTCCGGCCTCGTGCTGGGCCACCCCGGAGACCGCGGTGACGGTCGCGGTCACGAAGTTCAGGCCCATGCCGAAGCCGAAGACGAGCATGGGTCCGAGAATCCCGCCGAGATACGAGCTGTCGGGCTTGATGAACGTCTGCCAGGTGAGGCCGACGACCACGAGCGCGGAGCCGGTCATCATGAACGGCTTGGGGCCGAGCCTGGGCAGGAACCGCTGCGACAGGCCGGCGCCGACGGCGATCGCCACCGTCACGGGCAGGAAGGCGAGGCCGGCCCGGATCGGGCTGTAGCCCAGCACGTTCTGCACGAACAGCACGATGTAGAAGAACATGCCGAACATCGCGGCGGCCAGGCTCAGCATGATCACGTAGGTGCCGGAGCGGTTGCGGTCGGCGAACATCCGCAGCGGGGTGATGGGTTCCTTCGCCCTGGCCTCGATGAAGACGAACGCCAGCAGCAGGACCACCGCGACAGCGAAGGACCCGAGAGTCAGCGAGTCGCGCCAGCCGTCTTCCGCGGCCCGGATGAAGCCGTACACCAGCGAGACCATGCCCAGTGTGGAAGTCATCGCGCCCACGATGTCGAACCGTCCGGGATGCCGCTGGGACTCGTTGATGTACTGCGGGGTCAGGGCGACGATCAGCAGTCCGATCGGCACGTTCACGAAGAACACCCAGCGCCAGTCGAGCCAGTCGGTGAGCATGCCGCCGGCCAGCAGACCGATGGCACCGCCACCCGCGGAGACGGCGGCGAACACTCCGAACGCGCGATTGCGCTCGGGCCCCTCCGGGAAGGTGGTGGTGATCAGCGCCAGCGAGGTCGGCGACGCGATCGCGCCGCCCATGCCCTGCAGGGCGCGTGCGGCCAGGAGCTGCCAGGGTTCCTGGGCGAGACCGCCGAGGAGCGAGGCGAAGGTGAAGAGCAGGATGCCGGTCATGAACACCCGGCGCCGGCCGAGGATGTCACCGGCCCGCGCACCGAGCAGCAGCAGGCCGCCGAAGGTGAGCGTGTAGGCGCTGACCACCCAGGTGAGGTCCGTGGTGCTGAACTTGAGGGCGTCTTGAATGTGCGGGAGCGCGATGTTCACAATCGTCGCGTCGAGTACGACCATCAGCTGGCAGGCGGCGATCACGGCGAGCGCGATGCCGGGGCGCCCCTGCCTTCGGGCCGCTCCGGATTTCTGATCGGGTATCAATTGAGAGGTTGTCACTGTGGATCCCCCACGAAGGTGTTAGTGAACGCCCGCGTTCACTGTCCCGTCAACGGTAGTGAGTCCCCGGTAGAGAACGCAAGCGTTCACTTAACGCGCGTCGCGCGCCGCGTCCCCCCTGTGTCGTCGCGTGCCGTGCCCGATCTCCGCTCCGCAATCCCCGCCACCCCTCGCTCGCTGGAGAAACTCAGATGGATACCTCGCGCTGGACTGCCGCCCCTCCCCAGGCGGCGTCCCCTCGTCGGCGCGGCGCGGTCCTCGAACGCGCGATCCTGGACGCCGCCTTGGAGCAGCTCAGTACGGTCGGCTGGAACGGCCTCACCATGGAGGGCGTCGCCGCCGGTGCGCAGACCGGGAAGGCCGCGGTCTACCGGCGCTGGTCCTCGAAGGAGGAGCTGGTCGCCGACGCGTTGCAGGCGGGTCTGCCGCGTCTGGAGGAGGCGCCCGACCTCGGAAGTGTGCGCGCCGACCTGTTGGCCCTCTGCCGGCAGGCCCGGGACGCGATGTTCTCGCGGCCCGGGTTCGCGCTGCGGTCGGTCATTCACGAATGCGATCCGACGCAGGTCGAGCGGTTCCACGGCGTGATCTTCGACGGTGTCGTGGGGCCGACCACCAGGTTGATCGGTGACATCGTCGGCCGTGGTATCGAGCGGGGCGAGGTGCGTGCGGACGCGGCCAGCGACTACGTTCTCGACGCCATTCCGGCGATGATGATGTACCGCAACAAGATTTCTGGAAGCGAATGGAATGACCAGGATCTTGAGCGGATGATCGACCAGTTCATGCTCCCGCTGCTCCTGTCGCGCGAGGCCTGATCCATCGCTCCGGCGGCCCGCCGGTCCGAAGTGGAAGCCGGGGTGTCGCTCGGGGATCGGCGCGGCGTACCCTGAGGTCGCCATGCCGTACGAACCGCCTACACACACTGTCGAGCGCTCTCTCCGCGCCACGACCGGAGCGAAGGTCATCGCCGGTGTCGACGAAGTGGGGCGCGGCGCCTGGGCCGGGCCCGTCACCGTCTGTGCCGCGGTCACCGGTCTTCGCCGACCTCCCCAGGGTCTCACCGACTCCAAGCTGCTGACCGTCAAGCGCCGCAGGGAACTCTCCGAGGTGCTGCGGACATGGGTCACGGCCTACGCCTTGGGCCATGCCTCGCCGGAGGAGATCGACAGCCTCGGGATGACGGCCGCGCTGCGGCTGGCCGCCGTCCGCGCGCTGGAGGCCCTACCGGTCCGTCCGGACGCGGTCATCCTCGACGGGAAGCACGACTACCTCGGTAGGCCGTGGCAGGTGCGTACGGTCATCAAGGGTGACCGGTCGTGCGTGGCCGTCGCGGCGGCCTCGGTGATCGCCAAGGTTCAGCGCGACAAAATGATGGCCGAACTGGGTATCGACCATGCAGACTTCGGATTCGCGGACAACGCCGGGTATCCGTCGCCTGTGCACAAGGCCGCACTGGAGGAGCGGGGACCCACCCCGTACCACCGGTTGTCGTGGGCGTATCTTGATGCGCTGCCCCAGTGGCAGCACCTCAAGAAGGTCCGCAGCTGGGCGGAGGGAAGCGTTCCGGAGATCGAGGGTCAGCTCGGCTTCGATTTCTGACGTTCCAGTCGCACTGTTGTGCCACCCAGTTCACGTGACCTGCACCAACGTTTGATAGATATCAGCTCATGCCTCTCATTCCCGAGGAGCCTCAGATTCACGAGAGTGCCCAGGGTCCCCGCGCCGCTTCGGCCAGTGGCCGTACCGCGCCGACCCCCCGCCCCGTACCCGGCCCCCGCCCCGTGGCTCCGCCGCGTCCCGGTCGTCCCGGCCCTCTGCGGCCCACGCCGCCGGTGCAGCGCACGCCGCGTGACATGGCCAAGCCAGGGCCGTCCGGCCCGGCCGTGCCCGCCGCAGCAGCGGCGGCCCCGCAGATCCAGGTGATCCCGGCATCGGTCGAGAGTGCTCTCGACTCCGCCGAGGAGGCAGTGGACCTGCTTCTCGACTCGGGCCGTGCTCCCGGTGACGTGCTGGTGATCACCACCGGCACGCAGCATCCGTGGGCCGACCACGAGCTGTCCTTCGGTGAAGCCGCCTACTGGGCGCAGCACGACGCGGGCGACGACGTCTTCTACGCGGACGCCGCCGTCGCCTCCCGTGCCGCGACCCGCCCTGTCGTCGTGGTCGCCGTCAACGGCGGTTCCGACGACGTCGCCGCCACCGCCCTGCCGCTGGCCCTCTCGCGGGCCGGTGCCCTGCTGATCGTCTGCGGCGACCCGCAGCGGATCAACTCGGTCCTCGGCGTCGGCGTCTGAGCCACCCCCGGCGCCTCCGGGACTCCGGAGGTACCCGAGGGTGCTCGGTGACGGACTCGCACAGTGGTGCCTTCGCCATGCCCGGACACTTGGCGAGGGTCACGGGCACCCGGGACGCGGCTGTTCGACGGGCGGAGGATCCGGAGCATGGGCGCCGGCCGGATCCGCCGAACGGCCGGACGAGCCCGTGGCCTTCCGGAGCCAGGAGATCGCTGTGTCATTCCGCCGAGCATTTCGCGGCCCGCTCGGGCCGTGCCCGGCGATGCGTGCTCGGCCGGTGCCCCCGCGTGGGGGCCGGCTTCAGCGGGCGGCCGCGCGCCGCAGTACCTCGGAGGCGGCGCCTCCGGTGCGCGGTGACAGGGGCGGAGCCTGGGACAGGGCGAGTGGTTCGGGAGGCGAGTCGGCGTTCGGGCGCCGCCCGCCGCGTCCCTCGCCGAGCACCTGCCAGCCGTCACGGGTCAGCGTGATGTACGACCCGCAGCGCAGCCCGTGCAGGGTGCAGGCGTCCCGCAGCCCCCACATCCAGGCGCCGTCCTCCTCCGTCCAACGCGCGTCCCCCTCGCGGCAGTAGAGCAGCACGGCGGTCCGCACCGGGGTGCGGCGGCGCAGGTCGTGCGGGATGACCCGGCGCAACTGCGCCAGCAGCGCGTTGCGGAACATCCAGCCGTCGGCGGGTGCCGGGCGCCTGATGAACGAGGCGCTGGCACAGAGACGTTCCTCCGGGTCGAGGACGGCCACGATCGCCGTCGCCGGCTTGGGACGGTGCCTGGCGTGCAGCCCGCTGACCACCTCACGGGGGTTGCGCAGCAGCGGTATTCCGGCATCGGCCCACTCCGCCGGTTCGAGCAGGCGACTGGCGGAAGCGGCGGACGCGGACGTCGACAACGATGCTGTCGAGGACGGAGCGAATCCGAAGGTCACGTTCCTCCCTTCGGCTACGCGCCCACACAGCGGGCGAGATCGGATTCGGGGGAGCGCGCACCGCAGTAGGGCCCAACCGGATCACGGACGAGCCGTGCGGGGAGCGGACTTCAATTCTTCCTGTCGAACTTGATTGCGGCAACGAGCAAATGGGGCCACCGACTGTTATCTGGCGGTCCGTGACTTATATCCCTACCCACTGAGGCGCCCGAGGACGCAGCGGCGTCCGAGCGGGACCCGTACGGACACCGCACGCGATCCCCTGTGCGAACAGAACCGGGCCGGTCATCCCTGAACGGCCAGGACCAGCGGCAACACTCCGCGCGCCCCCGACCTGCGCAGCAGACGGGCCGCGACCGCCAGCGTCCAGCCGGTCTCCGTGAAGTCGTCCACCAGCAGCACCGGCCCTTCGGCCGCGGCGAGCGCGGCGGACAGGGCGGGGGGCACGGTCAGCGCGCCGTCCAGGGCCTTGAGACGCTGGGCACTGTTGCTGCGCGAGAGATGCGGAGCCTCTCCGGCGTACTCCACCGAACCCAGCAGGGGCAGTCGGCCGATCTCCGCGATGCGGGCGCCCAGAGAGTCGATCAGGAGAGGCCGGGAGCGTGAGGAGACGGTGACCACACCGACGGGGCGCGGCTGCGCGTCGGCCGCGCCCGGGGCCCATCCGCCCGGACCCTTCGCCCAGTCGGCCAGAACGTCGACCACGGCGCGGGCGACATCGTCCGGCACGGCCGTGTCCGGGGCCTGGGGCGCGAGCAGCGGCCGCAGCCGATTTCCCCAGCCGATGTCCGACAACCGTCCCAGGGCCCGCCCCGGCGCTGCCTGTTCACCGGCCGGAATGCGGCCCTTGAGGTCGATACCGATGGCCGGCAGGCCCGTCGGCCACATCCGGCGGGGCTCCACCTCGACACCCGCGCGACCGAGGTCCACCCGCGCGGCGTCCAGCGCGGCGGTCGAGGTGTCCGCGGTGAACCGCGGCGTCGCACAGTTGTCGCACCGGCCACAGGGCTTCGCACCCTCGTCGTCGAGCTGGCGCTGCAGGAATTCCATCCGGCAGTCCGTGGTGGCCGCGTACTCACGCATCGCCTGCTGCTCGGCCGCCCGCTGCCGGGCCACCCAGGCGTAGCGCTCTGCGTCGTACGTCCACGGCTGACCGGTCGCGATCCACCCGCCCTTGACCCGCTTGACCGCGCCGTCCACGTCGAGAACCTTCAGCATGGTCTCCAGCCGCGAGCGGCGCAGTTCCACGAGCGGTTCCAGCGCGGGCAGCGACACGGGGCCCGCGGCCCGGGAGAGGACGTCCAGGGTGCGGCGCACCAGCTCCTCCGAGGGGAAGGCGAGCGAGGTGAAGTACTCCCAGATGGCCTCGTCCTCCCGGCCCGGCAGGAGCAGCACCTCGGCGTGCTCGACACCGCGTCCCGCACGGCCCACCTGCTGGTAGTAGGCGATGGGGGAGGAGGGCGAGCCGAGGTGCACCACGAACCCGAGATCGGGCTTGTCGAAACCCATGCCGAGGGCCGAGGTGGCGATCAGGGCCTTGACCCGGTTGCCGATGAGGTCGTCCTCGGCCTGCTGCCGGTCGGCGTTCTCCGTCTTCCCCGTGTAGGACGCCACCGTGTGCCCACGCTGCCGCAGGAAGGCGGTGACCTCCTCGGCGGCGGCCACGGTGAGCGTGTACACGATGCCGGAGCCCGGCAGATCGTCCAGATGATCCGCGAGCCACGCCATCCGGTGCGCGGCGTCCGGCAGCCGCAGCACACCCAGGCTCAGGCTCTCCCGGTCCAGCGGACCGCGCAGCACCAGCGCGTCCGACCCGCCACCGGTCCCGAGCTGTTCGGCGACATCGGCGGTCACCCGGGCGTTGGCCGTGGCGGTGGTCGCCAGCACCGGCACGCCCGGCGGCAGCTCGGCGAGCATGGTGCGCAGCCGCCGGTAGTCGGGACGGAAGTCGTGACCCCAGTCCGAGATGCAGTGCGCCTCGTCGACGACGAGCAGTCCGGTCGCCGCGGCGAGCTTGGGCAGGACCTCGTCGCGGAAGTCCGGGTTGTTGAGACGCTCCGGGGAGACGAGCAGGACGTCGACCTCGCCGGCCGCGATCTCCGCCTGGATCGCCTCCCAGTCCTCGGTGTTGGAGGAGTTGATGGTCCGGGCGTGGATGCCCGCCCGGGCCGCCGCGCCGACCTGGTTGCGCATCAGCGCGAGCAGCGGAGAGACGATCACCGTGGGACCGCTGCCCGCGGCGCGCAGCAGCGAGGTCGCCACGAAGTACACCGCGGACTTGCCCCAGCCGGTGCGCTGCACCACCAGGGCCCTGCGCCGGTCGGCGACCAGTGCCTCGATCGCCCGCCACTGGTCCTCGCGCAACCGGGCCTCGCCCGTGTCGTCGCCGACGAGACGGGCGAGGACGGCATCCGCCCGCGTCCGGAGTTCCGCGTTGCTCGTGTGCTCCATGCGTCCATACAACAGGACGGGACCGACAGCCGGGCGGCCTGAGGACGAGCGGGACGGCTTTGTCGTGTCCCTGATACGACTTGTCCACAGGGCAAACCGGAATGTGGTGATCCGCGAGATCGTCGGCGCATGACGAATCACAGCGAAACCGCCGGACCCTCCGAAAACGGCGACATCACCGGGGCCGCTGACCCCCTCGGCCGTTCCGCCCACGGCACTCAGATCACCCTGCGCACCCCGGGCGAGCTGGCCGACGCGCTGCCCTACCTGCTCGGCTACCGGCCCGAGGAGAGCATGGTGCTGGTGGCCCTGCACGACCGGGGCGGCCGCGGCCGGTTCGGCGGCCGTGCCCGGCTCGGCATCCCCGCGACCACGGACGACTGGGAATCGGCCGCACGCCAGCTCGCCCAGGGCCTGGTGGCAGGCAGCGAACGGCGCGGGACCCGGCCCGAGCGGATGGTCGCCTACGTCTGTCAGGAGCCGTCGCCGGGCGAGACGGGCCGGGACGTCATGCACCGGCTCGCCCCACTGGCCCAGCTGCTGCGCACCGAGTGCGGCCGCCTCGACGTACCGGTGATCGAGGCGCTGTGCGTGTCCGAGGGCCGCTACTGGTCGTACTGCTGCCCTGCGGACGAGTGCTGTCCTCCGGAGGGCTCGCCCATGGGCCTGCCCGGCACCTCCGTCCTCGCGGCGGCCGCCACCTACGCCGGGATCCAGGTGCGCGGCACCCTGCGCGAGCTGCGGGCCAGGCTGCAGCCCTGGGAGAGCGGCGCCGCGCCGGAGCAGGAGACCGCCCTGGACCGCGCCGGAATGGCCATGGTGCCGCGCATTCTCGACGAGGCGTCGCGCGCGGAAGTGGCCGACGAGACACTCGCCCTCGCCGAGCAGCTCATGGACCGGTACGCGGCGGCGGTCCCGGTGTCCGGCATCCACCAGGCCGACCTCCGCGACGACGCCCTGCTCGCCCACGGTGAGGCCGCACGGCTGATCCTCGGACTGCAGGACCGCGTCACCCGCGACCGGGCGGCCGCCTGGATGGAGGGCGAACAGGCCGGACCCGCCCTGCGTCTGTGGCGAGCCCTCGCCCGCCGCTGCGTCGGCTCGTACGGCGAACATGCCGCGGCGCCCCTGACGCTGGCCGGCTGGGTCGCCTGGTCGACCGGCGACGAACTGGAGGCGCGGGAGGCGCTGGCGATGGCCCTGGGCGCGGATTCCGACTACCTCTTCGCCCGCCTGCTGCACCAGGCCTGCAACGAGGGCCTGGACCCGGAGTCGATCCGCCGCTGCCTGCGCACGGGATCCACGGCCCGCGAGCCGGCGGACAGCGCGGCAGCCGCCGACGCCACGGTCGCGGTCGACGCCGAGGACCCCCGACACCCGGCCGATCGGGTCGAACCGGCCGATGGTCTCGATCCGGTCGACGGTCTCGATCCGGCCGCGCCCGCCGTGCCCGGAGGCCGACGCCGCCGCCGTCCGCGCCCGGAGGGCGCCCCCGATTCGCGGCTGCCGCGGCCGCAGAGGTCCCGCCCGCGCCCGACAGGAGCGGGACCCGTCCGTACCCACCCCGGGTCGTCCGGACCCGGCGCGGGCACGCGCAGCCGAAATGCGGACAAGACCCCCCTCCGAGGCGGCCGGGCCGCGAGGGAGGACTCACCCGCCCGTAAGGGCCGCGGTGAGGAGGACGAATGAACGGGGGTCGATCGTGGGCGGCACAGGGACGGACCTGGGGCGGTGCTGTCGGTCGCTGGGCACGGATTCTCGTCGGACCGGAGCGGTTCCGCGAGCACTCGCCTCTCGGCCGGCGCGGTGGCGGACCGTCGGTCCTCGGCGCCCGCAGGCAGCGGCGAACCGACCTGTCGGGTGCAGCCTCGCACTGCCGTCCGACCGGCTTCGGCGGGCGAGTGCGTGACCAGGAGGAGCCCTGCGCCGTTCACCTGAGTGGCGGAACGCCTGGACGGGTCGTGCCGCCGCCCGTCCCTTGTTCCTCCGGAGCCCTCCGCCCGGCGCCCGGCACGTCCCGGGCGCACGGAGCGCGGAAGGAGCCTTCCATGCAGCACCTGACTCAGCCCTCCGTCGCCGACGACGCGCATCGATTCCGAGACGGGCCCCGGCCCCGGCTCCCGGCCGCCGCGGAAAGCCTTCCGGGACAGCCGCGCGGCCGCATCGCTCGTCCCGGCCCCCCACAGCCCCGTCAAAGTGCTCAGGGCCCGGGGCCGGCCGGCGGCCTGCCGCCGACGCACACCGCGCTGATCTGCGTCGCGCTGCCCGGCCTCGCCATCTCCACGGAGCACGGCCAGTTGAACGGCCACGGCCTGGAAGGGTTCTACCGGGCCGGACGGCGACTGCTCGCACGCTGTCAGGTCCGGGTCGCCGGGCGCGAACCGCTCCCGGTGCTGGCGCGCATGACGGGCGCCGACCGTGCCCGTTTCGTGGGTGCCCTGCGGGTTTCCCCGGCAGCAGGCCCGGATCCGGACGTCGTCGTGGAACGCGTTCGCCACGCCGAGGGCACCGAGCGCATCACCCTGCGCAGCTCCGCGCGCCACCCACTGCGTCTCCCTCTGGAGGTGGCCCTCGGTACCGACCTCGCGGAGCTGAGCGCCATCGCCTCCGGCGGTCCCAGCCCCGAAGTCGCCGCCAGCGTCCACGCCTCCGGACTGCGCTGGAGCACCCCCACCGGAACGTCGTCCGTCACGGCGGACCCGTCACCGGCCGACGCACTGGCGTCCGCGGGGCTGCTGCGCTGGGAGTTCGAACTGCCACCGGGCGGCACGGTGAGCGTGGAACTGCGGGTGCGTGCGGACAGCACAGGTCCGCTGAGGGCCGTGGGGCGCGCCGCCACCAACCCGCTGGCACCCGCCAGGGCCACCGGCGACGACCCGAGAGCCGCGGCGCTCCTGAGGACCAGCGTCGAGGATCTCCAGGCCCTGCTGCTCCGCGACCCCGCCCACCCCTCCGACACCTACCTCGGGGCCGGGGCGCCCTGGCGCTGTGGTCTGGCCCCGGCCGAGGCACTCGCCGCCGCCCGGATGACCCTGCCCCTGGGCACCCGACTCGCCGCGGGCACCCTGCGCACCCTCGCCCGCACCCAGCTGCGCGGCCCGGGACCGCAGGCGGGAATGATCCCCGGCCCGCGCCGCGACGCCGGAGCGCATCTGCCTCCTGGCTGTACAGGCACGGAGGCCACGCTGCTCTTTCCCGTACTGCTGGCGGAGGCCCGCCGATGGGGGCTCCCGGACCAGGAGATCCGGGAACTGCTGCCCGCGGCCGAACGCTGCCTCACGTGGCTGCGTGCCTCAGTGGGCGACCGCCTCTACCTCCGCGACCCGCAGCCGGAAGGCCCGGCGCGCTGCGAGACCCAGGCCCACGCCCACCGGGCCGCGCTGCTCGGTGCGGATCTCCTCGACGTGTACGACCGTCCGGCCGGTACCGGGCTGCGGCAGTGGGCGAGTGAGCTCAGAGCGGCGTTCCGGACGGACTTCTGGACCGCGGACAGAGGCGGCGGCCGCCCGGTGGCGGCGCTGACATCGGACGGCCGGCCCCTGACCCACCTGGGCTCCGCCGCCGTCCATCTGCTCGACACCGGCCTGCTCGGCGCCGGCGAACCGGCCGTCGGCCTGCTCGACAAGGCGCAGACCGAACAGCTCGCCCGGCTGCTCGGTGGTCCGGCCATGGACTCGGGATGGGGGCTGCGCGGACTCGGGGCCAAGGAGGCGGGTCACAACCCGTTCGGCCACCGAGCCGGAGCCGTCCGGGTCCAGGAGACGGCAGTCGCCGTCGCCGGACTGGCCGCCGCGGGCTACGAGAAGGAGGCGAGCGGGCTGCTGCGCGGCCTGCTGGCAGCGGCCGAGCACTTCGGCCACCGGCTGCCCGAGATGTTCGCCGGTGAGCAGCGCACCGACGGGAGCGCCCCCCTTCCGCATCCCGCGGCCTGCCGCCCGGCGGCGACGGCGGCCGCCTCCGGGGTGCTGCTCCTCACCACGCTCGCCGGTATCCGTCCCGATGTCCCGGCCGGGACCGTCACCCTCCGGCCCGTCCGCAGCGCACCGCTGGGCGAACTGGGGCTGACCGGCCTGCGGGTGGCCGGCGCACCGTTCGCGATACGGGTCAGCCGACTGGGCCTTGCCATGGTCGAGGAGGCGGCGAACGGCCTGCAGTTGGGGGCGTGACCAGAGCCGACCTGAGCGACGCGGCGGCGGCGACGGACGGGCGGCTGCCGCGTGCGGACGGCCGCAGGAAAGAACCGGGAGGGGCATACCGGAGCGAAGTGGATCAGCTGTCGAAGCGAGCTGCGAAGGGAGTGTTTATCGTCAGGCAGACGACTATGATCACCGCATGCCCTACGACCCGTCAGCTTTTCCGCCCTTCGCCGTCACCGTGGACCTGGTCGTGCTGACTGTGCGCCGCCACGCCCTGTGTGCGCTGGCGGTACGCAGAGGCGAGCAGCCCTTCCAGGGGCGCTGGGCGCTGCCGGGCGGCTTCGTACGGGCCGACGAGGATCTCTCGCAGGCGGCGGCGCGGGAACTCGCGGAGGAGACCGGGCTGCGCGCCGATGACCCGGCGGCCTCCGCCCAGGACGGCGGAGCCCATCTGGAACAACTGGCGACCTACGGCGATCCCAAGCGCGATCCCCGGATGCGCGTGGTCAGCGTGGCCCATCTCGCCCTCGCTCCCGACCTGCCCGCACCCCGAGCGGGCGGCGACGCCAGCAACGCGCGCTGGGCGCCGGTCGAGGAACTGCTCGCGCAGTCCAGCTACGAAGGGGACGGTGAGCCCGTCGCACCGCTCGCCTTCGACCACGCCCAGATTCTCTCCGACGGAGTGGAGCGCGCCCGTTCCAAGATTGAATACTCGTCCCTGGCCACCGCGTTCTGTACGTCCGAATTCACGGTCGGTGAACTGCGCCGGGTCTACGAGGCGGTGTGGGGCGTGGCGCTCGACCCGCGCAACTTCCATCGCAAGGTGACGGGAACCCCCGGCTTCCTCGTCCCCACCGGCGGCACGACGACCCGTCAGGGAGGCCGTCCGGCCCAGCTTTTCCGCGCCGGTGGTGCCACTCTCCTCAACCCGCCGATGCTGCGTCCGGAGGTCTGACCGCCCGACCGCGCGAACACCGCCGAGATTAAACCCTTCCATAACTGGAAAAACGGTCATTCCGCGCTATCTTCCCTAAGGTGATCGAGGCCTTCGGACTGACCAGCAATCCCCGTAAGGCGCACCCGCCCGCCGTCGACGACGTGACCTTCGAAGCGCGCGCGGGCCGCGTCACCGCACTCCTGGGCGAGGCGGGTGCGGGAAAGACCACGGCGCTCAGACTGATGCTCGAACTCCAACAGGGCCGTGGACTCACCTACTTCAAGGGTCGCCCCCTGCACCGCATCGCCCACCCCTCACGTGAGGTCGGCGTTCTCCTCGGTGACGTCCCCGGCCACCCGGCCCGCTCCGTCCGAGGGCATCTGCGCATGCTGTGCGCGGCGACCGGAGTCCCGGCCCGGCGTGCCGACGAAGTACTCGAAGCGGTCGGGCTCGTCAGCCTGCGCGAGGAGCGCCTGGGCACGTTGTCGCGCGGTGTGGACCGCCGGCTCGGCCTGGCGTGCGCCCTGCTGCCCGACCCGCACACCCTCGTCCTGGACGAACCCGCTCAGGGTCTCTCCAGCCGGGAGGGACAGTGGCTGCACCGCATGCTCCGGGCGCACGCCGCGCAGGGAGGCACGGTCCTGTTCGCCACCTCCGACCCCAAGGAGGCCGCTCGCGCGGCCGACCGAGTGGTCACCCTGGAGGCCGGCAGGCTCGTCGCCGACCAGGAGGCCACCGACTTCGCCCGCACCCGCCTGCGCCCGCGCGTAGCCGTTCGCAGCCCGCACGCGGCCCGGCTCGCCGCCCTCCTCACCAAGGAGGCCCGCACGGCGCACCGCTCGGTGGAGGTCGTCAGCGAAGGCGGCAACCGCCTGTCGGTGTACGGCAGCACGACGGCGGAGGTCGGCGAGGCCGCGTTCCGCCACGGCATCCTCGTTCACCAACTCGCCGACGAGGTGGGCGACATGGGGGCGGGCGCGGGGGCAAAGCAGTCGTCGGACGCCGCACCGGAGGTGGCGCGGCGGCAGCCGGATGCGGCCGAGCAGGTCGCGATGGGCGAGCACCGGGCCGTCGGCGAGAAACCGGAAGCGGACCCACGGGACACGCCCGGCGCCGATCGACGGCAGGACACCTGCGGTTCGCCGGTCACCCCGCAGCCGCGCACGTCGAACGGGCCGAGGCCGGTGAGCCCGTCGGGCACCACCGACCAGGAACCGGGCACCGAGCCGGTCTCGCACCCGGCGCAGGACTCCGTCGCAGCGGAGCGGCAGCCGCACGGAGCCCCCCTCGTGCGCGCCGACGACACGGCGGCCGGGGCCGGGTCTTCGCACGCGGAACACCCCGACGCCGCAGACGACAACGAGACCCCGGCCGTCACGGTCGCGGCCCGGACCGCAAGCGTCTCCGCTGCTGCCCGGTCCGCGTCGACCGCACAGCCATCGCCCGCTGCCTCGGCCACGGCATCCGAGTCCCCGAACCACGCCGCCGCCTCCGAACTGATCTCCGCCACGGTCCCCGCCCAGCCGCCCTCCGCCGCCGATGCCGCGCGGACGGCCGCCGCCTCCGCCGCTCACCCGGCGGCAGCCACCGCGACCGCCCGGCCGCAGGGCTCCGCGGTGTCCCCGCGATCGTCGTTCCGCCCGCTCCAGGACGGTTCCTCCGCCCGCCCCGCCTCCCCGCAGACGCCGACTCCCGCCGAAACCGCCGAAGCCCCTCCCGTTCAGCCTCCTGTCGACCAGCCGCACGCCCGCGAAGCCCTGATCGCCAAGGTCTTCACCAGGAAGCTCCGGCGGACGGCACAGGCCGGCGACGGCGTGACCACCTCCGCTTCGACCGAAGCCGCCTGGCGCTCCCCGGCCGCCGCGCCGCACGACTCGTCCCAGCTCCCGCCTGCCATCGACGTACGGTCCGCCTCCGGACCGCTCCGTCCCCTGCGTTACGAACTCCGTCGGGCCGCCGGTATCGGCGCAGGCTTCGTCACCTGCGGTGCCGTCCTGGCGGTGTCCGCCCTCGTCGCCGTTCTGCTCGCCCGGCTCGGGCACACCCCGCAGGCCCGGCTGTTCGCCGCCTGGCCGCGGGAACTGCCGCTGCCGCCCGCGGCGCTGGGCGCCGGGCTGCTCGGCGCACTGGCCTTCGGAGACGAGTTCCGCCACCCCGCGCTCGCGGCGGACCGCGGCACCGTGCCCCGCCGGCTGGGGCTGCTCACCGCGAAACTGACGGTCTCCGGAGCCACCGCCGTCCTGCTCTCGTTCCTCACCCTCGGCTGCGACGCCGAAATGCTCTATCTCGTCTACGGCGGAGAACTCGCGAAGGTTCCCGCGGACTGGCTTCCGATGACCGCAAGTTGGTTCGGACTGGTCGTCGGCTGCGCCTGGGCCGGAGTCCTCGCGGCCGGCATCTTCCGGTCCACCACGGCCGGCCTCGCCGCGGTGCTCGCCGTACCCGTACTCGTCGTGCCCGTCGTACACAAGGCGCTGCAAGGGTCAGGCGCGCGGATGGCCGCCGGACTCCCGGTGCGGATGAGGGAGATGTTGCTGCTGCAGTGGCCCTTCGGAGGCGAGCGATATCTGGTCGCTGCGGTCCGGGTGGTGGCCCAACCCGTGGGCGGCGCAATGACGTTGTCGCTGACGGCACTGCTGTGCGCGTACCTGGCCACCACCCTGCGGACCAGGCTCCGATGACCACGGACCGAGCGCTTCCGATCCTCCCGCGCGCACAACTCCCCGCAGAAAGGCCATTTCTTTCTGATAAGGCGTCAATTGCGATGGGGTGAGCGATCACCCTTTCGTGTGCTTTTCACCAAAGACCTCAAGGGAGTTGGAGGCAACGCCGACAAAGGATCCGTGAGTACCCTTGCGCACACCATGATGACCGCCGCCCGCTCCGCAGACTCTGGTCTGGTCGGCCCGGGCGAACTCGACCGCTATCCGTACGTGGATGCCCCCGTCACCGATCGGGTCGGTCCGCCTTCCTGGGATGGCCCGGAGCCGGAGCTCGGCCGTGTGGGCCGACGCGCCGCGGGCAGCCGCGGCCGCGGACTGCACGGTCAGCTCGTCCAACAGCTCGGTCAGATGATCGTCTCGGGTGACCTGGGCGCGGACCGCCCGCTGGTGCCCGAGGAGATCGGCCAGCGATTCGAGGTCTCCCGCACCGTCGTCCGTGAGTCCCTCCGGGTGCTGGAGGCGAAGGGGCTGGTCAGCGCGCGTCCGAACGTCGGCACGCGCGTGCGTCCGGTCAGCGACTGGAACCTCCTCGACCCCGACATCATCGAGTGGCGGGCCTTCGGGCCGCAGCGTGACGACCAGCGCCGTGAGCTCAACGAGCTGCGCTGGACGATCGAGCCGCTCGCGGCCCGCCTCGCCGCCGGGCACGGGCGCGAGGACGTCCAGCAGCGCCTGTCCGACATGGTCGAGATCATGAGCCACGCGATGGCACAGGGCGACGCGCTGACGTTCTCGCGCGCGGATGCCGAGTTCCACTCGATGCTCATCCAGATCGCCGGCAACCGCATGCTGGAGCACCTCTCCGGCATCGTCTCGTCGGCCCTTCAGGTCTCCGGTGGTCCCGTCACCGGCTGCGAGCGGCCGAACGAGACGTCCCTGGCCCAGCACGCGCGGATCGTCGACGCGCTCGGCACGGGCGACGGCACGGTGGCCGAGTCGGCCATGCGTCAGCTGCTGACCGTCCACCCCGAGGTCGAGCGCGTGGTTCCCGCCCCGCGTGAGCACTGACCCGCGCTGAGAGCGGTGCACCCGGTCGGCTCCGCGCCACGGCGGCGCCGTCGGCCCGGGATCCCGCTTCCGTCGGACCCCGCCGGATCCCTCAGGGCTCCGGCGGGGTCCGGCGGGGGGAACGACTCGGCGCCCGCGAGGCGGCGGTGAGGGCGGTCGAACGGCGCGGGGGAGCGGGCTCCGGAACGGGCGTACGGTGATCGAGCAGTCGTCCGAACGGCCCGGAGAGATCATCAACGACAACCTCTGTCCATGTCTGACCGTTTTTGAACGCTTACGGGGTGTGACTCGGGCCACGTAGATTGGGCGTAACGCTCTTGCGAACAGCGCGATGACCTAATAGGTGACAGTCGCGGAAGGAATACGGACGCCATTCATGGCGCTGTGCATCTTCCCGACCCCCCGCCCGCGCCGTCGGCCCATCCCCAAGCCGGCGGTCGGCTCCGGTCCGTCCAGGACGGGGCCGGAAGCCGTTTTCCAACGTTCCGAGAGGTTGTTCGTGTCGGCCAGCACATCCCGTACGCTCCCGCCGGAGATCGCCGAGTCCGTCTCTGTCATGGCTCTCATTGAGCGGGGAAAGGCTGAGGGGCAGATCGCCGGCGACGATGTGCGTCGGGCCTTCGAAGCTGACCAGATTCCGGCCACTCAGTGGAAGAACGTACTGCGCAGCCTCAACCAGATCCTTGAGGAAGAGGGTGTGACGCTGATGGTCAGTGCCGCGGAGCCCAAGCGCACCCGAAAGAGCGTCGCAGCGAAGAGTCCGGCCAAGCGCACCGCCACCAAGACCGTCGCGGCGAAGGCGGTGACCACCAGGAAGGCCACTGCCGCTCCCGTCGTGTCCGCCTCGGCAGCCGACGACTCGGCTGAGGAGGAGGCGTCCGTGAAGCGGGCCGCCGCCGCCAAGAAGGCCGCTCCCACCGCCAAGAAGGCCGCCGCGAAGAAGACCGCGACCGCCGCGAAGAAGGCGGTGCCGGCGAAGAAGACCGCCGCCAAGAAGGACGACGCCGAGCTTCTTGAGGAAGAGGTCCTCGAAGAGGCCAAGGCGGGCGGCGAGGAGCCCGAGGGCACCGAGAGCGCGGGCTTCGTCCTGTCCGACGAGGACGAGGACGACGCGCCCGCGCAGCAGGTCGCCGCGGCCGGCGCCACCGCCGACCCCGTCAAGGACTACCTCAAGCAGATCGGCAAGGTCCCGCTGCTCAACGCCGAGCAGGAGGTCGAGCTCGCCAAGCGCATCGAGGCCGGTCTGTTCGCCGAGGACAAGCTGGCCAACGCCGACAAGCTCGCGCCCAAGCTCAAGCGCGAACTGGAGATCATCGCCGAGGACGGGCGCCGTGCCAAGAACCACCTCCTGGAGGCCAACCTCCGTCTGGTGGTCTCCCTCGCCAAGCGTTACACCGGCCGCGGCATGCTGTTCCTGGACCTCATCCAGGAGGGCAACCTCGGTCTGATCCGCGCGGTCGAGAAGTTCGACTACACCAAGGGCTACAAGTTCTCCACGTACGCCACCTGGTGGATCCGTCAGGCGATCACCCGCGCCATGGCCGACCAGGCCCGCACCATCCGTATCCCGGTGCACATGGTCGAGGTCATCAACAAGCTCGCGCGCGTGCAGCGCCAGATGCTCCAGGACCTGGGCCGCGAGCCCACCCCGGAGGAGCTGGCCAAGGAACTCGACATGACCCCCGAGAAGGTCATCGAGGTCCAGAAGTACGGCCGTGAGCCCATCTCCCTGCACACCCCGCTGGGCGAGGACGGCGACAGCGAGTTCGGTGACCTCATCGAGGACTCCGAGGCCGTCGTGCCCGCCGACGCCGTCAGCTTCACGCTCCTGCAGGAGCAGCTGCACTCGGTGCTGGACACCCTGTCCGAGCGCGAGGCCGGTGTCGTCTCCATGCGGTTCGGTCTCACCGACGGCCAGCCGAAGACCCTCGACGAGATCGGCAAGGTCTACGGCGTCACGCGGGAGCGCATCCGCCAGATCGAGTCCAAGACCATGTCGAAGCTGCGTCACCCCTCGCGTTCGCAGGTGCTGCGCGACTACCTCGACTAGGTCGCGGTCGTACGACGTCGAAGGCCCGGTCTCCCCTTGGGGGGCCGGGCCTTCGGGCTGCGGGCCGCGGTGCGCTGGATGACTCTGGGTTTCCTGATACCACTCAGAGTGAGGAACGTGCATGCGCCGTCCCATTGCCCCGGCCTTGATCCGACCGCTGATCCTGGCGGCCGTCGGCGCCGTGATACCGCTGGCCGGCCCACCTCCGGCCGTTGCCGACAGCGTGGTCGTCGGCGGGTTCCCCGTTGACGTCTCGCAGGCTCCCTGGACGATCGCGCTGTCCAGTCGTGACCGGTTCGGAGGTACCCGGGCGGGCCAGTTCTGCGGCGGGGTGGCGATCGGCCGGACCACCGTGCTGACCGCGGCCCACTGCCTCGCCGACGACGTGATCGGAGGGCCCGGCGGCCCGGTGCGAGACCTGAAGGTCATCGCGGGCCGCACGGACCTGCTGTCGACGCAGGGCCAGGAGATCCCGGTGACCGTCGCCCGGGTCAATCCGCGGTACGACGCCGACGCGAACACCGGCGACTTCGCGGTCCTCACCCTCGCGCGCCAGCTGCCGGCCGACGCCGTCGTCAAGATGGCCGCCGAGGGCGACGCCGGCTACCTGCCCGGCACCGCCGCCCTGGTCTCCGGCTGGGGTGACGTCACGGGCGGCGGCGACTACGCGCGCCGGCTGTATGCGGCGGAGGTCCACGTGCTGCCCGACGAGACCTGCGAGCGCGCCTACCCCGGCGGGGTCGACGGCACCTACCGGGCGGATTCGATGGTGTGCGCCGGGGAGGCCCTGGGCGGCCCCGACGCCTGTCAGGGCGACAGCGGGGGACCGCTGGTGGCGAAGGGGCGGCTGATCGGCCTCGTGTCGTGGGGCAGCGGCTGCGGGCGCCCGGGGAGTCCCGGTGTCTACACGCGCGTCTCCGAGGTCGTGAGGGCGCTGGGGTCCGACGGGTCCTTCAGTGCCTCCCGAAGCCCGCAGGAGCCCTCCTGAGGGCCGCTGCGGGCAGATGACGACGGGCGGCCGCTTCCCCTGGGGGAGCGGCCGCCCGTTCACCGGTCTGGGCCGGAGCTGGCTCGTCGTGTGTGCGAGAGGTCAGCGCTCATCTTCGGAGTCGGTGTTCGGAACGGTCGTCAGCCGCTCCGTCTCGTCCTGTATCTCAGCGGCGATCTTCTTGAGTTCCGGCTCGAACTTGCGTCCGTGGTGGGCGCAGAAGAGCAGTTCTCCGCCGCTGAGCAGCACGACGCGCAGGTATGCCTGGGCGCCGCAGCGGTCGCAGCGATCGGCGGCCGTCAGGTGGCTCGCGGGGGTCAGAACAGTAGTCACGTCGCCTCTTCTCTAGCTCGACGAGCTGTCGTACCAGGGTCAACATCCAACCAGCCCGAAAACGTTCCCGCTCGGGGCTTCTCCTCGAAAAATATTCTTCCGAGGTGGCCGTCTGCTGCCGGTTGGCGGCGAATGTGCCGTATTGCGTCGTCTTCGGTGCTTACGGGTTCGCGCGGTTCATCGATCTCATCCTCCCGGCCGGGTTGCCGGTTGTTTGTGAGGACGTGCCCGGAGCCTAAATGGTTCATGCCTCGAAGGGAACGTGATATGTACTTCACTCCATCGAGGGATCGAACACGTATGCGACCCTGGACTACTGTGAGTTCACGACGAGGGTGGCGTTACAACGGCTCTACCAGGCCTCGGTACCCTCTGAACGGCGACCGAAGCCGGCCCCTTACCCAAAAGGGGCTCCACTGAAATTCAGCGAGGAGCGAACCGCGTGACCGCCGATACGTCCGTGCCGTCCACAGCGCTGCTGGCAGGAGCAGACCGGGACGGCTCCAACTACACCGCGCGGCACCTGCTCGTCCTCGAGGGTCTCGAGGCAGTGCGCAAGCGCCCCGGTATGTACATCGGCTCGACCGACAGTCGCGGTCTGATGCACTGTCTGTGGGAGATCATCGACAACGCCGTGGACGAGGCCCTGGGCGGCTACGGCGACCACATCGAGGTCATCCTCCACGACGACGGCTCCGTCGAGGTCCGGGACAACGGCCGAGGCATCCCCGTGGACCTCGAGCCCAAGACGGGTCTGTCCGGCGTCGAGGTCGTGATGACCAAGCTGCACGCCGGCGGCAAGTTCGGCGGCGGCTCCTACGCCGCCTCCGGCGGCCTGCACGGCGTCGGCGCCTCGGTGGTCAACGCGCTCTCCGCGCGGCTCGACGTCGAGGTGGACCGCGGCGGCCAGGTGCACGCCATCAGCTTCCGCCGCGGCGTCCCCGGTGCCTTCGCCGGTGACGGCCCGGACGCGAAGTTCGAGGCCAAGAGCGGGCTGCGCAAGACCAAGAAGATCCCCAAGACCCGCAGCGGCACGCGCGTGCGCTACTGGGCCGACCGCCAGATCTTCCTCAAGGACGCCAAGCTCACCCTGGAGATCCTCCACCAGCGGGCCCGCCAGACCGCGTTCCTGGTGCCCGGCCTGACCATCGTCGTACGGGACGAGTACGGTCTCGGAGCGGACGGCAGCAAGGGCGAGGAATCCTTCCGCTTCGACGGCGGCATCAGCGAATTCTGCGAGTACCTGGCCACCGACAGGCCGGTCTGCGACGTCCTCCGTTTCTCCGGACAGGGCACCTTCAAGGAGACTGTGCCGGTCCTGGACGACCACGGCCAGATGACCCCCACCGAGGTCACCCGCGAACTCGGCGTCGACGTGGCGCTGCGCTGGGGCACCGGCTACGACACGACCCTGAGGTCGTTCGTCAACATCATCGCCACGCCCAAGGGCGGCACCCACATGGCCGGCTTCGAGCAGGCCGTGCGAGAGACCCTCAACGAGGTGCTGCGCGCCAAGAAGCTGCTCCGCGTCGCCGAGGACGACATCGTCAAGGACGACGCCCTGGAGGGCCTGACCGCCGTCGTCACCGTGCGCCTCGCCGAGCCGCAGTTCGAGGGGCAGACCAAGGAGGTCCTCGGCACCTCGGCGGCCCGCCGGATCGTGAACAACGTGGTCACCAAGGAACTGAAGGCGTTCCTGACCTCCACCAAGCGGGACTCCGCCGCGCAGGCCCGCGTGGTCATGGAGAAGGTCGTCGCGGCCGCCCGGACACGCATCGCCGCCCGCCAGCACAAGGACGCGCAGCGCCGGAAGACGGCCCTGGAGTCCTCGTCCCTGCCGGCCAAGCTCGCCGACTGCCGCAGCGATGACGTCGAGCGCAGCGAGCTCTTCATCGTCGAGGGAGACTCCGCGCTCGGTACGGCGAAGCTGGCCCGGAACTCGGAGTTCCAGGCGCTGCTGCCGATCCGGGGCAAGATCCTCAACGTGCAGCGGTCCTCGGTGACCGACATGCTCAAGAACGCCGAATGCGGCGCGATCATCCAGGTCATAGGAGCGGGCTCCGGCCGTACCTTCGACATCGACGCAGCCCGCTACGGCAAAATCATCATGATGACCGACGCCGATGTGGACGGCTCCCACATCCGCTGCCTGCTGCTGACGCTGTTCCAGCGCTACATGCGGCCCATGGTCGAGGCCGGCCGGGTCTTCGCCGCGGTGCCCCCGCTGCACCGCATCGAGATCGTCCAGCCCAAGAAGGGCCAGGACAAGTACGTGTACACGTACTCGGACCGCGAGCTGCGCGAGAAGCTCATGGAGTTCCAGAGCAAGGGCGTCCGGTACAAGGACTCCATCCAGCGCTACAAGGGTCTCGGTGAGATGGACGCCGACCAACTGGCCGAGACGACGATGGACCCGCGTCACCGCACCCTGCGCCGGATCAACCTCTCCGACCTCGAAGCGGCCGAGCAGGTCTTCGACCTGCTGATGGGCAATGACGTGGCGCCGCGGAAGGAGTTCATCTCCGGCTCGGCGGCGACGCTGGACCGGTCGCGGATCGACGCGTAGCAGTCGTACCTGGCCCGTGACAGCGGGCCGGGTGGGACGCCGGCAGTGTGGGGGAGGGGACCAGGGCGGCGCGCGTTCGTGACGAGGGCGCGCCGCGCCGAGCCGCCCGGGGCGACCGTGTCCCGGCCGGTGCCCGGCCGCCCCCCCGAATCACAGCGGCTCCGGCTACCGGGATCCCGGCGACTCGCAGCCGCCTCCCGGCAGCGTCGGCCGCAGCCTCGTACCAGCCGCCGGATCGGCGCAGCCGCACACGGCGCCGACGGCTCCGCACGTCACCTCACAGCCCGGGACGGGCATCAGGCAGCCCGCCACGGGCACCACCACGGCGCCATCGTCCCCGCACGGCTCCGCGCGGCCCGATGCAGCTCTCCGCAGGGCTCTCCACCCGCGGGTGGAGAGATTCCGCTCGCTGGATTCCACCCGTGATCCACCCGCACTCCGATCTGCTGACCTGCGCGTTTCCGTAGCGTCTGTGGTGTCGGCAGCTCCCGCTCCCGGCACCGCCCCTTCCCGCTCACGGAGGCTCTGATGGCCGGGCTCGTCAACGCGTTGCTGATCGTGGCAGTCGTCGTGGTGGTGATCGTGCGCCAGTTCCGCGCCCGCCGGATCGACACCGGCCGGCGCTGGTGGCTGCTGCCGGTGATCCTCGGGGTCGTCGCGCTGCGCGATCCCGGCATACTCGACACCCACCACCGCACCGAGTCCGCCCTGCTGCTCGGCGCGGAACTCCTGGTGGGACTCGGTATGGGCGCCGCGTGGGCCTGGACCACGCGGGTGTGGACGGAGCCCGACGGGGCTGTCTGGACCAAGAGCACCAAGGCCAGTGCGATGGTCTGGTTCCTCGGGATAGCCGTACGCATCGGTCTCGTCGGCCTCGGCGCGCTCGTTGGCGTCCACCAGAACAGCGCGGCCCTCATGCTCGGACTGGCGGTCACCCTTCTCGTCCGCGCCGGAATCCTGGTCTGGCGCGCTCGGCCCCTTCCCTCCACAGCCCCCGCGAGCGGACCCGCCCGGGCGTACCGTGACGGCATGGCCCGGGTCACCAGGAAGGAAGGCGTGTGACGGAGAACGTCTGGACGCGCTGGCCCTCGCGTGAGGCGCTGGGCCGCGCGGGGATCTCCCAGCCCCGGCGCACGCTCGCCTGGGCCGTGCGTCTGGTGGTCCTCGGACTGCTGCTGTGGAGCGCCTTCAACCAGTCGCACGTCCGCGGCTGGGAGATCGTCGCGGCGGTGGCGGCTGTCGGCGTGACCGCGGTGGCCTCCTGGGGTTTCTACCGGACCACCTACAGCCACCGGCTCCTGCCCTCCCTGGTCCTCATCGGTGTTCTCCTGGCCATCGCGGTGGTGGCGGAGGCCAGCGGGTTCCGAGGGCCTGCCCTGGTGATCTGGTGCGGCTGCGGCATCTCGGCCTTGGAGCGGCTGCCGATCGCCGTCGCGGTACCCGTCACGACGGTCGCCCTGGCCTCTTTCTCCGCCGTCAACAACGACGTGTGGCTGACCACCGTGGCCACGGTCGTCGGTTTGGCTCTCGCCGGCTACGTGATGCGGCTCGATGCGGAGGCCCGGGGGCACGCGCAGCGGCTGCTGGCCCAGGAGCGCGCGGCGAGAGCGGCCGAGGCGGAGTCGGCGGCGCTGGCGGAGCGGACCAGGATCGCGCGGGAGATCCATGATGTGCTGGCCCACAGCCTCTCGGCTCAGATGGTGCACCTGGAGGCGGCGCGGCTGCTGATCGAGCGCGGGGCGGACCGGCAGCAGATCCTCGAACGGGTGGTGGCAGCCCGGGGAATGGCGCGGGACGGACTGGCCGAGACCCGTCAGGCACTGTCCGCCCTGCGCGGCGAGATGACCCCGCTGGAGGATTTCCTCACGGAGATCGTCGCGTCGACCGACGGAGCCGAGGTCACCGTCACGGGCGAACGCAGGGGCCTGCCGGCGGAGGCGTCGCAGACGGTGCGGCGCGTCGCGCAGGAGGCGCTGACGAACGTCCGCAAGCACGCCCACGGTGCCAAGGTCCGGGTGCGGCTCGACTATCAGGAGCACGAAGTGACCCTGGACGTCAGGGACACGGGCGGCCGTCCCGGCGATCTCACCGGCGCGGGCAGCGGATACGGTCTGCTCGGTATGCGGGAGCGGGCGGAGTTGCTGGGCGGGTCGCTGGAGGCAGGGCGTGACGACGAGGGGTTCGCGGTGACGTTGAGGGTGCCCGTATGACAGAGGGTGAGACGAAGCCGGCGCGGGTGGTGGTCGCCGACGATCAGACCGTGGTCAGGGAGGGCATCGTGATGCTTCTCGGGCTGCTGTCCGGCGTGGAGGTCGTCGGCGCGGCGGGGGACGGGGAGGAGGCGGTGCGCCTGGTCGCCGAACTCGCTCCGGACGTGGTGCTGATGGATCTGCGGATGCCGCGTTGCGACGGCGTGGAGGCGACCCGGCGGATCCGGTCCGAGTATCCGGGGACGCAGGTCGTGGTGCTCACCACCTTCGCGGACGACGAGTCGCTGTTCCCGGCGCTGAAGGCCGGCGCCCGTGGCTATCTCACCAAGGACGCGGGCGGCGACGAGATCGTGCGGGCGGTGCACAGCGTGCTCTCGGGAGACGCCGGGCTGTCGCCGAGCATCCAACGGCGGCTGCTGGAGAGGCTGTCGCAGCCCGAACCGGCGGCCGTGGCCACGGAGGCGCCCGACGGGCTGACCGGGCGGGAGACCGAGGTCCTGGTGCTGATCGCCGAAGGACTCAGCAACCAGGAGATCGCCCGCAGACTGCACGTCTCCACCGCGACGGTGAAGACACACATCAACAACCTGTTCGCCAAGACGGGCCTCAAGGACCGTGCGCAGGCCGTGCGTTACGCCTACGGGAAGGGACTGGTGCGGCCACCAGGGAATTGAGTCACCTGATGGGGTGAAGAGCCCCGGGAAGAAGTGTCGGGGATCTTCCCGATCTGTCCATCCTTGGGCATGCAGTCAAGCAATGGTCGCCACCGCGACGGCGGGGGCGGTCCCGAGAGTTCAGCCGAGCACGACCACGACCAGGGCGATTTCGGCGCGGCCCCCCGCGAGGTCGCGTACGAAGATCCCTGGTACGACGCGTTGGCCTCCGGCTGGGGCGAGTTGGACGGGACGGGCGTGCCGGCACCTGCGGTGCCGGCCCCGCGGACCGAGCGGGAGGGCGCCGCGGTGCGCGCCCGTGACGTGTACCTGGAGGTGCAGCGCAGTGCGGCCTTCCAGGAGGTGCGCAGCCGCTACCGGAGGTTCGTGGTGCCGGGCACGACCGTGTTCCTCACCTGGTACGTGGGGTACGTGGTGACGGCGACGACCGCGCCGGGACTGATGGCCAAGCCCGTCGCGGGGGCGGTGAACGTGGCGATGGTCGCGGGCCTCGGACAGTTCCTCAGCACCTTCCTGCTCGCCTGGGCCTACTCACGGAACGCGCGGTTGCGCAGGGACCGCGCCGCGCTGGAACTGCGCTGGGACACCCAGGAGCTGACCCGGGGCGCCCGGGGTGGAGTGTCATGACGGGCAATCACCAGACGTTGGCTCTGCTGCTGTTCAGCGCGTTCGTCGCGGTGACACTCGGGATCACCACGTGGGTGAGCCGGCGGCGGCACGGTTCGGCGGAGGAGTTCTACGCAGGCGGCCGGCTCTTCTCCCCGATGGAGAACGGATTCGCGATCGCGGGCGACTACATGTCGGCGGCCTCCTTCCTCGGCGTGACCGGACTCATCGCGCTGTTCGGCTACGACGGCCTGCTGTACGCCGTGGGCTTCCTCGTCGCCTGGCTGGTCGTGCTGTTCCTGGTGGCCGAACTGGTCCGCAACTGCGGACGGTTCACGCTCGCCGACGTGATCGCGGCCCGGATGCGGGAGCGGCCGGTGCGGATCGCGGCGGGAACGTCCTCGATCACCGTGTCCGTGCTCTATCTGGTGGCGCAAATGGTCGGCGCGGGCAGCCTGGTGGCGCTGCTGCTGGGGCGGACCAGCGAGGCGGCGCAGGTGTGGACGGTCATCGGGGTCGGCGCGCTGATGGTGATCTACGTGTCGCTGGGAGGGATGCGCGCGACCACCTGGATCCAGATCGTGAAGGCGGTGCTGCTGCTGGGCGGCACGGTGGTCCTGACCGTGATGGTGCTGCTGCGGTTCCACGGCGACGTCGACGGGCTGCTGCTCACGGCGGCCGAACGCAGCGGACACGGCAGGGCGTTCCTGGCGCCGGGACTCAAGTACGGCGGCGGCTGGAGCGCACGGATCGACTTCATCAGCCTCGGACTGGGCCTGGTGCTCGGCACGGCCGGCCTGCCGCACATCCTGTCGCGCTTCTACACGGTGCCGACGGCCCGCGCGGCCCGGCGTTCCACGGTCTGGTCGATCGGCCTGATCGGCGGGTTCTACCTGATGGCGATCGTGCTCGGGTTCGGGGCCGCCGCCGTGGTCGGACCGGACGCGGTGCGTGCGTCGAACGAGGCGGGCAACACGGCCGTCCCGCTGCTGGCGCTCGATCTGGGCGGCGGTGAGGGCTCCACCGGGGGAACCATCCTGTTCGCGGTCGTCGCCGCGGTCGCTTTCGCGACGATTCTCGCCGTGGTCGGAGGGATCACGCTCGCCTCGTCGGCGTCGGTCGCCCATGACCTGTACGCCTCGCTGCGCAGGCCGCACGGCAAGCAGCGCAGTGAGGTCGGGGTGGCGCGGACGGCCGCGGTCGGCATCGGAGTGGTGGCGATCGCCCTCGGCCTGCTGGCCCGCGACATGAACGTCGCCTTCCTGGTCGGGCTGGCCTTCGCGGTGGCCGCCTCGGCCAACCTGCCCGCGCTGCTGTACTCGCTGTTCTGGCGCGGCTTCACGACCCGCGGCGCGGTGTGGGCCGTATACGGCGGACTGGTGCCGGCCGTCGGACTGGTCGTGCTGTCCCCGGTGGTCTCGGGAAGCCCCGGAGCGCTGTTCCCGGGCGTGGACTTCCAGTACTTCCCGTTGCAGAACCCGGGGATCGTCTCCATCCCGCTCGGCTTCCTCGCCGGCTGGCTCGGCACCGTCACCTCGGACGAGGTGCCGGACGAGGCCAAGCAGGCCGAGACCGAGGTGCGGTCGCTGACCGGGGCGGGCGCCGTGTGACCCGCTACGGCGCCACCCAGGCGTACCGGTGCTCCGGGCGTCCTGTGTCACCGTACTTGAGGGAGAGGCGGAGCCGGCCCACCTGCTCCAGATGACGGAGGTAGCGCTGCGCGGTGGACCGGCTCAGGCCGGTCTCGGCCGCCACCTCGTGAGCGGAGAGCGGGTGTGCGGCGCGGTGCAGGACGCCGCAGATCAGGTCGGTGGTCGGTTCGGAGTGGCCGCTGGGCAGGCCGGGCGTGGACGGGGCCGGTGAGGTGCGCAGTGCGCCGAAGATCCGGTCGACCTGTTCCTGGCCGGTCAGCCCGCGGCCGCCGACCCGGTCGACCGTGCGGCGCAGGGCCGCGTAGGAATCGAGGCGGGTGCGCAGGGCCGCGAAGGTGAACGGCTTGACCAGGTAGTGCAGGGCGCCCAGCCGCATCGCCTTCTGGACGGTGGTCACGTCGCTGGCTGCCGTGATCATGATGACGTCGGTGCCGTGACCCTGTTCCCGCATCAGGTGGATGAGTTCGAGGCCGGTCCGGTCCGGCAGGTAGTGGTCCAGCAGGACCAGGTCGATGGTGCCGCGTTCCACCGCGGCGAGGGCCTGGGCGGCACTGTGCGCGCGGGCGGCCACCCGGAAGCCGGGAACCTTCCCCACGTACTTGGCGTTTATCTCTGCGACGCGGAAGTCGTCGTCGACCACCAGGACGTCAATCATCAGGCCTCTCCTTCAAGGCCGGCGAGCGTTAAGCCCGTGTTTCGTCTGCGCAGTTCTAGCGCGCGCAAAATGAGCACAACAGATGCTTGCGAGCAAAAGAACGGCTTGCGCCCAGAAGACTGATGCCGTGGTCCGGGTCACACCTACCGTCCCGGCCCATGAACGCAGACACCAGCCCCGCCATCGAGCTGCGGGGCGCGAGCAAGATCTTCAAGACCCCGTCGGGGGGTCTGCACACGGCTGTCCGCGACCTCGACCTCACTGTGGGGCGTGGTGAGTTCGTGGCCGTCGTAGGGCCGACGGGTTGCGGCAAGTCCACCACGCTGACCCTGGTCAGCGGGCTGGAGGAGCCCAGTCGGGGCGAGGTGCTGGTGGCCGGTGCGCCGGTGGCCGGCGTCGGCGACAAGGTCGGTTTCGTCTTCCAGCAGGACGCCACCTTCCCGTGGCGGACCGTCCTGTCCAACGTGATGGCCGGGCCCCGTTTCCGTGGTGTGCCCAAGGCGGAGGCGAAGGAGAAGGCCCGCGAGTGGCTGGCCCGGGTCGGACTCGCCGCTTTCGAGGACCGTTATCCCCACCAGCTCTCCGGTGGCCAGCGCAAGCGCGTCGCGCTCGCCGCGACCTTCGTCAACGACCCCGAGATCCTGCTCATGGACGAGCCGTTCTCCGCGCTCGACGTGCAGACCCGGGCCCTGATGTCGGACGAACTCCTCGAACTGTGGGAGGGCACCGGCGCCTCCGTCGTGTTCGTCACCCACGACCTGGAGGAGTCCATCGCGCTGGCCGACAAGGTCGTCGTCATGACCGCCGGGCCCGCGACCGTCAAACAGGTCTTCGACATCGACCTGCCCCGCCCCCGCAAGGTCGAGTCGGTACGTCTGGAGCCGCGGTTCATCGAGATCTACCGCGAGATCTGGGAGTCCCTCGGCGAAGAGGTCCGCATCACCCGCGAAAGGGGTGCCGCCCATGTCGCCTGAGACGCTCAGCACACCGGTCGTCGACACGGTCAAGGCCCCGGACCGCGCCCGGTCGCGGGCCCAGGCCGCCCGCAGACGCAAGGTGGTCGTGTTCGCCGTGCGCGTGCTGCTCCTGGTGGCCGTCCTCGGCCTGTGGGAGGTCCTGTCCCGGGCCGAGGTGATCGACCCGTTCAACTTCTCGATGCCTTCGAAGATCTGGGACCAGATCTGGACCTGGATGACCCACGGCACCGCCCTCGGCTCCCTGGGCGAGCAGATCTGGTACACGCTGTACGAGGCGCTGCTCGGCTGGGTCATCGGGGTCGTCACCGGTGTGGTCTGCGGTATCGCCCTGGGCCGCATCGCGTTCCTCGCCGACGTCCTCGGTCCCTACATCAAGGTGCTCAACTCGATTCCCAGGATCGTGCTCGCCCCGATCTTCGTGATCTGGTTCGGGCTCGGCGCCTCCTCCAAGGTCGCCTCCGCCGTCGTGCTGGTCTTCTTCCCGGTGTTCTTCAACGCCTTCCAGGGCGCCCGCGAGGTCGACCGCAACCTGGTCGCCAACGCCCGGATCCTCGGCGCCAGTGACCGCAGGGTGACCCTTCAGGTCGTGATCCCGTCCGCCACCTCGTGGATCTTCACCAGCCTCCATGTCAGCTTCGGTTTCGCCCTGATCGGCGCCATCGTCGGCGAGTACATCGGCGCCACCAAGGGCATCGGCCTGCTCGTCGCGCAGTCGCAGGGCACCTTCAACGCCGCCGGTGTCTACGCGGCGATGGTCATCCTCGCCGTCGTCGCGCTCGCCGCCGAGGGGCTGCTCACCTTCGCCGAGCGCCGCATCTTCCGCTGGAAGCCGTCGGACTCCGACAGCTGACCCGCCCCGCCCGAACCCTCCCGCACCGCCTTCTCACAAGGACGTGAACCGTCATGCGCAAGTCCGCCAGATACTCCACCCTGGCCGCCGCCGGCCTGCTCGCCCTCTCCTCCCTCACCGCCTGCGCCAACGACGCGGCGAGCACCACCTCCAGCGGCTCCGGCGGCAAGGGTGACGGCAAGGGCACGAAGGTCAAGATCATGGTCGGTGGCCTGGACAAGGTCATCTACATGCCGGCCATGCTCACCCAGCGGCTCGGCTACTTCGACGCCGAGGGCCTCGACGTGGAGCTGCTGACCGAACCGGCCGGTGTCCAGGCCGAGACCGCGCTGGTCGCCGGGCAGGTCCAGGGGACGGTCGGCTTCTACGACCACACGCTCGACCTGCAGACCAAGGGCAAGGCGGTGGAGTCCGTGGTGCAGTTCTCGCACGCCCCCGGTGAGGTGGAGGTCGTCTCCGCCAAGGCGGCCGGCGACATCACCTCGCCCAAGGACTTCAAGGGCAGGAAACTCGGCATCACCAGCCTCGGCTCGTCGACCGACTTCCTCACCAAGTACCTCGCCGTCAAGAACGGCGTGAAGGTCAGCGAGTTCTCGCCGGTCGCCGTCGGCGCGGGCGCCACTTTCATCTCGGCGCTCCAGCAGGGTTCCATCGACGGCGGCATGACCACCGATCCGACCGTCGCGACCATCCTGGACAAGAAGGCGGGCAAGGTCCTGGTCGACATGCGGACGCCGGAAGGGTCCCAGAAGGCGCTCGGCGGGCCGTACCCGTCGTCAAGCCTGTACATGCAGACGGACTGGGTCAACGGTCACAAGGACACGGTCCAGAAGTTGGTCAATGCATTCGTCAAGACGCTCAAGTGGATGTCCACGCACAGCGCTGCCGACATCGCGGCCAAGATGCCCGCGGACTACGCCCAGGGCGACAAGGCCCTCTACACGGAGTCGATCAAGAGCACGCTGCCCATGTTCACCGACGACGGCGTGATGCCCGAGAACGGTCCGGAGACGGTGGAGAAGGTGCTCAAGGCGTTCAACACCAACATCCAGAACGCCGACGTCGACCTGAGTAAGACCTACACCACGGAGTTCGTCGAGGCCGCCAAGTAGACCGCCTCAGCCGCGGGTCGCCCACACGTAACGGTGTTCCGGGCGGCCCGCGTCGCCGTACTTGAGGGTCAGCCGCGCCCGTCCCGTGCGCTCCAGGAGCTTCAGGTAGCGCTGGGCGGTCTGCCGGCTCACCCCGGTCCGTTCGGCGAGCTCCTGGGCCGACAGCGGCCCGGACGCGTTCATCAGAGACTGGCGCACCAGCTCGGCGGTGGTGGGGGAGTGCCCCTTGGGCAGGTCCGGCTCCGACGTCGTGGACAGCGCCCCGAAGATCCGGTCCACCTCGGCCTGTTCGGCCTCGCCGCCGCCGTCCAGGGTGCGCCGCAGGTCGGCGTACGCCTCCAGCCTGGCGCGCAGCCCGGCGAAGGTGAACGGCTTGACGAGATAATGCAACGCGCCGTGCCGCATCGCCGCCTGCACGGTCGACACGTCACGCGCGGCCGTCACCATGATCACATCGGTCTGGTGGCCGCGTCTGCGCATCTCCCGGACCACCGACAGTCCCGTGTCGTCGGGCAGGTAGTGGTCCATGAGGACCAGGTCGAGCCGGGGCGGCTCCGTCAGCCGCCGCAGCGCCTCGGCCGCGTCGTGAGCCCGGCCGGCCACCCGGAAACCGGGCAGCTTCTCCACGTAGGCGGCGTTCACGCGGGCGACCCGGGTGTCGTCGTCCACGATCAGGACCTCGATCATCGCGTCTCCTCGCGGGCCGGGACGAGCACGGGTTCCGGCCCGGTCAGGGCCTCGGGGAGCGCGACCGTGAACTGCGCGCCCCCGCCGTCCGCGTCGCCCACGACCGCGCTGCCGCCCTGCCGTTCGGCGAGCCTGCGCACCAGGGAGAGACCGATGCCGCGCTTGCCGTGCGCGGGCGGCTTCTTCGTGGACCACCCCTCGGTGAAGACCAGTTCCCGCTGCTCCGCGGGTATCCCGGGCCCGGTGTCGCGCACCGTGAGGACGACCGCGCGGCCCTCGGCACGCAACTCGACCTCCACGCGCGCGTGCGGAGTGGCGGCGACCGCGTCCAGCGCGTTGTCCACGAGATTGCCCACGACCGTGACCAGCCCCCTCGGGTCGACCAGCCGGTCCGGGAGCCGGGTGCGGTCCGACACCCACAGGGCGACCCCGCGCTCCGCCGCGACGGTGGCCTTGCCGACCAGCAGCGCGGCCAGCAGCGGGTCCTTGATCTTCTCGGTGACCTGCTCGGCGGTGACCCGGTGGTCGCCCACCACCTCTCCGGCGAACTCCACGGCGTCCTCGAACATCTCCAGCTCCAGCAGCCCGAGCAGGGTGTGCATCCGGTTGGCGTGTTCGTGGTCCTGGGCGCGCAGGGCGTCGATCAGCCCGCGCGTGGAGTCCAGTTCGCGGCCGAGCTGTTCCAGTTCGGTGCGGTCGCGCAGGGTGGCGACGGCGCCGCCGTCGTCGGTGGGCATGCGGTTGGCGACCAGGACCCGGTGGCCGCGCACGGTGAGCAGATCGGTGCCGGTCACCCGGCCGGCCAGGACGTCGGTCGTGCGGCCCTCGCCGAGCGCCTCGTCGGGGGACCGGCCGACGGCCTCGTCGCCGATGCCGAGCAGGCGTCTCGCCTCGTCGTTCAGCAGCCGGACGCGGCCGTCGCGGTCGAGCGCCACCACGCCCTCCCGGATGCCGTGCAGCATCGCCTCGCGCTCCGCGAGCAGGGCCGAGATGTCGGAGAAGGCCAGGTCGCGGGTCTGTCGGTGGACCCGTCGGGAGATCAGCCAGGCGGCCAGCGCGCCGGCGGCGAGCGCCCCGCCGGCGTAGGCGAACAGCCCGGGGATGGTGCTGAGCAGGCGCGCCCGGACGCTGTCGTACGCGATGCCCACCGAGACCGCCCCGACGATCCGGTGGTCCGCGTCGTACAGCGGCACCTTGCCGCGCGCGGAGCGGCCCAGGGTGCCGCTGTCGATCTGCATGACGTCCTGGCCGGCCAGCGCCTCCTTCGCGGACGTCGAGACATGCCGGCCTATCAGCGACGGCGTGGTGTGCGACCAGCGGAATCCCCGCAGGTCCATCACCACGACGTACTCGGCCCGGGTGGCCTTCCGGATCCGTTCCGCCTCCTGTTGCACCGGGCCTGTCGTGCTCGGCGGCGTGGTGAGGACGCCCTCGGCTATCTTCGGGTCCTGTGCCGTGGTCTGCGCGATCGCCAGGGCCCGGCGCATCGCCTCCTGGTCGAGCTGCTTGCTCAGCGGCGCCAGGAAGAGCCCGGTCGCCAGCACCGCGACACCGGCGGCGATCACCACCTGCGTCAGCAGGACCTGCGAGAACGCCCGTCGGGGCAGGCCGATGCGCAGGCGGCGTGCGGGGGGAGTGGGGCTCATGCCCCGACGGTACGTGGGGGTGCGGGCCCGGCCACAGGGGGTGTGGCGTGGATCTCTTGACTGTTCCTTGGGGAAGTCGGCCGCCGGGGCCGCGCCGGTTCCGTCGCCCCGGTCGGGTCAGCTCGCCGGCGCCGTCGCCGTCCCGGCCTGCCGCAGCGAGACCACGTCCATCCGGGCCGGCGACCCGAGCACCGACACCCCGCAGCTCTCCGCGCGGGGCGGCAGCGAGGTGCCCTGGGCCACGCCGACCCGCCAGCGGCGGCCGTCGGTGTGGACGACGGTGACGTCCCAGCGCGGCGCCGCGCCCTCGGTCCTCACGACGCTCAGCGCGCCCGCCGTGTACTCGCCCGCCGCCTCGCGCACGGCCAGCTCGGCCGCCTGCGCGGGCCGTTCCCAGGCGGAGCAGCCACGGCAGGCCTCCAGCACCACACGGCCCTCCTGGACGCCGTGCAGGACCTCCTTGACGGCATGCGCCTCGGCACGGCCGTACGCGTAGCCGTACGGCAGCACGAGCACGGTCGGCGAGAAGCGATGACCACCCAGATGGGTGACCTCCCAGGTGCCCGTCACGCCGGACGCGGCCAGTTCGGCGGCGAGCGGGCGGCCCAGCAGGGCGCAGCAGCGGTCGCGCTTGCCGTTGGTGCAGACGAGCGCGAGCGGGCTGCCCGTGTGCGGCCGGCCGCCGAGTGCCGTGCCGAACGAACGGTGGTCGCCCGCGCCGAGCGCGGCGAAGTCGAGGCCGAGCAGCCGGGCCGGGTCGCGGACGGCGGCCGCGTGCAGCCAGATGTTCCCGGGCACCGTGTGGGCCGCGTAGACCCGGCGCACGGCGGGGGTGCGCGGATCGGCGTGGCGGCCGGGGCGGCGGATGAGCGCGATCCGAACGCCGGTCCCCTGGGCGGCGGCCTCCAGGGCGCGGCCGAGCACGGGGTCCAGATGACTCGACGTGAGCGCCTTGGCGCCCCACGGGCCGGGCTGTTCCAGCAGCAGCCACGTCGTCGCGGTGGCGGCGGTACCGGAAACGGGCTCGTCGAGCAGCCGGGAGACGGTGGTGCACCTACTCACAGAGGTGAGCCTAACCTGACTTCGCCCCAGATGGCTTCCGGCCCCGTCCGGCACGCCCGCGCGGCGGCCCGGCCGGGCTACTCCGGCAGCGGCCGCGGCGGCTTCGGACCGACGTAGTGACCGCTGGGGCGCATCCGCAGCGGACGTTCCCCGTACTCCTCCAGGGCGTGGGCGATCCACCCCGCCGTCCTGGCGACGGCGAAGATCGTCTCGCCCGCGGTGGCGGGCATGCCGCACGAGGCCGTGAACACGGCCAGCGCCAGGTCCACGTTGGCGTGCAACGGAGCGTGCCGGGCGGTCACGGCGACCACGTCCCGTGCCGCGAGCAGGGCGGGCTGCGCGCGGGGCACGTCCTCCAGGAGGCGGAACAGGACCCGCGCGCGCGGGTCCTCGCCCTCGTAGAGCCGATGACCGAGGCCGGGGACGCGGCGGCCCGCACGGAGCTCGTCCGCGATCACCGGCACCGCGGTGCCCCGGTCGAGGACGTCCAGCAGCATCCGGTGGGCGAGGCCGCTGGAGGCGCCGTGCAGCGGGCCTTCGAGGACGCCGAGCCCGGCCGAGACGGCCGCGTAGGCGTGGGCGCGTGCGGAGGCGGCGAGCCGGACCGCGAGGGTGGAGGCGGCCAGGTCGTGGTCGACGAGCAGGGCGAGCGCCGTGTCCAGGACGCGCAGCGCCGGGTCGTCGGGGTCGATGCCGGTCAGCCGGTGCCACAGCCGCAGGGCCAGCGAGCCGTCGTCGGGCCGGTTCCGGCGCTGTACGGGCAGCGCCGCGACCATGGTGGGGATCAGTGTCCGCGCGGTGCCGAGGACGGCGTCCTCGGACAGGTCGAAGCGCAGGGGGTCCTCGGCGGCCGAGGCGATCGTGGCGACCCGCAGCCGGTCGGTGGGCGACGTGTGCTCGGGCAGCGCGTCGACCGCACGCCGGGCCACGGCGACGGCGGCCCGCGGAGCGGTGAGGGTGGCGCCCGGCGTCATCCGGCCCGTCCACAGCCACTCGGCCACCTCCTCGTAGGAGTGCCGCACGGCCAGTTCGGTGGCGTCGACACCGCGGAAGAAGTAGCGGTCCCTCTCGATCAGCGTGATCCGGGTGCGCACGGACAGGTCTCCGCCGGCGCCAGAAGTCCCGGCCGCCTCTCGCCTGTTGCGCCGGGCGAGCGCCTCCACCTCGGCGGCGTCGAAAGTGCTGGCGCGGCCGCCGGGCGCCCGCGCGCTGCTGAGCTGGCCGCGGCTCACGTAGGCGTACACGGTCTCGGGCTTCACTCCGAGCAGCTCGGCGGTCTCCTTGGTGCTCAGCCGCCGGGCGGGGCTGCCGGGAGCGGGTTGTTGATCGCGCATGGCGCCACCGTAGCCGTGTTCCTTGTGTATTGATTGAATCAATATTGACAGAGATCTAGTCAAGCATGGACAGTCGGATCAAGTTCAGGGAGAGCAGTGGAGGCATGTCATGGCCGTCAACAGGAGCGCGTCGACCCTCGTGGAGGTGCCGCGCGGACTCGCCGGTGTCGTCGTCACGGACACCGAGGTCGGGGACGTCCGAGGGGCCGAGGGCTTCTACCACTACCGGCAGTACTCGGCCGTCGAACTCGCCCGCACCCGCGGTTTCGAGGACGTCTGGCACCTCCTGGTCCACGGCGGACTGCCGGACGCGGCACGCTCCGCCGCCTTCGCCGCCGAGACCGCCGCCCTGCGGCAGCTGCCCGACGAGGTCCGCACCGCACTGCCCGCGGTGGCCGCGGCGAGCGGCGGCTCCGGGCCGCTCGCCGGGATGCGCACCGCGCTCTCGCTGCTCGGCGCGGCGCGCGGGTTCCGGCCGGTGTACGACATCGATCCGGACCGGCGGCGGGCCGACACGGTCGCCGCCTGCGCGGCCGTACCGACGCTCCTGACCGCCCTGTACCGGCTCGGGCGGGGACTCGACCCGGTGGAGCCGCGCGCGGACCTGTCCTACGCGGCCAACTACCTGTACATGCTCGCGGGTTCCGAGCCCGACCCCCGACACGCCCGTGCGGTCGAGCAATACTTGATCTCAACCATTGACCACGGATTCAACGCGTCAACCTTCACCGCCCGGGTCATCGCCTCCACCGGCGCGGACGTCGCCGCCTGCCTCGTGGGAGCGGTCGGCGCGCTGTCGGGGCCGCTGCACGGCGGCGCGCCCAGCCGGGCCCTCGACACCCTCGACGCGATCGGGACACCGGACCGGATCGACCCCTGGATCCGGGCCCAGGTCCTCTCCGGAGACCGCGTCATGGGCTTCGGACACGCCGTCTACCGCACGGAGGACCCGCGGTCACGCATGCTGCGCGAGATCGCTCAGGACTTCGGCGGCCCCCGGGTCGCGTTCGCCGTCGAGGTCGAGCGCCAGGTGGAGCGCATCCTCGCCGAACTGAAGCCCGGCCGCGAACTCCACGCCAACGTCGAGTTCTACGCGGGCGTGGTCATGGAACTCTGCGGTCTGCCCCGGGAGATGTTCACCCCGACGTTCGCTGCCGCCCGCGTGGTCGGCTGGAGCGCCAACGTCCTGGAACAGGCGGCGGACTCGAAGATCATCCGGCCGGTGGCCCGGTACGTCGGCCCGGAGCCGAGGACGGCGGCCGCCCCCCGATAGGCACGCGGCGGACGGCACGGACCGCCGGCGTGGGACCGGGCCGCCCGGACGCGACGGGCCGCCCGGACACGACGGGCGGCGCGGACGCGGCGCCGCGGGCGAGGGCCGCGCCGCCGGCGGGCGTTTCCTATCCTGGACCGGCCGGACCGCCGTACGCACGAAAGAGGCCCCCGTTGGAGCACCGCCGCAGCCCCCAGCAGATCCCGGTCGTCGTGCTCGCCGGATTCCTGGGCTCCGGGAAGACCACGCTCCTCAACCACCTGCTGCACCGCAGCGGAGGCAGCCGCATCGGGGCGATCGTCAACGACTTCGGGGCCATCGAGATCGACGCGATGGCCGTGGCCGGCGCCCTCGGCGACTCGACCGTCTCGCTCGGCAACGGCTGCCTGTGCTGCGCGGTCGACGCGAGCGAACTGGACGCCTACCTGGACCGCCTCGCCGGCCCGGCCACCGGCGTCGACGTGATCGTCATCGAGGCGAGCGGCCTCGCCGAGCCCGAGGAACTCGTCCGGATGCTGCTCGCCAGCGAACACCCCGGCATCGTCTACGGCGGCCTCGTCGAGGTCGTCGACGCCGCGGAGTTCGACGCCACGCGCGCGAAGCACCCCGAGATCGACCGGCACCTCGCCCTCGCCGACCTGGTCGCCGTGAACAAGCTGGACCGGGCCGAGCAGGACGGCGAGCGGGTCCTCGGGCTCGTGCGGTCGCTCAGCGACCACGGGGCAGCCGTCGTCCCGGCCACCTACGGCCGCATCGACCCCGAGTTCCTCTTCGACTGCCGGCCCGGCGAGGAGCGCGTCGGCCAGCTGTCCTTCGACGACCTGCACGCGCACCACGACGGCGAGGACCACCCGGGACACCTGCACACCCGCTACGACAGCCTGTCCTTCGTCTCCGGCCGGCCCCTCGACCCGCGCCGGCTCATGGCCTTCCTCGACAGCCGGCCCGAGGGGCTCTACCGGATCAAGGGGTACGTCGACCTCGGGCCCCACGACCACGCGAACCGCTACGCCGTGCACGCCGTGGGACGGTTCCTGCGCTTCTACCCGGAGCCCTGGCGGCGCGACGAGGAGCGGCTGACGCAGCTCGTGCTGATCGGCTCCGGTATCGACGGCGCCGCCCTGCGCAAGGAACTCGACGCCTGCACGAGCGACGCCCCGCACGCCGACGAGCACGGCATGTGGGGCGTCCTGCGCTACGTGCAGGGCCTGGAAGAGGGCCCCGAAGAGGCCCCGGAGGCCTACGACTCCTAGACCGGCCCCGCCACCACCGACACCGTCTTCGCCAGTGACACGCCGGAGCCGTCCCGGCGCGGGTCGATCTCCGGCAGCTCGGCCGGGGTGCCGTTCTTCTGGGCCGCCTTCGCCGGAACCGGTCCCGCCCAGGCGAACGCCAGGCAGTCCTCGCCCTTCAGGAAGCGCTGGCAGCGCACCCCGCCGGTGGCGCGGCCCTTGCGCGGGTACTGGTCGAACGGGGTCAGCTTGGCCGTGGTCTGCACCGAGTCGTCGAGCGTGCCGCGCGAGCCGGCCACCGTGAAGACCACCGCGTCGGCCGCCGGGTCCACCGCGGTGAAGGAGATGACCTTGGCACCCTCGGTGAGCTTGATGCCCGCCATGCCGCCCGCCGGACGTCCCTGCGGGCGCACCTGGGAGGCCTGGTAGCGCAGCAACTGCGCGTCGTCCGCGATGAACACCAGGTCCTCCTCGCCGGTGCGCAGCTCGATCGCGCCGACGATCCGGTCGCCCTCCTTGAGGGTGATGACCTCCAACTCGTCCTTGTTGGACGGATAGTCGGGGACCACGCGCTTGACCACGCCCTGCTCGGTGCCGAGGGCGAGCCCCGGCGAGGACTCGTCCAGCGTGGTCAGGCAGACCACCGACTCGCCGTCGGTCAGGGAGAGGAACTCCGACAGGGGCGCGCCGCCCGCGAGGTTCGGGGCGCTCGCCGTCTCCGGGAGCTGCGGCAGGTCGACCACGTTGACGCGGAGCAGACGGCCGGTGGAGGTCACCGCGCCGATCTCGCCGCGGGCGGTCGCCGGGACCGCCGAGACGATCACGTCGTGCTTGGCCCGCTTGCCGTCGGTGTCCTCCGGGAACGGCTCGCCGTTCGCCGTGCGCGCCAGCAGGCCCGTCGAGGAGAGCAGCACCCGGCACGGGTCGTCGGCCACCTGGAGCGGCACCACGGCCGCGGGCGCGCCCGAGGCCTGCAGCAGCACCGTGCGCCGCTCGGTGCCGAACTTCTTCGCCACCGCGGCCAGTTCGGCCGAGACCAGCTTGCGCAGCTCCGCGTCCGACTCCAGGATCCGGGTCAGCTCGGCGATCTCCGCGGTGAGCTTCTCCTTCTCCGCCTCCAGCTCGATGCGGTCGTACTTGGTCAGGCGCCGCAGCGGGGTGTCCAGGATGTACTGCGTCTGGATCTCCGACAGCGAGAAGCGCTCCATCAGGCGCTGCTTGGCCTCCGCGCTGTTGTCGCTGGAGCGGATCAGCCGGATGACCTCGTCGATGTCGACCAGGGCCGTCAGCAGGCCCTCGACCAGGTGGAGACGGTCGCGGCGCTTGGTGCGGCGGAACTCGCTGCGGCGGCGGACCACCTCGAACCGGTGGTCGAGGTAGACCTCCAGCAGTTCCTTCAGACCGAGCGTGAGCGGCTGGCCGTCCACCAGGGCCACGTTGTTGATGCCGAAGGACTCCTCCATCGGCGTCAGCTTGTAGAGCTGCTCCAGGACCGCCTCGGGCACGAAGCCGTTCTTGATCTCGACGACCAGGCGGAGCCCGTGCTCGCGGTCGGTGAGGTCCTTGACGTCGGCGATGCCCTGCAGCTTCTTGGAGTTGACCAGGTCCTTGATCTTGGCGATGACCTTCTCGGGGCCGACCGTGAAGGGCAGTTCGGTGATGACCAGGCCCTTGCGGCGGGCCGTGACCGTCTCCACCGCCACCGTGGCGCGGATCTTGAAGGTGCCGCGGCCCGTCTCGTACGCGTCCCGCACGCCGTCCAGGCCGACGATCCGGCCGCCGGTCGGCAGGTCCGGGCCCGGCACGTGCTTCATCAGCGTGTCCAGGTCCGCGTTCGGGTACCGGATCAGATGGCGCGCGGCCGCGATCACCTCGCCCAGGTTGTGCGGCGGCATGTTCGTCGCCATGCCGACCGCGATGCCCGAGGAGCCGTTGACCAGGAGGTTGGGGAAGGCGGCGGGCAGCGCCACCGGCTCCTGCTCCTGGCCGTCGTAGTTCGGCGTGAAATCGACCGTGTCCTCGTCGATGGACTCGGTCATCAGGCTGGTCGCCTCGGCCATCCGGCACTCGGTGTACCGCATGGCGGCCGGCGGGTCGTCGTTGCCCAGCGAGCCGAAGTTGCCGTGACCGTCGACCAGCGGCACGCGCATCGAGAACGGCTGGGCCATGCGCACCAGCGCGTCGTAGATCGACGCGTCGCCGTGCGGGTGCAGCTTGCCCATCACCTCGCCGACCACGCGCGCGCACTTCACGTAGCCGCGCTCGGGGCGCAGCCCCATCTCGTTCATCTGGTAGACGATCCGCCGGTGCACCGGCTTCAGGCCGTCGCGGGCGTCCGGCAGAGCGCGCGAGTAGATGACCGAGTACGCGTACTCGAGGTAGGAGCCGCGCATCTCGTCCACGACGTCGATGTCGAGGATCCTCTCCTCGTACGAGTCGTCGGGCGGCGGGGTCTTCGTGCTGCGGCGGGCCATCGCTGCCGGCTCCTTGCTCATGCGTGAACGGGATCTGACGCTGACCATTGTGGACCGCGGTACTGACAGGCCGGGCCAGGACCCGGTCACCGCGGCCCGCCCCGGTGCCTCGGAGGCGTTCGGGGGCGAGTCGGACGCAGGCTACGCGATCCGCTGTGGGCGTACGTGGTGCGGGAACTTCGCCGGGTCCCCGCCCGCTTGCATACAGTGGCAGGACCGGCAGGAAAACCGCGGTTCTAGACGGCTTCCGCGAGTGAGTGACGCGAGTGAAGGGACGTACATGCCCATGGGTCACACGACCAAGGCCGAGACAGGCTCCGGAGGCCTGACAGCGACCGAGCACCGCTTGGCCAACGGTCTGCGCGTGGTGCTCTCCGAGGATCACCTGACCCCGGTCGCGGCGGTCTGCCTCTGGTACGACGTCGGTTCCCGGCACGAAGTCAAGGGACGCACCGGTCTGGCTCACCTCTTCGAGCACTTGATGTTCCAGGGCTCCGCCCAGGTGAAGGGCAACGGCCACTTCGAGCTGGTGCAGGGCGCCGGCGGCTCGCTCAACGGCACCACCAGCTTCGAGCGCACCAACTACTTCGAGACCATGCCCGCCCACCAGCTGGAGCTCGCCCTCTGGCTGGAGGCCGACCGCATGGGCTCGCTGCTCGCCGCCCTGGACGACGAGTCGATGGAGAACCAGCGGGACGTCGTCAAGAACGAGCGCCGTCAGCGCTACGACAACGTCCCCTACGGCACCGCCTTCGAGAAGCTCACCGCGCTCGCCTACCCGGAGGGCCATCCCTACCACCACACGCCGATCGGCTCGATGGCGGACCTGGACGCGGCCACCCTGGAGGACGCGCGGGCGTTCTTCCGCACCTACTACGCGCCCAACAACGCGGTGCTCTCGGTGGTCGGCGACATCGACCCCCAGGAGACCCTCGCCTGGATCGAGAAGTACTTCGGCTCCATCGAGGCGCACGACGGCAAGCCCGCCCCGCGCGACGGCTCGCTCCCCGAGGTCATGGGCGAGCAGCTGCGCGAGGTCGTCGTGGAGGAGGTGCCCGCGCGCGCGTTGATGGCCGCCTACCGGCTCCCGGAGGACGGCACGCGCGCGTCCGACGCGGCCGACCTGGCCCTGACCGTCCTCGGCGGCGGCGAGTCCTCCCGCCTGTACAACCGGCTCGTGCGGCGCGACCGCACGGCCGTCGCCGCGGGCTTCGGCCTGCTGCGCCTGGCCGGCGCGCCCTCCCTGGGCTGGCTGGACGTGAAGACCTCGGGTGACGTCGAGGTCCCGGTCATCGAGGCCGCCATCGACGAGGAGCTGGCCCGCTTCGCGCAGGAGGGCCCCACGCCCGAGGAGATGGAGCGCGCCCAGGCCCAGCTGGAGCGCGAGTGGCTGGACCGGCTCGGCACCGTCGCGGGCCGCGCGGACGAACTGTGCCGCTTCGCCGTGCTGTTCGGCGACCCGCAGCTCGCCCTGACCGCCGTCCAGCGCGTTCTCGCGGTGACCGCGGAGGAGGTCCGGGAGGTCGCCGCGGCGCGCCTGCGGCCCGACAACCGCGCGGTGCTCGTCTACGAGCCCATCTCCCCGGAGTCCGTCGAGGACGCCGACGTTCCCGAGGACCCCGAGGCCGAGGCCACGGTCGAAGCCGGCGACAACAACGAGGAGACGGCCAAGTGACCGAGCTCGCCACGATGGACTTCCACCCGCAGCCCCAGCCGGGCGAGGCGCGGCCGTGGGCCTTCCCCGCCCCCGAGCGCTCCACCCTGGACAACGGGCTCACCGTGCTGCGCTGCCACCGCCCCGGCCAGCAGGTCGTCGCCGTGGAGGTGCTTCTGGACGCACCCCTGGACGCCGAGCCGGCCGGTCTGGACGGCGTCGCCACGATCATGGCGCGCGCCTTCTCCGAGGGCACCGACAAGCACTCCGCCGAGGAGTACGCCGCCGAGCTGGAGCGGGCCGGCGCCACCCTGGACGCGCACGCCGACCACCCCGGTGTCCGGCTCAGCCTGGAGGTCCCGGCCTCCCGTCTGGGCAAGGGGCTCGGGCTGCTCTCCGACGCGCTCAGGGCGCCCGCCTTCGCCGACAGCGAGGTCGAGCGGCTGGTCCGCAACCGCCTCGACGAGATCCCGCACGAGCTGGCCAACCCCAGCCGCCGGGCCGCCAAGCAGCTCTACAAGGAGCTGTTCCCGGCGACCGCGCGGATGTCCCGGCCGCGCCAGGGCACCGAGGACACCGTCGAGAAGATCGACGCGGCCGCCGTACGCGGCTTCTACGACCGGTATGTACGGCCCGCCACGGCCACCGCGGTCGTCGTCGGCGACCTGACCGGCATCGACCTGGACGACCTGCTCGGTGAGACCCTGGGCGCCTGGAGCGGCTCCACGGCCCAGCCCCGCCCGGTGCCCGCGGTCAGCGCCGACGACACCGGCCGCGTCGTCATCGTGGACCGGCCCGGCGCCGTCCAGACGCAGTTGCTCATCGGCCGCGTCGGCGCCGACCGGCACGACCGGGTCTGGCCCGCCCAGGTGCTCGGCACCTACTGCCTCGGCGGCACCCTCACCTCCCGCCTGGACCGCGTCCTGCGCGAGGAGAAGGGCTACACCTACGGCGTCCGCGCCTTCGGCCAGGTGCTGCGGTCGGCTCCCGACGGCAGCGGTGCCTCGATGCTCGCCATCAGCGGCTCCGTGGACACCCCGAACACCGGCCCGGCGCTCCAGGACCTGTGGACGGTGCTGCGCACCCTCGCCTCCGGGGGCCTCACGGACGCCGAGCGGGACGTCGCCGTGCAGAACCTGGTCGGCGTGGCGCCGCTCAAGTACGAGACGGCCGCGGCCGTCGCCGGCACCCTGGCCGACCAGGTCGAGCAGCACCTGCCCGACGACTTCCAGGCCACGCTCTACCGGCAACTGGCCGCCACCGGCACCGTGGAGGCCACCGCGGCCGTCGTGAACGCCTTCCCGGTCGACCACCTGGTGACCGTCCTGGTCGGCGACGCGGCGCAGATCAAGGAGCCCGTCGAGGCCCTCGGCATCGGCGAAGTGACGGTCGTCGCCGCCGAGTAGCGGCACGCGCGTCCGGAGCCCTGGTGACCCACCGGTCACCAGGGCTCTGAAATGTCCGGATTGATGCGGAGGTTGCCTGTCTGCCCTGTGGGATACGCGACAAAAACCCTGATCCGTTTGAGGATTGCCAGAACGCCCTCGTACGTTCTTCCGGGCTGTCCGCCGACACTGCGCCGCGCCCGCGGCACCGGACAGTCATCGCCGAGTCCCCGTACGGCGCGAGCCAGGGGAGCCGGGGACCCACGCAGTCCCTGGGGTGAATCGGGCGCCCGCGCGAGCCGCGAGGGGGCCCGTAGGAGACCTTCCTGCTCCGAACCCGTCAGCTAACCCGGTAGGCGAGAGGGAAGGAAAGGACCAGCCTCTACATGGCGTTCATGTGCGCCTCCGGGAAGCACCGTCGTCCCGGCCGGGTGAAGCGCACCACCGCGCAGGCCGCCGGTATCGCGGCCCTCACCACCACGGGTGTCATCGGCACCGTCTCGGCGGCCCCGGCGCTCGCCGCGGAGAACTCCGTCGAGCAGACCGGCCTCACCCCGGTGATCACGATCAGCGACTCGGTCGCCGACCGGATCGACGCCCAGGCGGCCGCGCAGACGGCCGCCGCCGAGCGCAAGGCGGCCGAGGAGGCCGCGCGCGAGAAGGCCGCGGCCAGGGCCGAGAAGGAGCGCGAGGCGAAGGCGCGCGCGGCACGGGAGGCCGAGCGCAAGCGTCTCAACGCCTTCGTCGTGCCGGTCGCCGACTCGTACGTCTCCACCGGCTACAAGACCGGCGGCTCGCTCTGGTCCTCCGGCTCCCACACCGGCATCGACTTCCACGCCGCCTCCGGCACCGAGGTGCACGCGGTCGGCACCGGCACGGTGGTCTCCACCGGCTGGGGCGGCTCGTACGGCAACCAGATCGTCATCAGGATGGCCGACGGCATGTACACCCAGTACGGTCATCTGTCGTCGATCGGCGTCTCGGTGGGCCAGAAGGTCACCCCGGGCGAGCGGATAGGCCTCTCCGGCGCGACCGGCAACGTCACCGGCCCCCACCTCCACTTCGAGGCCCGGACGACCCCGGAGTACGGCTCGGACGTCGACCCGGTCGCCTACCTCCGCAAGCACGGTGTGAACGTCTGACGCGTTCCGACGAGAGTCTCCGAAGCCCCGGCCGCCGAGCCGGGGCTTTCGTCGTTTTCGCGGGCCCGCTGTCCAAAAAATATGCATGGATTCAGGGCCGCCGTCGGAAATTCCCGCTCATTGCAATAGAGTCACGGAACGGACGCCACTCGACGGCGTTTCACGGGGATTAAGGCGGAGGTCGGACATGCGTATTCCGGCGCAGTCGGTATGCACGGCGATCCGGGACGACATCGTCGCGGGCGTCCACGAGCGTGGCAGCCGGCTCACCGAGGAACTCCTCGCCCGTCGCTACGGTGTCTCGCGCGTCCCCGTCCGCGAGGCCCTGCGCACCCTGGAGGCCGAGGGGTTCGTGGTGACGCGCCGGCACGCGGGCGCGTGCGTGGCGGAACCGAGCGAGCAGGAGGCCGCCGACCTGCTGGAGATGCGTCTGCTCCTGGAGCCGCTGGGCGCCTCCCGGGCCGCCCAGCGCCGTACCGAGGCCCACCTCAAGGTTCTGCGCGGCCTGGTCAGGCTGGGTCAGGAGCGGGCCCGCAGGGGCGGCAGCGAGGACCTGCGGTCCCTGGGCGGCTGGTTCCACGAGACGCTCGCCCAGGCCACCGGCAGCCAGGCCCTGACCTCGGCGCTCACCCAGCTGCGGCACAAGATCGCCTGGATGTACGTGGTCGACGCGCCGCCCGACCCCGTCGAGTCCTGGGCCGAGCACGGCGCCATCGTGGACGCGGTGACGCGCGGCGACGGCGAGCGCGCGCGGGCGGTCACCGCGCTGCACACCGAGCGGTCGGCGGTCTCCCACCGGCTCCGTTTCTCCGGCGGCGCTGACCGGGCCGGCGGTGTGAGGACTTCGCAACATCCCGTAAACATGTCGGGCCCGCGGCATTAACACGGGCACCGTATACAAAGAGATGTTATTCGGTGGAGCGGTATTTCCGACGCCCTCTGCCGGGCTCCGCCGTCTTTATTTCGTGCGCGCCCGGAATTTGGTGGGCGCGCCTTTGGTGTGCCCAGTGGGAAATGGCGTGGACCCCCGGCGACAATTACGCGCGCCCGGCGTGAAACCGGATTCCGCGCAGCAAGCCCGTCGGCCGTGCCGACGGAGGGCCCGGCGGGGAAAGGCGCGGCCGCGCCGCCGAAGGATGGCCGGAACGGCGAGGCCCCGCCGGGAAGGTCCAGCGCGAACGGGGAGGCCCCGCCGGGAAGGTCGGGCGCGAACGGGGAGGCCGCGCCGGGAAAGCCCGGCGGGAACGGCGAGGCCGCGCCGCCCCCGCAGGGGTGACGCGGCCTCGGTGGTGCGGGCGCCGTGGCGCTCAGACGGTCTCGGGGAGCTCCTCGAGACCCTCGCCGACCAGCTTGGCCAGGCGGTCCAGGGCCGCGTCCGCGCCCTCGGCGTCGGAGGCGAGGACGATCTCCTCGCCGCCCTGGGCGCCCAGGCCCAGCACGGCCAGCATGGAGGCCGCGTTGACGGGGGCGCCCCCGGCCTTGGCGATCGTCACCGGGACGCCGGTGGCCGTGGCGGCTCGGACGAAGATGGAAGCGGGGCGGGCGTGGAGGCCCTCGGCCCAGCCGACGTTGACGCGGCGCTCAGCCATGTGATGCTGCCCTTCGGTGTTCAGGGTTGTCTAGACCAGTTTCCCATATCGTGAAGCATGCCCGGAGCGGGCCGAAGCCCGCGCGGGTGTGAAGCCGGACCGCGGCCTCGGACCGGCTCCCGTCCTCCACAGACTGCCTCGCGCCACTGTCGGACGCGAGCCGTACGCTGGGGCCCATGCAGACCCCGGCGGACCGACAGGACCGGCACGCGTACCCCTCCCACTGGGAGGCGGACATCGTGCTGCGCGACGGGGGTACCGCACGCGTCAGGCCCATCACCGTCGACGACGCCGACCGACTGGTCAGCTTCTACGAGCAGGTCTCGGACGAGTCGAAGTACTACCGCTTCTTCGCGCCCTACCCCAGGCTCTCCGCCAAGGACGTCCACCGCTTCACGCACCACGACTTCGTGGACAGGGTGGGACTCGCGGCCACCATCGGCGGCGAGTTCATCGCCACCGTACGCTACGACCGCATCGGCCCCGGCGGCGTGCCCGCCTCCGCGCCCGCCGACGAGGCCGAGGTCGCCTTCCTCGTCCAGGACGCCCACCAGGGCCGGGGCGTCGCCTCCGCCCTGCTGGAGCACATCGCCGCCGTCGCGCGCGAGCGCGGCATCCGCCGGTTCGCCGCCGAGGTGCTGCCCGCCAACAACAAGATGATCAAGGTGTTCACGGACGCCGGCTACACCCAGCAGCGCAGCTTCGAGGACGGTGTGGTCCGGCTGGAGTTCGACCTGGAGCCCACGGACCGCTCGGTCGCCGTCCAGCGCGCGCGGGAGCAGCGCGCGGAGGCCCGCTCGGTCCGGCGGCTCCTCACCCCGGGCTCGGTGGCCGTGATCGGGGTCGGCCGGGCGCCCGGCGGCGTCGGCCGCAGCGTCCTCGGCAACCTCCGCGACGCCGGCTTCACCGGTCGCCTGCACGCCGTGAACCAGGCCTTCCCCGACGACCTCAAGGAGGTCGACGGCGTGCCCGCGCACCGCTCCGTGCGCGACATCGACGGACCGGTCGACCTCGCCGTGGTCGCCGTCCCCGCCGAGCAGGTGCCGGGTGTCGTCACCGACTGCGGCGAACACGGCGTCCAGGGCCTGGTGGTGCTGTCCGCCGGTTACGCGGAGAGCGGGCCTGACGGCCGCGAGCGCCAGCGCGAACTCGTCCGGCACGCGCGCACGTACGGCATGCGGATCATCGGCCCGAACGCCTTCGGCGTCATCAACACCGCCGCCGGCGTACGGCTGAACGCCTCGCTCGCCCCCGAGATGCCCCGCCCCGGCCGCATCGGCCTCTTCGCCCAGTCCGGCGCGATCGGGATCGCCCTGCTGTCCCGGCTGCACCGGCGCGGCGGCGGTGTCACCGGGACCACGGGCGTGTCGACCTTCGTGTCGTCCGGCAACCGCGCGGACGTCTCCGGCAACGACGTCCTGCAGTACTGGTACGACGACACGGAGACCGACGTCGTCCTCATGTACCTGGAGTCCATCGGCAACCCGCGCAAGTTCACCCGCCTGTCGCGGCGCACGGCGGCGGCGAAGCCGCTGGTGGTGGTGCAGAGCGCCGGTTCGGCGCCGCAGGGGCACGCGGTGCAGGCCACGCGGCTGCCGCACGCCACCGTGTCCGCGCTGCTGAGGCAGGCCGGGGTGATCCGCGTCGACACCATCACGGAACTGGTCGACGCGGGACTGCTGCTCGCCCGGCAGCCGCTGCCGGCCGGGCCCCGGGTGGCGATCCTCGGGAATTCCGAGTCGCTCGGGGTGCTGACCTACGACCGCTGCCTGGCGGAGGGCCTGCGCCCGGCGCCCCCGCTGGACCTGACGACCACGGCGACCCCCGCGGACTTCCACCGCGCGCTGTCGCAGGCGCTCGCGGACGACACGTGCGACGCGGTGGTGGTCACGGCCATCCCGACGATCGGCGAGGGCGCGGTCGGCGACGGCGAACTGGCCGAGGCGCTGCGGTCGGCGGCCGAGGGGGCGCACGGCAAGCCGGTGCTCGTGGTGCACGTCGAACTCGGCGGGCTGGCGGAGGCGCTGTCGGCCGCGGGCCGCACCGCACCGCAGCCGCACGTCATGGCACCCGGCGCCTTCGGCCCCCAGCGCCTCCGCACCGCACCCCAGGACACGGCCGTCCGCATCCCGCCCGCCGCATCCCCGGAGACGGCCGCCGCCCGGACACCGTCCGTGGCCGTCACGGAGGGACTCCAGCCGCCCGCCGCCCAGCCCGGCTCCCGGCTGATCCCCGCCTACCCGGCCGCCGAGCGGGCCGTCCGGGCGCTCGCCGAGGCCGTGAAGTACGCCCAGTGGCGGCGCGAGTCGGTCGATCCCGGCAGGGTGCCCGAGTACGACGACATCGACGAGAAGGGGACCGCCGAGCTGATCGGCATGCTGCTGGAGCGCGGGGAGGGCCTCACCCCCGGGACCGAGGAGACCTGCGCGCTCCTCGGCGGGTACGGCATCCCCGTGCACCGCGCCGTGCCCTCGCCCACCCCCGAGGCCGCCGTGAGCGCCGCCGCCGACCTCGGCTACCCGGTCGCCCTCAAGGCCACCGCCCCGCACCTGCGTCACCGCGCCGACCTCGGCGGCGTACGGCTCGACCTGGCGGACGAAGGGCAACTGCGGCGGGCGTACGCCGAGTTGACCGAGCTGTTCGGGCCGCCGGAGGAACTGCGCCCGGTCGTGCAGCGGATGGCACCGCGCGGTGTCGACACCGTCGTACGGGCCGTGATCGATCCGGCCGCCGGAGCGGTGCTGTCCTTCGGCCTGGCCGGCGCCGCCTCGCAGCTGCTCGGCGACACGGCCCACCGGCTGGTCCCGGTGACCGACCGGGACGCGACCTCGCTGGTGCGGTCGATCCGCACCGCGCCCCTGCTGTTCGGCTGGCGCGGCTCGGCCCCCGTGGACACGCCCGCCCTGGAGGAACTGCTGCTGCGTGTCTCCCGGCTGGTCGACGACCACCCCGAGGTGGTCGCGGTCACCCTGGAGCCGGTCGTGGTCGCCCGGCACGGCGTCAGCGTCCTCGGTGCCACCGTCCGGCTGGCGCCCCCGCCGGCCCGCGACGACCTGGGGCCGCGGACCATGCCCGCCTACTGACCGCCGCCCCCGCCCCGTGGTGGGTTTGCACCAGGGTGCGCCGACTGGCCCGGACCCCCCTTGCCCACGGATTAGGATGGACGTCATGGCCAAGACCAGTACGACGACCCAGGGGCTGCGCGTCGCGATCGAGCGCAGCGGCTACTACCCGGCCCTCGTGGCCGAGGCGGTGGAGGCCGCCGTGGGCGGCGAGCCGATCCGGTCGTACCTGGTCCACCAGGAGACGACGTTCGACCAGAACGAGGTACGGCGGCACGTGACCGTGCTCGTCCTCACCGGCAACCGCTTCATCGTCAGCCACACCGACGAGCAGGCCGCCGACAGCACCTCCCCGACGCCGTACGCCACCACCTCCACCGAGTCGGTCAAACTCGGCCGGATCTCGTCGGTCGTGGTCAGCCGGGTGGTCGCCAACCCGGAGCAGTACACGCCCGGCACCCTGCCCCGCGAGATCGTGCTGACCATCGGCTGGGGCGCCGTCTCGCGCATCGACCTGGAGCCCGCCGCCTGCGGCGACCCCAACTGCGAGGCCGACCACGGCTACACGGGCAACTCCACGGCGGACGACCTGAGCCTGCGCGTCAGCGAGGCGGGGGACGGGCCGGAGACGGTGCGCCAGGCGCTCGTCTTCGCGCAGGCCATCTCCGAGGCGACCGCGGACGTCGCACACTGATGGCCTACGCCGCCTGGGACCATCCGGAACCGCTCGCCCTCGGCTCCGCCCCGCTGCCCGAGTACGGCAGCGGCTCCCTCGCCGACCTGCTGCCCACCCTGGCCGCAGGGATGGCCGTACCCGGCATGACCGCGGCGATCAAGGAACTGACCCCGGCCGACCGCAACTGCGTCTTCCTGGTCGACGGCCTCGGCTGGGAACAGCTGCGCGCCCACCCGGACGAGGCGCCCTTCCTGGCCTCGCTGCTGGGCAGTTCGCGCGGCGGCACCGGACGCCCGATCACCGCCGGCTACCCGGCGACCACCGCCACCTCGCTCGCCTCCGTCGGCACCGGCCTGCCGCCCGGCGCGCACGGCCTGCCCGGCTACACCGTCCGCAACCCGGCCACGGACCAGCTGATGAACCAGCTGCGCTGGCAGCCGTGGACCGACCCGGCCGCCTGGCAGCCGTACCCCACCGTCTTCCAGCTCGCCGCCGACGCCGGTGTGCACTCCGCCCAGGTCTCCTCACCGACCTTCGAGCGCACCCCGCTCACCAAGGTCGCGCTCAGCGGCGGAACGTTTCACGGACGGCTCACCGGCGAGGAACGCATGGACTTCGCGGCGGAGCAACTGGCCGCGGGCGACCGCTCCCTGGTGTACACCTACTACGCCGAACTGGACGGCGCCGGGCACCGCTACGGCGTCGACTCCGACACCTGGCGCGGCCAGCTGATGCACGTCGATCGGCTGGTGCAGCGGCTCGCCGAGCAGCTCCCGCCGCGCAGCGCGCTCTACGTCACCGCCGACCACGGCATGCTCGACGTGCCGTTCGACGAACAGCACCGCATCGACTTCGACGAGGATTGGGAACTGCGCGCCGGCGTCGCCCTGCTCGGCGGCGAGGGCCGGGCACGGCACGTGTACGCCGTCCCGGGTGCCGCGGGCGACGTGCTGACCTGCTGGCGCGAGGTGCTCGGCGAGCAGTTCTGGGTGGCCTCCCGGGACGAGGCGATCGCGGCCGGCTGGTTCGGCCCGCCGGACGGGTTCGACGAGCGGGTGTACGGACGGATCGGCGACGTCGTCGCGGCCGCCCACGACGACGTCCTGATCATCGCCTCCGAGCGGGAGCCCAAGGAGTCGGCGATGGTCGGCAACCACGGCTCCATGACCCCCGTCGAACAGCTCGTCCCGCTGCTCGAAGTACGCTCCTAGCGGTCCCTGACCCCACCGCCCCGAAAGGTGCTCACCTCCCCATGCCCGAGCTGGTCTTCTTCTCCGGAACGATGGACTGCGGGAAGTCGACGCTGGCTCTGCAGATCGAGCACAACCGGTCGGCCCGCGGTCTCGTCGGCATGATCTTCAGCCGTGACGACCGCGCAGGCCACGGCAAGCTCTCCTCCCGCCTCGGCCTGGTCACCGACGCCGTGGAGGTGGAGGACGGCCAGGACCTCTACGCCTACCTGGTCGACCACCTCTCGCAGGGCGGCCGCGCGGACTACGTCATCGCCGACGAGGCCCAGTTCCTGGCGCCCGGCCAGATCGACCAGCTCGCCCGGGTGGTGGACGACCTGGCCCTGGACGTGTACGCGTTCGGCATCACCACCGACTTCCGCTCCAAGCTCTTCCCCGGCTCCCAGCGACTGGTGGAGCTGGCCGACCGGGTCGAGGTCCTCCAGGTGGAGGCCCTGTGCTGGTGCGGCGCCCGCGCCACGCACAACGCCCGTACGGTGGGCGGCGAGATGGTCGTCGAGGGGGCGCAGGTGGTGGTGGGAGACGTCAACGGATCGGCCGGCGAGGTCGGTTACGAGGTGCTGTGCCGCCGCCACCACCGGCGCCGGATGACCGCCGCGTCGGCGCGCGCGGCGGCCCTGTCCCCGGACGTCCTGCCGGTCACGACCTGACGCGGCGCGGACCCTCGATCAGCGAGAACGCCGCACCCTCCGGATCCGCCACCGTCGCGACCCGTCCGTGCTCGCTGTCCCGGGCCGGTCTCAGCACCCGTCCGCCGAGTCCGGCGACCTCGCGCAGGGTCGCGTCCGCGTCGTCCACCTCGAAGTACGTGAGCCAGTGCGGCCCGCGGTCCCGGGGCAGCGCGAGGCCGACGCCGTGGATGCCGGCCACCGGACGGCCCTCGACGTGCAGGGTCACGTAGTCGAAGTCGGCGGACACCACCGGCTCCTCCGCGTAGCCGAACACCGCTTCGTAGAACTTGGCGACGCTCGCGGTCTCGAAGGTGAGCAGTTCGTTCCAGGCGGGTGTGCCGGGGACGCCGGTGACGGCCGTGCCGAGGTGGGCGGAGGCCTGCCAGATCCCGAACACCGCTCCCGACGGGTCGGAGCAGATGGCCATCCGCCCGGCCTCGGCCGCGTCCAGCGGGCCGACGCCCACCGTGCCGCCGCACAGGCGGGCCGTCTCCGCCGTCTGGTCCACGTCCTCCGAGGCGAAGTACGGCGTCCAGGCGATCGGCAGGTGCAGGTCCGGCGGCAGCTGCCCGATGCCGGCGACCTCCCGTCCGTCGAGCAGCGCCCGGACGTAGGGTCCGAGTTGCTGCGGACCCGGCTGGAACTCCCAGCCGAACAGCGCCTCGTAGAACTCCTCGGTCGCCGTCAAGTCGTGCACCATCAGACTCACCCAGCAGGGGGTGCCGGGCGCGCGCCCGGCGTGTGCACCGCCGTTCGGGCCGGCCGATCCCCTTACCTCGGTCATCGTCACTCTCTCCTCGGCCCCTCACGGTGGCCGTGTCGCTTCCGCTCTCCGGACCGGCGGTGCCGCTGCCGCGGGCACGCCCCGTGCCGATGCTCGCACCCTCCGTGGCGGCACACGCCCAGGCGGGGGCGGCGGCCTTCGCCGCGAGGATGCCTGGTCTGCCGATTCTCGCCCGTTTCCGGTCGATTGCCGCCGGGTGTCCATCAGCCGTACAGCATGTGCCCGGTCCCGTACGCCCGGTGATCGAGCCTGTCCGGCCGAGCAGAGTAGCCGTACCTGGACGCCGCGGCCACCCCTGGCGTAAGGATGAGGCCATGGAAGCCATCATCACCGCAACCGAACTCGCCGACGACCTGGCCGGGCCGAACCCGCCCGTGCTGCTGGACGTGCGCTGGCAGTTGACCACCAAGGGCGGCGCGGCCTTCGACGGCCCGGCCGAGTACGCCGCAGGGCACCTGCCCGGCGCCCGCTACGTGGACCTCGACTCGGAACTGGCCGCGGCGCCCGGCGAGCACGGCCGGCACCCCCTGCCCGACCCGGCGGTCTTCGCGGCGGCGATGCGCCGTGCGGGTGTCTCGGTCGGCCGGCCGGTGGTCGTGTACGACGGCGGGCACGGCTGGGCGGCGGCGCGCGCCTGGTGGCTGCTGCGCTGGACGGGTCACCCGGACGTGCGGGTCCTGGACGGCGGGTTGCCGTCCTGGGAGGGGGCCCTTTCGGCCGATCCGGTCGAGCCGGCCGAAGGTGACTTCGAACCCGCGCCCGGTGCGCTGAAGTTGCTCGACGCGGACGGGGCGGCGGCGCTGGCCCGCACGGGTGTGCTGCTGGACGCCCGTGCGGGGGAGCGGTACCGGGGCGAGGTCGAGCCGATCGACCGGGTCGGCGGGCACATCCCGGGCGCCCTCTCCGCGCCGACCGTCGAGAACGTCGGTCCGGACGGCCGGTTCCTGCCCGCCGCCGAGCTGCGTGACCGCTTCAAGGCGCTGGGCGCCCTGGAGGCCGCCCCGGTGGGCGTCTACTGCGGTTCCGGTGTCTCGGCCGCGCACGAGGTGCTGGCGCTGGCCGTCGCGGGCATCGACGCGGCGCTGTACGTCGGTTCGTGGTCGGAGTGGTCGGCGGACCCGTCCCGTCCGGTCGCGGTCGGCCCCGACCCGCAGTAGGACGACGGCCCGACCCGCAGTAGGACGACGCAAGGAGGGGGCACGCGCGCGTGCCCCCTCCTGCTGCCGGCCGTGCGGCGCGTGCCGCGCCCGGCTACTCCTGCTTCTTGCGCCGTGTGCCGAAGACGATCTCGTCCCAGCTCGGCACCGCGGCCCGGCGGCCGGGGCGGACGCCGTCGGCCTCGGCCTGGCGGTCGGTGGCGCCGATCAGCCGGTCGCGATGGCTGCCGACCGAGCGGGGCATGAGGACGTCCGCGTAGGCGGAGCCGGCGGAGGCCGCGGGAGCCGGGGGCTCCTCGGTCGCCGGTTCCGGGTCGGGCGGCTCCTCCGCGACGATCTCGGTGGGCCGCTCCGGGACCACCATGTCGCCGCGGAAGCTCGGCACCGCCTCCAGCAGGCTGGTCAGCGAGTCCCGCTCGCCGGCCGTCTCCTCCAGCGGTTCGGACGACTGTGCGGGCAGGCTCGGCCGGTCCCGGTCGCCGGAACGGTCCAGCGGACGGTCCCGCGGCAGCCGGGCGATCCGCGGGACGAACGGAAAGCTGGGCTCCGGTACGGCGAGGTCGTCGGACTCGCCGATCAGCGAGCGCGCCTCGTCGTCGACGGCCTGCACGAGCCGCCGGGGCGGGTCGTAGGTCCAGCTCGCCGAGTGCGGTTCACTCGCGACCCGGTAGACGAGGAGGACCTCCCAGGTGCCGTCGTCGCGGCGCCAGGAGTCCCACTGCACGGTGTCCTTGTCGGCGCCGCGCAGCACCAGACGCTCCTGCACGGCCTCGCCGAGCGGCGGACCGGAGTTCTCACCGGGCCGGCGGACGGGTGTCTTGCGGGCTCTTTCGGCCATGAAGGCGCGCTCGGCCAGTACCGGACCCTCGAAGCGCCGCACCCGGTCGACGGGGATCCCGGCGAGCTGGGCGACCTCTTCCGCGGTCGCGCCCGCCCGTATCCGCGCCTGGATGTCTCGGGGCCGGAGATGGCTCTCGACCTCGATCTCGATCTGGCCGAGCCGGGGCCGGTCGCCGCGGACGGCGGCACGGAGCCGTTCGTCGATCGGAAGCGTGTATTCCGTAGAGTCGGCAGCCTTGAGCACCAGCCGTGTGCCGTCATTGGAGACGGCCACGACACGCAGTTCGGGCATGGGGACCTCCCGGGTGGTGCCTGCCGACGTCACGTGCGTCGCTGCTTCCGCTAGTCGAGTGTGGCCTGCCCGGGTGCAGCCTGCCACAACCTTGCCGAGTTGCCCGGCGTGTCGGGCACGGGCCCGGGTCCGCCGTTATGGCACGGTTACCTATTCGCAACGCTAAGTGACCAACTCCGTCACCCTGTGCAACTGGCCCCCTCCCGGCGGTCCTGCGAGGCCGTGGACGCCCTGGCGGGAGACCGGACCCAGGGCTCGCAACAGTACTCCATTCGGGCCACGTGCGTGGATTGGCGCGCCGCCCGACTTCTGGCAACGAGCCTTCCCCGGCCGCCGGTTGCCCATTCCCGACGATCTTGAACGTGGCGTACTTCACGCAATCCGCAGAAACGGAACCAATGGTTTCGCTCGTACGTCCCTTTCTAGTGCAGTCGATCGGACAAGTACGGGAAGGGCAGGCAAGGTTCGGGAATGCGTGAAAGGCCCGGTTCCGGTGACCAGACCAGTGCGGGAGAGGAGGTGACGGCGGGTGTCAAGCGGATCGACCTGAGCGTGCCCCAGGTCGCCGGCAGCGCGGTGGCCGCCGTCGTGGCCGCCAAACTCGCCTCCTCCGTGGGGGTGTACGGCACGATCCTCGGTGCCGGGGTCGTCAGTGTGATCGCCACCTGCGGCGGCACACTGTTCCAGCACTTCCTCAGACGGACCGGGGAGCAGCTGCGCGTCGCGACGGTGACGCCCCGGTCCCGGGAAGAAGCGGCCCCGGCGCCCGGCGAGTTCACGGCGGGAACCGTCTACCGGGCCCGCACGCGGACCTGGCGCCGGCCGGTGCTCGCGGCGGCCCTGGTGTTCGCGGTGGCCATGGCCGGCATCACGACCTACGAACTGGTCTCCGGCAGCAGCTTCAGCGGCGGCTCCGGTACGACCGTGACCGGCGCCGTCACCGGCGGGCGGCCCGGTCCGTCGAGGCCGTCGGCCCCCTCCGGCTCCACGGACCCGTCCCCCTCGTCCGGATCCAAGTCCGGCGACGGATCCGGTGCTTCGACCGCTCCGTCGCCCTCGTCCTCCCCGGCTCCGGCGCGGACACCCGCGAGCGAGGGGGTGACGACGCCCGCGCCGTCCCCGAGCGGGTCCGTGAGCGAGGAGCCGGACGCGGCCCCGTCGCCGGCCGGGTCGCCGACTACTGCCCCAGAACCCTCCGCAAGTAGTCGTTCTGGAACAGCCGGTCCGGATCGAGCCGGTCCCGCAGCGCCGTGAACTCGCCGAACCGCGGGTAGGCCTTCGCGAAGTACTCCGCGTCCCTGGTGTGCACCTTGCCCCAGTGCGGACGGCCCCCGTGCGCGGTGAAGATGCGCTCCGCGGCGGTGAAGTACGCCTGGTACGGCGTGCCCCGGAACATGTGCACCGCGACGTAGGCGCTGTCCCGGCCGGAGGCGGTGGACAGGGCGATGTCGTCGGCCGGGGCGGTGCGGACCTCGACCGGGAAGTTGACCCGGAGGCCGGACCGGTCGACCATCGCCTTCAGTTCGCGCACCGTCTCCACCAGGGCCTCGCGCGGCACGGCGTACTCCATCTCCACGAAACGCACCCGGCGCGGAGACGTGAAGACCTTGTAGGGGATGTCCGTGTACGACCGCGCGGACAGCGCCGTGCTGGAGATCCGGGCGACCGTCGGCACCACGGCGGGCACCGCGCGGCCGAGCAGCTGCACGCCGTGGAAGAGACCGTTGGAGAGGAACTCGTCCTCGAACCAGCCGGCCAGCTGCCCCACCGGCTGCGCCGGGCCCGCGCTGCGGTTGTTGCGCTTGGTGTTGGTGTTGCCGGTGTGCGGGAACCAGTAGAACTCGAAGTGCTCGTTCTCCGACCAGAGCTGGTCGAACTCGGCGAGGACCCGGTCCAGCGGCATCGGTTCCTCGCGCGCGCTGAGCAGGAAGAGCGGCTCCACGGCGAAGGTGATCGCGGTGACGATCCCGAGCGCGCCGAGACCGATCCGCGCGGCCGCGAAGACCGCGCGCTCCTCCTCGGTCCCCTGGTCGGAGCAGGTGAGCACGGAGCCGTCGGCGGTGACCAGTTCGAGTGCCCTGATCTGGGCGGCGAGCGAGGCGGAGGCGCGGCCGGTGCCGTGGGTGCCGGTGCTGGTGGCCCCGGAGACCGTCTGCTCCATGATGTCGCCCATGTTCGTCAGCGACAGACCCTCGCGGGCCAGGGCGATGTTGAGCCGCTTGAGCGGGGTGCCCGCCTCGACCGTGACGGTCATGGCCGCGCGGTCGATCCGGCGGATCCCGGTGAGGAGCTGAGGGCGGATCGAGACGCCGTCGGTCGCGGCGATCGAGGTGAAGGAGTGGCCGCTGCCCACCGCCTTCACCTTCAGGCCGTCCTCGGCCGCCTGCCGCACCGCCGCCGCCAGTTCGTCCACGGAGGCCGGCGCGACCTCCCGCGCGGGACTGACCGTGACGGTCCCTCCCCAGTTACGCCACGTGCCGCTCTTCCCGCTCGCTGTACTGCTCAACGGTGCCTCCCCGACCCGTGACCGGCCCATTGAGCCGGCGGTACCCGAGGAAACCGACCGCGACCGCGACGGTCCCGGACACGGCCGGAACCCCGTACCCGGCGCGGGCCCCGGCCGCGTCGATCACCCAGCCGGCGACCGAGGAGCCGAGCGCCACCCCGACCGCGAGGCCGGTGCTCACCCAGGTCATGCCCTCGGTGAGCTTCGCGCGAGGTACGTGCTTTTCGATGAGGGACATCGTCGTGATCATCGTCGGTGCGATGGACAGGCCCGCAACGAACAGCGCCACGGCCAGAAGCGGCAGGTTTCCGACCAGTAGGAGGGGGATCATACTCACGGCCATCGCACAGATGCCCAGCAGCCACCGGCGCTCCGGCCTGCCCGCGAACCGCATCAGACCGAAGACCGCACCGGCGAGGCAGGAGCCCGCCGCGTACAGCGCCAGGACCACGCTCGCGGCGCCCTTGTGGCCGCGTTCGTCGGCGAAGGCGACGGTCACCACGTCCACCGCCCCGAAGATCGAGCCCGTGGCCGTGAAGGTCGCCACCAGCACCTGGAGGCCGGGCGCGCGCAGCGCCGAACCGCGGGTGTGGTGCTCGCGCGGATGCGGCGCGGGCTCGGTGGCGCGCTGGGCCGTCAGCCAGAAGACGCCGACGGCCAGGAAGCAGGCGGCCAGCAGCGGCCCCGCCTCCGGGAACCAGACCGTGGACAGGCCGATGGAGATGATCGGCCCGAAGATGAAGCAGACCTCGTCGACGACGGACTCGAACGAATACGCGGTGTGCAGCTGCGGTGTGCCCCCGTACAGGGCCGCCCAGCGGGCCCTGATCATCGCGCCCAGGCTCGGCACCGCGCCGATCCCGGCGGCGCAGACGAAGAGCACCCAGTCCGGCCACCCGTAGTGCGCGGCGAGGAGCAGCCCGGCCGCGGCCACCAGCGCGAGCAGCGTCGCCGGGCGCAGCACCCGGCGCTGGCCGTGCTGGTCGACCAGCCGGGAGACCTGGGGGCCGACTGCGGCGGCGGACAGCGCGATGGTGGCCGAGAGCGCGCCGGCCAGCCCGTACCGCCCGCTGATCTGGGAGATCATCGTGACCACGCCGATGCCCATCATGGACAGCGGCATCCGGCCGACGAGGCCCGCCGCGGAGAAGCCCTTGGTGCCGGGGACGGCGAACAGGGCGCGATAGGGGCTGGGCACGTGGGTCTCCGACAGGCTGGGTAAGGCGCGAACGCGGTGGATACAGCTTACGAGCGAGGTGCCCGGGTTGCACCCCGTCCGACCGGGGGATAAATCTCCCGAATCCGACTCTTCACCCTCCTGTTTCCGGGCCGTCAGCGCCGGGTGGCAGGATCGCCCCCATGTCAGACGCGCTCGATGCCACCCCCTACGACGCCCTGCTCCTGCTCTCCTTCGGCGGCCCGGAAGGGCCGGACGACGTGGTTCCGTTCCTGGAGAACGTGACGCGCGGGCGCGGTATCCCGAAGGAACGTCTCAAGGAGGTCGGGCAGCACTACTTCCTGTTCGGCGGGGTCAGCCCGATCAACGACCAGAACCGCGCCCTGCTGGACGCCCTGCGCAAGGACTTCGCCGAACACGGCCTGGACCTGCCGATCTACTGGGGCAACCGGAACTGGGCGCCCTACCTGACGGACACCCTGCGCGAGATGGTCGCCGACGGGCGCCGCCGCGTCCTGGTGCTCACCACCAGCGCCTACGCCTCCTACTCGGGCTGCCGCCAGTACCGCGAGAACCTCGCGGACTCGCTGGCCGAGCTGGCGGCCGAGGGACTCGAACCGCCCCGGATCGACAAGCTCCGGCACTACTTCAACCACCCCGGCTTCCTCGACCCGATGACCGACGGGGTGCTCCGGTCCCTCGCCGACCTGCCCGAGGACGTCCGCGCGGGCGCCCACATCGCCTTCACCACCCACTCCATCCCGACCGCGGGCGCCGACACCTCCGGGCCGCCGGAGGCCCACGGCGAGGGCGGCGCGTACGTCGAGGAGCACCTGGACGTCGCCCAGCTGATCGCCGACGCGGTCCGGGAGCGCACCGGCGTCGACCACCCCTGGCGGCTCGTCTACCAGTCCCGCTCCGGCGCCCCGCACATCCCGTGGCTGGAGCCCGACATCTGCGACCACCTGGAGACGCTGCACGGCGCCGGGGTCCCAGCCGTCGTGATGGCCCCGATCGGCTTCGTCTCCGACCACATGGAGGTCCTCTACGACCTCGACACCGAGGCCACGGCCAAGGCCGAGGAGCTCGGCCTGCCGGTACGGCGGTCCGCGACCGTCGGGGACGACCCGCGGTTCGCCGCCGCGATCCGGGACCTGGTCCTGGAGCGCGCGGGCGTGGAGAGCGGGCGGGCGGTCACGCCGTGTGCGCTGGGCGCGTTGGGCGCGAGCCACAACCTCTGCCCCGTCGGCTGCTGCCCGGCGCGCGCCCCCCGTCCGGCCGCGGCCGGCGCCGACAGCCCCTACGCGTGAGGAGCCCCGTGACCGACGCCCCGCACACCGATCTGCTCCGGCTCGCCCGGGAGGCGGCCGCCCGCGCGGGCGAGCTGCTGCGCGACGGCCGCCCGGCCGACCTCGCCGTGGCCCGGACCAAGTCCAGCCCGATCGACGTCGTCACCGAGATGGACATCGCGGCGGAGAAGCTGATCACCGACCTGATCTCCGGGCACCGCCCGGACGACGGCTTCCTCGGCGAGGAGGGCGCGTCGACCGAGGGCACCAGCGGGATCCGCTGGGTGATCGACCCGCTCGACGGCACGGTCAACTACCTCTACGGGCTGCCGACCTGGGCGGTCTCCATCGCGGCCGAACAGGACGGTCAGACCGTGGCCGCAGTCGTGGCGGCACCGGTGCGCGGCGAGACGTACCACGCGGTACGGGGCGGCGGGGCCTGGGCGACCGGGGCCTGGGAGGGCGAGCGGGAGCTGCGCTGCCGCCCGGCGCCGCCGCTGGACCAGGCGCTGGTGTCGACCGGCTTCAACTACGTCACCGAGGTCCGCACCCACCAGGCCCGGGTCGCCGCGCGGCTGATCCCCCTGCTGCGTGACGTGCGGCGGAGCGGGTCGGCGGCGATCGACCTGTGCGACGTCGCCTGCGGACGGCTGGACGGGTACTACGAGCGCGGGCTGAACGCGTGGGACTGGGCCGCGGGCGACCTGATCGCGCGCGAGGCGGGCGCGCTCACGGGCGGCCGGCCCGGAGAGCGCCCGTCCCGCGCCCTGACGGTCGCGGCCACCCCCGGGGTCTTCGAGCCGCTCCAGCAGCTGCTGGACTCCTTCGGCGCCTGGCACGACGGCGACCCGGACGCCTGACCCGTGAGGTCGGAGGCGGGGAGGTCGGCCGGTTTCTCGGTTTCTTTGGTCCCGACGAGTCGATCGTGTCCGTGCGGGTAGGGGTCACCGCATGAGCAGGGCCCCGGCGCTGGATTCGCCGGGGCCCTGCTCATGTGCCGGTGTACTGCTGGTGCGGGACTGTCAGACGCGGGTCACGCCGACTTCCACGCCATGTTCGGCGGCGAGGCGGTGCAGGTCGTCGAGCTCGGCCTGCTCCACCTCGACAAGGAAGTCGTCGCCCTCGTCACGAGCCCGGGTGATGTCGGACTCGGTCGCCTTTATGCGCTGCAGAAGTCCTGTGGTGAATGCGTCCATGCTGCGCCCCCTCGTCCTGGGTCGTGGGTCGGTGGCACGGGGGTGTGCCGTTGAAGGGGCGATCACGTCTCACGCGGGTGCCCAGCGCTGCCCGGCCGGGCGGCGACGGTGCCGGACACCCCCATCGTCCACTCTGCTGTAGCGGCGACGTACGTACCGCATGGTGCTGCGGCACATGCAGAGCGTGATCGCGGGGTGTACATGCCGTCCTCCCCCCGCTCCCTTCGCTGGAAACCTCAACCGGAACAGAAAATCGCGCATTCCCGCCCGGCGGCGCGGATCCCGCCGTCGCCCCCTCTGCCTTACTGCCGACTTATGGCCGAAAAGGGCAGGATGGAGCTCCTACACCCCGAGCAGACCCCTGCCCGCGTGCGCCGGTGCGCGCTACGCGGGTGGACAGAGGAAGGACAAGCGACGTGCGCGTACTCGTCGTCGAGGACGAGCAACTGCTCGCCGATGCGGTGGCCACCGGACTGCGCCGGGAGGCCATGGCCGTCGACGTCGTGTACGACGGTGCGGCCGCCCTGGAGCGCATCGGCGTCAACGACTACGACGTGGTCGTCCTCGACCGCGACCTGCCCCTCGTGCACGGCGACGACGTCTGCCGCAGGATCGTCGAGCTGGGCATGCCCACGCGCGTGCTGATGCTCACCGCGTCCGGCGACGTCAGCGACCGCGTGGAGGGTCTGGAGATCGGCGCCGACGACTACCTCCCCAAGCCCTTCGCGTTCAGCGAGCTGATCGCCCGCGTGCGCGCCCTCGGCCGTCGCACCAGCGTGCCGCTGCCCCCGGTCCTGGAGCGCGCCGGCATCAAGCTCGACCCGAACCGCCGCGAGGTCTTCCGCGACGGCAAGGAGGTCCAGCTCGCGCCCAAGGAGTTCGCGGTCCTGGAGGTGCTGATGCGCAGCGAGGGCGCGGTGGTCTCCGCCGAGCAGCTCCTGGAGAAGGCCTGGGACGAGAACACGGACCCGTTCACCAACGTCGTTCGGGTGACCGTGATGACGCTGCGCCGCAAGCTCGGTGAGCCCCCCGTCATCGTCACCGTCCCCGGTTCCGGCTACCGGATCTGACGGCCGTGGCGACCACTCCCGCACCTCCGCAGGCACCCCCGAAGCCGACCTGGGACCCGAGAAGGCCGCAGCCGGTCTTCCCGTGGCTGCGTCCCACCATCCGGATACGGCTGACGCTGCTGTACGGCGGCATGTTCCTGATCGCCGGCATCCTGCTGCTGTCGATCATCTACCTGCTCGCCGCGCAGGCGATCAGCACCGGCAACCAGCCCTTCTTCAAGATCATCGACGGCTCCAACATCAGGGTCTCCAGCGACAACTGCGCGGCGATCACCGGCACGCCCAACCTGCAGATCTCGGAGTTCAACGCCGCGATCGCCCAGTGCGTCGACCGCCAGCGCCAGGCGGCCCTCGACGACCTGCTGAGCCGCTCGCTGCTGGCCCTGCTGGGCCTTGCCGTGATCGCCTTCGCGTTCGGTTACGCGATGGCCGGACGGGTGCTGTCCCCGCTCGGCCGGATCACCCGCACCGCCCGCGCGGTGGCCGGCTCCGACCTGTCCCGCAGGATCGAACTGGACGGCCCGGACGACGAGCTCAAGGAGCTGGCGGACACCTTCGACGACATGCTGGAGCGGCTGCAGCGGGCCTTCACCGCCCAGCAGCGCTTCGTCGGCAACGCCTCCCACGAGCTGCGCACACCGCTGGCGATCAACCGCACGCTCCTGGAGGTGCACCTCTCGGACCCGGGTGCGCCGGTGGAGCTGCAACAGCTCGGCAAGACCCTGCTGGCGACCAACGAACGCAGCGAGCAGCTCGTGGAGGGCCTGCTGCTGCTCGCCCGCAGCGACAACCAGATCGTCGAGCGCAAACCGGTCGACCTGGCCGAGGTGGCCGGCCAGGCCGTCGACCAGGTGCTCGCCGAGGCGGCGGCCAAGGGCGTGACCATCCGGGGCGCGCGCAAGCCGGCGGTCGTCCAGGGCAACGGTGTCCTGCTGGAGCGGATCGCCCTGAACCTGGTGCAGAACGCGGTGCGCTACAACGTGCCCGAGGACGGCTGGGTCGAGGTCGACACCGAGATCCAGCACGGTCAGGCGGTACTGTCCGTGTCGAACACCGGTCCGGTGGTGCCTGCCTATGAGATCGACAACCTGTTCGAGCCCTTCCGGCGGCTCCGTACCGAACGCACGGGCAGCGACAAGGGCGTCGGCCTGGGCCTGTCCATCGTCCGGTCCGTGGCCCGGGCGCACGGCGGCCACATCGCGGCCCGGCCTCGTGAAGGAGGCGGTCTCGTGATGAGGGTCTCCTTGCCGGTCTGACGTGTTACAAGATCGCGACACACGCGGCGGATGTTCGCTTTGCGCGGAATTTTCTGTCGGTGTGTCGGGGTACCCCATGTGTGATCGATCACAAGGACGGTTTTCCGGCCATCTACTCTCCGTGATCATGGCTGGGGGAATAAAGCCGGGAAAATCCCTGTTTTCACGTGTCTTGATCACGGGAAGTACAGGGTGAGGCGCCTTTGAGGTGCCTCGCGAGGACCGTGTACGGTCCCCATCGCCATCCAACCCGATCACTCTCGGGAGATCCGGTTGGGTGTCGATTGAGTAACAGACCTTGATGTGAGGCAAAATCTCCGCCTCAGGTCGGGCACAAGTCCGGCCTCTCACGCGTTACGTGCGCTGGAGACACCGCAGACACCCAGAGGGGGAGAGCGACATGGCCACCGATTACGACACTCCACGCAAGACCGACGATGACGTCGACTCGGACAGCCTGGAAGAGCTGAAGGCACGGAGGAACGACAAGTCCACGTCCGCCGTGGACGTCGACGAGTTCGAGGCCGCCGAAGGCCTGGAGCTGCCCGGCGCGGACCTCTCGAACGAGGAGCTGGCCGTCCGGGTGCTGCCCAAGCAGCAGGACGAGTTCACCTGCATGAGCTGCTTCCTGGTGCACCACCGCAGTCAGCTGGCCCGGGAGAAGAACGGCCAGCCGATCTGCCGCGACTGCGACTGAGGAGGGGTCGGGCATGACTGGCTCGACCCCACCCCGGAAGCGCCGCTTCCCCCTGAAGGGAGCGGACTCGGGGCCGTCCGACGGCCCGCGCGCACGTGACGACGGGCGAGGCTCATCCGATCCGGGAGCCTCGCTCGAGCCGGCGGCCGACCGGGGTGACCTCCCGGCGCCGGCGGAGCAGCCCGCGCCCGTCGCCAGGCGACGGGCCGGGGGCATCCGTGACAAGGCCGTGCATCTGGCCCGGAAAGGCGCCCGTAAGGGCGGCAGCCGGGCGAGAGCGGGGCTGGCCTACCTCGCGGACCGGATCATCGAGATCGCCCCTCGTGTCCCCGTACGCGACCTCGCGACCCTGCGCCGGCAGTTCCCGGGTCTGGGACCCGAGCAGCTCGCCGACAAGCTGGTGACGGGTGCGGCGGGAGGCACCTCGGCGGTCGGGGCCGGCGTGGGCGCGGCGGCGATGCTGCCGGTGCCGCCCGCGATGCCGACCGAGCTGGCCGCGGAGATCACCGGGGTCGCGGCCATCGAGCTGAAGCTGATCGCCGAACTCCACGAGGTCTACGGCGTACGGCCGCCGGGAAACCTGAAGGACCGCAGCACCGCGTACCTGGCCTCCTGGTCGGGGGAGCGCGGGATCGACGTGATGAAGCCGTCGACGATCAACGGCGCCCTCGGCGGGCACATGAAGCGCGAACTGCGTCAGCAGATCATGAAGCGCATGGTGCGGGACCTGCCCAACCTGATGCCGTTCATGGTGGGCGCCGCGGTGGGCGCGGTCATGAACCGCCGGGACACCAAGAAGCTCGCGGCGCGGATCCGGGCGGACCTGAGAAAGATCCAGGTGCCCTGGGAGGAACTGCCCGAGCTGCCACCGCTGGAGGAGCCGGCGCAGCCGCTGCCGATCGCCGAGCTGCCGGAGGACTTCGGAGGCTGACAGCGGCCGGCCCTCGCGGGCCGGGACCTACTGGGCCCGCTTCGCCGCCTCGATCGCCGCCGCCAGGGCCTCCGGCTCCCGCGTCGACAGGTACAGGTACGGCGTCGGGTCCGCCGGGTCGGTGACCTCCACGCGCAGCGCCCTCGGGATGTAGGCCCGCAGCAGGAGGAAGGCGCGGACGTCGGCCTTGTACGTGCGCCAGGCGCGCGCCTCCTCCGGGTCCAGGATCTCCGAGGTGCCCAGCGCGGACACCGGGATCTTCGCCTCGCCCGCGATCAGCGAGTCGCCCACCACGCGGATGCGCGGGGAGCCGTACGAACTGGCCACCACCGCCGCCGCCGCCGTGCCGCCCACCAGGCCGCCGAGTGTCGGCAGGGTGCCGAACGGCAGCAGGACCAGGGCGCACGAGACGCCGATCAGGAAGCTGAGGAACCACCACGACCGGGGGGCCGTGAGGCGTTCTTCGTACGGGGTGGCGGAGAGCTGCATGGAGCCAAGCTTGGCACGGTGTCCTGATTCACCGGACGCGCGGGTAAGGTCTGCGCCTGTGAGTGGTAGTTCCGCAGCTCTTCAGCCTCCCGCCAGTGCCCGGAAACCGGTGCGGCACCCCGACGCCCCCGCGCCCGGCGAGCTCATCGGCGCCCACTACGAACATTGTTTCGGATGCGGCCACGGGCAGTCCCACGGGCTGCACCTGGAGGTGCGGGCCGGCGAGGGGGTGTCCCTCACCGCCGAGTTCACCGTGCGGGCCGCCCACCAGGGCGCTCCGGGCCTGGCGCACGGCGGTGTGCTCGCCACGGCGCTGGACGAGACGCTCGGCTCGCTGAACTGGCTGCTGCGGAAGATCGCCGTCACCGGACGGCTGGAGACCGACTTCGTGCGTCCGGTGCCCGTGGGCACCACGCTGTACCTGGCGGCCGAGGTCGCCGCGGTGTCCGGCCGGAAGATCTACTCGACCGCCACCGGACGCCTGGACGCCCCCGACGGGCCGGTCGCCGTCCGTGCCGAGGCCCTCTTCGTGGAGGTCCCGGTCGAGCACTTCACCGACCACGGCCGCGAGGAAGAGATCAAGGCCGCCATGAACGACCCGGACCGGATCCGGCGCACCCGCGCCTTCGAGGTGAACCCGTGAACCCCGCGACCCGCGTGAGCCCTCTCGACGTCCTCATCCGCCGCGTCGACCCGGACGTACCGCTTCCGGCGTACGAGCACCCCGGTGACGCCGGAGCCGATCTGCGGACCACCGAGGCGCGCGAGCTGAAGCCCGGTGAACGGGCCGTCCTGCCCACGGGGGTGTCGATCGCCCTCCCGGACGGGTACGCGGCCTTCGTGCATCCCCGTTCGGGGCTCGCCGCCCGGTGCGGTGTGGCCCTCGTGAATGCCCCGGGGACGATTGATGCCGGGTACCGTGGGGAGATCAAGGTGATCGTGGTGAATCTCGACCCGTACGAGGCCGTACGGTTCGAGCGCTTCGACCGGATTGCCCAACTGGTCGTCCAGCAGGTCGAGAGGGTCCGCTTCCAGGAGGTGGCGGAGCTTCCCGATTCGGCGCGGGCCGAGGGGGGCTTCGGGTCCACCGGCGGGCATGCCGCGGTGGGCGACGTGAGCGGCACAAGCGGTCAGGCCGTCGAGGGCGGTCGGACGGGTGGGAATCGATACGCTTCGGTCGTATCCGACCGGGAAGGACAGTGACGTGTTCGGACGTCGCAACAAGAAGGGTGCCGCCGAGGACGCGGCCGGCGAGGCCGAGCAGGTCGTCGACAGCATCGACACCCAGGCAGACGAGGGCGAGCGCGAGCGCGTGCGCCTGGAGCCGGAACCCCGGCCCGACGGGCCGTGGGACGCCACCGAGGTGCGCGAGCCGGGCGAGGGCCGGGTGGACCTCGGCGGGCTGTTCGTGCCCGGCGTCGACGGCATGGAACTGCGGGTCGAGGTCGCGGGCGACGCGATCGTCGCGGCCACCGTGGTGCTCAAGGACAGCGCCGTGCAGCTGCAGGCCTTCGCCGCCCCCAAGCGCGAGGGCATCTGGGGCGAGGTGCGCGAGGAGATCGGCTCCGGCATCACCCAGCAGGGTGGCATCGTCGACGAGGTCGAGGGCCCGCTCGGCTGGGAGCTGCGCGCCCAGGTGCCGGTCCAGCTGCCCGACGGCACGGGCGGCTACCAGGTCGTGCGGTTCGTCGGTGTGGACGGTCCGCGCTGGTTCCTGCGCGGCGTGATCTCCGGGCAGGGCGCGGTGCAGCCGCAGGCCGCCGGGCTCCTGGAGCAGATCTTCCGGGACACCGTCGTGGTCCGCGGCGAGGGCCCGATGGCCCCCCGCGACCCGATCGTCCTCAAGCTGCCGAACGACGCCCAGATGGTTCCCGAGGGCGTTCAGCAGGAGGAGTCCTCGCGCTTCTCCGGCGGCATGGGCCAGCTCCAGCGCGGACCGGAGATCACCGAGGTCCGCTGACGGCGCGACGCGCGACGAGGGCCGTACCCCCCGCGGGTGCGGCCCTTTCACATGCCCGCACTCGCGGGTGTGAACGGCCGCCCCTTCCTTCACACCTTGACGGAAGTCTGGTCCGTACCTACGGTCTCGGCACGCCTTCGTTCACAGAGGCGCTCCAAGTTCACATACGAGAACGTAGAACGGAGTCGCTGTGCGTCGCATCCCCCTGCTCGCGGCCGCGGGAGCCCTGCTCCTGGGAGTCTTCACGGCCCCCGCCGCCCATTCGGCCCCCAGCACCTTCGTGCACCCCGGAGTCACCGTCTCCAAGGCCCAGCTGGACTTCGCCCGCACCGAGGTGCTGGCCGGCGCCCAGCCCTGGAAGTCGGCGTACGACCAGATGATGGCCAGCGACTACGCCGACCTGAACCGGACGCCCAAGCCCCGGGCCACCGTCGAGTGCGGGTCGTACTCCAACCCCGACTACGGGTGCACCGACGAGCGCGAGGACGCGATCGCCGCCTACACCGACGCCCTGGCCTGGTACATCACCAAGGACGCCCGCTACGCCCAGAAGGCGATCCAGATCATGGACGCCTGGTCGGCCACCATCACCAGCCACACCAACAGCAACGCGCCGCTGCAGACCGGCTGGGCCGGCTCCTCCTGGCCCAAGGCCGCCGAGATCATCAGGTACACGTACACCGGCGGCTGGGCCAACGAGGGCCGGTTCGCCACCATGCTGCGCAACGTCTACCTCCCCACCGTCATCAAGGGCTCCAACTCCAACGGCAACTGGGAGCTGACGATGACGGAGGCCGCCGTCGGCATCTCCGTCTTCCTGGAGGACAAGGCGTCCTACGACTCGGCCATGGCCAGGTTCCGTACCCGCACGGCCGCCTACGTCTACCTGGCCTCCGACGGGTCGGTGCCCAAGACCGTGCCCAGCCAGAACCTGGACACCACCGCCAAGATCGTCTCCTACTGGCAGGGCCAGTCCACCTTCGTCACCGGCCTCACCCAGGAGACCTGCCGGGACTTCACGCACACCGGCTACGGCATCTCCTCGATCTCGCACGTCGCCGAGACCAGCCGGATCCAGGGCCAGGACCTGTACGGCACCGACGTCGGCGAGCGGCTGCGGCAGGCGCTCGGCTTCCAGGCCAAGTACCAGCTGGGCACCGCCGTCCCGAGCTGGCTCTGCGGCGGCACCCTGAACCTCGGGCTGGGACCCGTCACCGAGGTCGGCTACAACGCCCTCCACAACCGGCTGGGCATCGCCATGACCAACACCCAGACGCTCACCCACAACCAGCGCCCCGCCGGCAGCAACAACCTGTTCGTCGCCTGGGAGACCCTCACCCACGGCGACAACCCCAACTGACCCGCTCCGGTGCCCCGCGCCCCGCGCCGGGAGGCCCGCGGGGCACCATCAGGGTTCTGTCAAAGATGCCCGCCGCCGCACCGCCTGACCCGCTGACCGGGACCGTTGGCCGTAAGGTCGACGCTGCGTAGGCGGCGGTGAGCGGAAGACAATGGGACCATGGCACGCGGCAAGCTTCGGATCTATCTCGGTGCGGCACCGGGCGTGGGCAAGACCTACGCCATGCTCTCCGAGGCCCACCGGCGCGCGGAGCGCGGCACGGACTGCGTGGTCGCCTTCGTCGAGCACCACGGCCGGCCGCGCACCGAGGTGATGCTGCACGGCCTGGAGCAGGTACCCCGCCAGGAGCTGCAGTACCGGGACACCGCCTTCACCGAGATGGACGTGGACGCCGTCCTGCGCCGCGCCCCGGCCGTCGCCCTGGTGGACGAACTGGCCCACACCAACATCCCCGGTTCGCGCAACGCCAAGCGCTGGCAGGACGTCGAGGAGCTGCTGGCCGCCGGGATCGACGTGGTCTCGACCGTCAACATCCAGCACCTGGAGTCGCTCGGTGACGTCGTGGAGTCCATCACGGGTGTGCGCCAGCGCGAGACGGTGCCGGACGAGGTGGTGCGGCGCGCGGACCAGATCGAGCTGGTCGACATGTCGCCCCAGGCGCTGCGCCGGCGCATGGCGCACGGGAACGTCTACCAGCCGGACAAAGTCGACGCGGCGCTCTCGAACTATTTCCGGCCGGGCAATCTGACCGCGCTGCGCGAACTCGCCCTGCTCTGGGTCGCGGACCGCGTCGACGAGTA